>JAOPWZ010000047.1 GCA_025965435.1 Aeromicrobium sp.
CGTGTGGATGCGGAGACCGCGGCCAGACAACTGGGACACTCGTCGTCCGTGATCACTCGGGAGTTCTACATCTCGAAGCCGACCATAGCGGCAGACGTCGCCCATGTGCTTGACGAACTGGCCGTCCGGGCCGAGGGCGAGCCTCCGGCAATAAATGGTGAATAAGTGGTTAACAGCGGCTTCGAGCTCAAATACAAAACCGCCTCTGATCAGCGTTTCCGCTGGTCAGAGGCGGTTTTCTGTCGGGCTGACAGGATTTGAACCTGCGACCCCCTGGAGAAATCAGGGGCTTTTCGAAGCGTGACGATCATTGCCGGACAACAGCGAATTCCCTCAGTTGGTAGGGAATTACAGGTCTTGCCCACCTCCGACCATACCTTAGAAATCACGGCACTTGACGGCTCAATCTGGAGGGTAAGTGGAGGGTGGATCGAATCCTGGACCTGGTCGCGACACACCGAAACGCCATGGCGGAGACGTGGGACTACCTGACTCAGAACCCAACACTCTCAGTCCCCCAACTACCGCTTGAAAGGAGCTCGCGATCGTCTCCCGCACCGGGACCGACCACGAGCGCTGGCGGCACAAGCCAACCCTTCAAGGGTCAGCCCGAGTGTGGTTCTAGGTCGAGGACCATGTCGTCCACCTGGAGGCCGTACCTCGCCCTTGGCCTGCGAGATTGGTCTGCCGATCTCGAGAGGCGTCAATTCGGCCAGGCCGTCGGACCGCTCACGGTGAAGGTCCGCGATCCGTTGCAGCAACTCGACGCTGTCTGACAGCCTCGTGCGGCGCCACGTGCCGTACGCGGCGTGCGCCGCCTCGAGGCAGCTGTTCACCTCGGCGTCAGTCATCGTGTCGAACTCGCGGACGAGAGATCCAGTGGTGGGGTCGACGGTCGCGTGCTTCGTCACTGGTCTGCTCCTCTCAGGACGATTCGGCCCGTGACCCCACCGGCGGCCAGTCGGTCCAGGGCGTCCGTGACGCCGGCAAGGTTCAGCTCGGCGTCGATGACAGGGATGTGGGGGGGCCGTGCCTCGCTTCGCGAGGGCGACGACTTCGTTCAACTCGGCCAGTGTGTCGACGTAGCTTCCTTCGATCGTGAGCATCTTGAGGGTCAGCAGCGCGGTCGAGATCGTGGCCTCGCCGCCGAACAGTCCGACCTGGACCATCCGCCCGCCCTTGTTCAGCATGTCGAATGCCGCTGAGGTGGTCTGGTCGTTGTTGACGAAGTCGATCACGGCGTCGACGGGCGACCCGGTGGCTGCCATGACCTTGCCGGACAGGTCGTTGGTGCGTGCCGAGACCGTGGTGGATGCGCCCAGCTCCCGTGCCGCGGCGAGATGGGCGTCGGAGAGGTCGACGGCGCAGATCGCACGGTGTTCACGTCCGATGAGGGTGGCTACCGCGGTCAGCCCGACGCCGCCGCCACCGATCACCACCACCGGCGCGTCGGCCCGGAGCGGCAGCACCTTATTGACCGCGCTGTAGGCGGTCAGCCCCGAGCAGGTTATCGTTGCTGCCCGGCTCGGATCGAGCCCCTCGATGTCGACGAGGTAGCACGAGCAGGTGGTCTACATACCCTCCAAGCCGGGCCACACCGATGCTGCGTCCCCGGGCGCACGCGTTCTCTCGCCCGTCCAAGCACACACAGCATCTACCGCAGCCGATCCAGGGATACACCAGCCGCCTGCTGCCGATCTCGACGTCGGATGCGTCCGGGCCGGCGGCCACCACCACGCCGACCACCTCATGACCCATGACCCGCGGGTACGGGACCCCGGTGTCCGTCAAGCGCATTCGACCTCGACTGCCCAGGTCGAAGTGGCCGTCACGCAAATGGATGTCGGTGTGGCACACCCCCGAGCGGATCACCCGCAGCAGGACCTCGGCACGCTGCGGGATCGGTGTGGGCAGCTCGAGCTCCGAGAGATCGGGGCTGGTACTGCTGGTGACTGCGTACGCGCGCATACTTCCTCGCAACTCCTTCATGATGACGTCGTCTGACGGCTGGGTGTCTCCGTGCTCGACGCATCGGGCGGACCATCCGGTCGGGACGACCTGAACGGCCATCCGGCGCCGGCAGTGCGCGCAGTAGCGCGGCGGTTCGAGCCGGAGGTGTTCGACGCATCGCACGTGCGCGCCGGCGCCTGCCAGCTCCCCGCAGAGTCCACAGAACGTGTTCACAATGTCTTCTGCAGCTCCTTGATCGGCATGCCGAGCTCGGCCAGGAGCTCGATGTCCTCATGGGGGTCGCGGCCCAGCGTCGTCAGGTAGTTGCCGACGATCACTGCGTTGACCCCACCGAGGAGTCCTTCTCGCGTGCCGAGGTCGCCGAGGGTCAGCTCGCGCCCTCCGGCGTACCGCAAGATCGTGTGCGGCATCGCGAGCCGGAACGCGGCAATCGTCCGCAACGCATCCTGCGAGCTCATGAGCTGCTGATCGCCGAACGGCGTCCCGGGGCGGGGGTTAAGGAAGTTGAGCGGCACCTCGTGAGGTCGCAGCTCCGCGAGCTGAGCGGCGAGCTCGGCCCGCTGCTCGATGCTCTCCCCATCCCGACCAGCCCCCCGCAGCACAGCTCCATCCCGGCTTCTCGCACCATGAGGCAGGTGTTCCACCGCTCCTCGTACGAGTGGGTCGTCACCACCTGGGGGAAGTACGACTTCGCGGCCTCGAGGTTGTGGTTGTAGCGGTGGACACCCATCTCGACGAACTCGTCGACCTGCACCTGGGTCAACATGCCCAGCGAGCACGCGATGTTGATGTCGACCTCGGCATGGATCGCCTCGATCCCGGCACGTACCTGGTCCATGAGGCGCTGGTCGGGGCCGCGAACCGCAGCGACGATGCAGAACTCGCTGACGCCGGTCTTGGCGGTCTCCTTGGCGGCCTCGACCAGCTCAGGGATGTTCGACTTCCCTCTGTCGTGCTGCCTTGCGACTCAGGAAAAAGCCC
>JAOPWZ010000069.1 GCA_025965435.1 Aeromicrobium sp.
CGCCCCCGGTGGAAGCGCGGCGTCGGCTTCGTCGAGGGCGCGGTGGGCGAGGCAGTCGGCAAGATCTACGTCCGTACCGAGTTCCCGCCCGCGTCGAAGGAGCGGATGACCGAGCTGATCGAGAACCTCCTCGAGGCCTACCGCCAGAGCATCACGGCGCTGCCGTGGATGAGCGACGAGACCAAGAAGCGCGCCCATGACAAGCTCGACTCGTTCAACCCCAAGATCGGGCACCCCGACGCGTTCAAGGACTACTCGGCCCTCGAGACGACCCCCGACGACCTGCTCGGCAACATGCGCCGCGCGGTCGCCGTCGCGACGGACCGTGAGCTGGCCAAGATCGGCTCGCCGATCGACCGCGACGAGTGGTACATGACGCCGCAGACCGTCAACGCGTACTACAACCCGACGATGAACGAGATCGTCTTCCCGGCCGCGATCCTGCAGCCGCCGTTCTTCCACGCCGACGCCGACGACGCCGTCAACTACGGCGCGATCGGTGCCGTGATCGGCCACGAGATCGGCCACGGCTTCGACGACCAGGGCTCGCAGTACGACGGCACGGGCGCGCTCAGCAACTGGTGGACCGATGACGATCGTGCGGCCTTCGAGCAGCTGACCTCGGCCCTGATCGCCCAGTACGACGACCTCTCCCCCGCCGGCGCCGACGGCAAGCCGGTGAACGGCTCGCTCACGATCGGCGAGAACATCGGCGACCTCGGCGGTCTCGGCATCGCCTACCAGGCCTTCCGCCTCACCCAGCCGTCCGCCGAGCCCATCGACGGCCTCACGCCCGACCAGCGGTTCTTCATCTCCTGGGCCCAGGCGTGGCAGTCCAAGGTCCGCCCCGCCGAGACGGTGCGCCGCCTGACCGTCGACCCGCACTCCCCGCCGGAGTTCCGCTGCAACCAGGTCGTGCGCAACATCGACGCGTTCTACGCGGCCTTCGACGTGACGCCCGACGACGCCCTGTGGCTCGACCCGGAGCAGCGCGTCTCCATCTGGTAGGCCGCGCGGCTTCGCCGCGACAGCGGCTCCTTCGCCGCTGCTCGCTCGGCCTGTGCCTGCGTTCGGTAGGTTGCGTCCGTGAGCCCGAACACGCCGGCTGAGCCTGTCGAAGCCCCCGATCCTGCGCAACGCAGGATCATCTCGGTCCTCGTGCTGGTGCAGGTGGTGGGCGGGGTCGGCAACGGCGCGGGGCTGGCCGTCGGCGGCCTGCTGCTCAAGGACATCACCGACTCGTCCGGCTGGGCGGGCATGGCCGTCGTGATGCTGACGCTCGGTGCTGCCGCGTTCACGATCCCGCTGTCGTCGATCGCTGCGCGCACCGGACGCCGGCCGGCGCTGACGCTCGGCTGGCTCTGCGGCGCGCTCGGTGCCGGGGTCACCGTGCTGGGTTCGGAGACGTCGTCGCTGCCCGTGGCCCTCGCCGGGCTGCTCCTCTTCGGCGGCAGCACCGCCGCCAACCTGCAGTCCCGCTTCGCCGCGGTCGACCGGGCCCACCCCGACCAGATCGGCCGGTCGCTGTCGATCGTCGTCTGGTCCACGACGATCGGAGCCGTCATCGGCCCGAACCTGACCGGGCCGGGCGCCGCGCTGGCCGGGTCGGTCGGTGTGCCGGACCTGGCCGGACCGATGATCTTCTCGGCCGTGGGCTTCGCCGTGGCCGGTCTGCTCACCGTCGTCCTCCTGCGCCCCGATCCGCTGGTGCATGCCGCCGGTGGCCCGGCGGCTCCGCGCGGCATGCGCGCCGCACTGCCCCACGTCCGTGGCCGCACCCTCACGGCGATCTGGGCGATTGCGTCTTCCCACGGCGTGATGGTCGCGGTCATGGCCCTGACGCCCGTGCACATGGAGGACCACGGAGCATCGCTGGAGATCATCGGTCTCACGATCAGCCTGCACATCGCCGGGATGTTCGCCCTGTCGCCGCTGATGGGCTGGCTCAGCGACAGCTGGGGGCACGACCGCACGATCCTGCTCGGCCAGTCGCTCCTGCTCCTCGCGGTCTTCGTCGCAGGCACCTCGGGCGACTCCCAGGTGCAGATCACGATCGGCCTGACCCTGCTGGGCATCGGCTGGTCCGCATCCGTGATCGCCGGCGCGGCAGCTCTCACCGCCTCGCTGCAGGCCGCCGACCGGCCGCTCGTCCAGGGCTTCTCGGACCTCGCGATGAACCTCGCCGGAGCGCTCGGCGGCCTGCTGGCGGGCGTGGTCGTCGCCGTCAGCGGCTTCGGCACGCTCAACGCGGCGGCCGCGGTGCTCACGGTCCCGGTGATCGCCCTCGTGCTGTCAGGACGACGGGTGGCCGCCGAGACCGCCTGAACGCCGGCGCGGCGTCAACGGCGCAGGACCGTGAACCTCACCCAGTCGACGGCGGGCAGCACGAGGCGGTACCGCAGCCCGTCGACTGCGTCGAGCACGTCGTACCAGCGATCGCCGAGCCAGTCCGTGACCGGCTGGGTCGCGAGGAGCACGGCGTCCTCGAGCCGCTCCCACGTCGCGTCGGAGACGAACAGCAGCGTCACGGCGATCGTGCTGAGCGTGCTCCACGGCAGGCCGAACACCACCGCGAGCATCGCGTTGACGACCACCGCGAGCACGACCACGAACCGCCGGGAGTGGGTGTTGAGCAGCAGCGGACCGAAGAACAGCTGCGCCAGCAGCACCCCGTACGTGACGATCGCCAACAGGATCGTGCTCTGGCTCAAGAGGTCCGACAGTCCCGGGAACGGGCGGAACTCCGGCAGCTGCATCGTCGAGTAGAGCGCGGTGCCCTGCTGCCACGGCCGCTCGGCGACCCTGTCGAGCCCCGCGGCCATCGAGGCCAGGACCGTCTGGGCGCACAACGCGACCAGCCCGACGTTGTGCAGGCCCGTCGACAGCCACGGCGGGAGGGCCTCCTCCTCGCGGGCGGCCCCCTCGCCCGCCGCCAGCCGGCGGCCACGGCGTCGCGCATCCAGCGACCAGTGGTCCGACGAGCGCATCAGCAGCATCCACAGCAGCGTCAGCCGGATCAGGTCGTCGCCGGGCGCGCTGACGACGGGGTTCTGGGCCACGATCGCGATGAACCCCAAGAAGGTCACGACGTTGGCGGCCTTGGCGTGCCAGCCGGCGATGAAGGCCAGCGTCGCGAGCATCGTGACGAGGTAGACGAGGGCCAGGATGTCCGAGCTCACCCCGTCCAGCAGCGCGAGCTCGGGGAATCGGCTGACGGCCCGCGCGGGCTCGGCCCACACCGATGCCTGACCGACCCACATCCCGCGGGTCGAGACGTTGGACAGCAGCAGGCCCAGGACGGCCAGTCCCGTGCCGATCCGGCAGACGGCCGCTGCTCGCACGGCATGCTTTTCCCCCACGAGCCAGTCGTCCACCCGCCCGCGCGCGTGCCTGGCGCCGTCGGCGAACGCCCACCACATCGACCGCATCATCGCTTCTTCACGTAGGAGTCGAAGGTCTCGCGGGCCTCGAGCGGTCCGCGCACGGTCCGTCGCCAGCCGAACGAGAGGTGGCTGACGGCGACGTCGTCCAGCGACGCCGTGCCACGCTCAGCGAACGGCGGCACGGTGCGACGTCCCACACGGAACTGCACCTGCACGACTCGTCCGTCCCATCGCGACTGCGCGTACAAGGACGTGAACTGCGTCGCCATCTGGTCGTAGGCCTGGAACACCTGCACGGCCGCAGGCCTGCCACCGGCCTTCTCCAGCGCCACCTTGACCACGCTCGGCAGCTCGTTCGCCGTCAGGCCCCGCACGACCGCGCGCTGGGCCTCGTCCAGGTCGGCCAACGCGAGATCCAGGTTGGCCGCGAGTCGGCGCGCGATCAGCCGAACCCGTCCCACCGTGAGATCGTGCCGGCCGGCCTTGTCGTCGAGCCGGGTCAGGTCGATCCACTGCGTCGCCCTGCTCCTGCCCCCGCCGTCCGGCGCGACGCGCGCACGGATGCTGAACGACACGTCCACCCGCTCGGCCCCGACGCCCACCACGTCCCGCCCCTGCTGGAAGTACGGGTTGACGTACGACGCGAGTCGACCGTCGCCCGCGGCGTCGCGCAGCGGGCTCGACGGCGCGAGCCACAGCGCCAGGACCACCGAGTGCACCACCACGGCGACCAGCAGCAGCTCGACCACCCATCGGTGCCGGGGACGCGCGACCGCGGCGTCCCGGGGCGAAGAGGGCATGCTGACCATCCTAGAGGTGAGAGCTTCTCGCAGGGCCCGGACGCACGACTGCCGGCAACCCTGGGTGGGTCACCGGCAGTCGCGTCGGACCGACTAGACCGTCGCGTTCAGTCGACGCCTCTCGTTGACGAGCACCGCGCCGCCGAACAGCAGCAGGGCGATGCCCAGCAGCCAGAACGGGAGCAGGTTCGGCGCGCCCGCGGCGGGCAGCGTCGTCGTCACGTCGGCATCGGCCTGCGCATCGGCGTCGGCGACCGCGTCGCTGTCGGAGCCGGCCCCGCTACTGCCGTCGGCGTCGTTGTCCGCATCGGAACCAGAATCCGCGTCGCTGTCCGACGAGTTGCCGCCGGGCGCGGTCGGCTCCGGCGACGTCGGGGTGACTCCCGCGACTTCAGAGTTCGGGCCGCAGCTCGTACGGGCCAAGTCCAGCGTCGCGGCGGTGCCGAGCAGGTTCAGGTCCAGCGCGGTGACCTCGAGCGAACCGTCGGCGGCCGGGGTCTGCTTGTTGACGGTGCCGTTCAGGACCGGGCTGATCGCCTCGCCCACCGGATCGAGCAACGCCGGTCCGAGCTGGTCGAGGATGGGATCGAGCAAGGCCGTCCGGACCTGAGTCACCAGGCCTGCGAGGTCATCGAGGAGGACGTCACCGATCGTCTCGTCCAGGCTGGCGGTGAGGGTGTCCTCCACGCCGATGAGCAGACGATCGACGATCTGCTGGGGAGCGATCGCGCCGACGACCTGCGAGTTGGCGGAGGTGTTGAGCGCCACCGGCACCACGAGGTCGTTCGCGCCGGGGAAGTCGACCAGGATGTCGATGCCCGCGACTGTCGCGTTTCCACCGGCCGCGCTCCCGGACGTCGCCTCGCAGGTGCTCGCGACAGCACCGATCCGGACGGAGACCGGCAGGTTGGCCTGCAGGGCCGTGAGCAGCGGCGTGACGGCGTTGTCCTGGACCGCCGTCAGCAACGGCGTCAGGATGGCCTCGAACGCGGGCTGGATCACGACGGGGTCGAGAGTGCCGATCAGGTCATCGAGCGCGGTGCCGGTGTCGATCGTCCCGACGTCGCTCTGGAGGGTCCTCAGATCGATGGTCGTCAACGCGTTGATGCCGGTCCCGGCGACCTCGGCGGTGGCGGTGGACGTGCCCTTGCGGCCGTTGCGATCGGTGGAGGCCGTCTGGGTGAACGAGGTCACGGCGGGCTGGCTGACTCCTAGACCGACACCGCAGGTGCCGGTACCGGCCGTGGCGGGACCGGTCGACTCCGCGCGGCACTCCGCTGAGTTGACGATGCCGGTCAGCCCCGTGGCAGTGATGGCGCTGGCACTCGATCGGGCGACGACGGGTTCAGCGCCGTTGGCTGAGAACGAGAGGCCGGCGGTGACGATCATGGTCGCCGTCCCGAGGGCCAGGGTGTTCCTGGCGAGCTTGTTCATCTGGGCAGGTGCTCCTTGGTGTCATGTGGTTCGGTGCCGCGCACTGGGTGCGCCGAGACCGCATAGGCAGGGGATACAGCGTGTCGCAGTTGACGTAGTCTTACATACTCACGGAATGTTGGCGAGCATTACGACCTCTAACGACGGCAGTATCTCGGAGTTACGGTGCGGTCCCAGGACTTTTTTCCCTGGGACGCCACGCGCGCCATCTGCCCTGCACCCACGACTGCGCCCGCACCCACGAGCCATCACTCACCAGGATCATGTCCACGGCGATCATGACCAGCGAGAAGTACATGATTCCCATCAGCAGGCCGATGCCCAGGTGCATGCCCGTGATGGCGATGAGCGCGAGGAACCGGGTCGGCCGGTAGAGCAGGAACACGGGGAAGAACAGCTGCAGCAGGACGGCCGTGTAGGTGGCGCCGGCGATCACGGCCGAGCTGGCGTACAACGGGTGCAGCACGTCGCTCCACGGCGAGTAGGCGTCGGTCTGCAGCGGGTAGTAGACCGCGGTGCCGTCCTTCCACACCGCGCTCTGCAGCTTCCAGAACGCGGACGCGAGATAGACCATGACGATCTGGTGCACGATCAGGATCGTCGCCAGGTTGTGGAGCGTGTTGCTCATCCACGCGGGCACCAGGCCGGCCACCTCACCCCGGCGGCCCCTCAGGCGGGCGTCCAGCGACCAGTGCCTCCCGGCGTCGGTGAAGCACATGTAGAGCAGCACCATGCGCAGGATCGCGTCGCCGCCGGATCCGACGAAGGGGTTGCTGACGTACAGCGAGACCCACAGCAGCAGCGTCATGAACGACGACGCCCGGGTGTACAGGCCGAGCATCATCAGCACGCCGAACAGGATCGTGGCCAGGTAGGCGAGGTCGAACCCGATGCCGCCGGACTGGGAGAACAGGCCGAGGAACGAGGGCCACCCCCGCCCGGCGAGCACCTCCTCGGTCCACCGCGACCCGTCGCCCCACGTGTAGTGGCGGTCGGGCCAGTTCACGGCCAGCTGGCTCGCGACGATGAAGCCCAGGATCATGCGCGTGACGGAGAGTCCGTACGTCGAGTGCTTCTCGCCGGTGAGCCAGCCCACCGCCCGCTCGATCACCGGTGGTCCCGGTCGAAGTCGCGGACGGCGGCGCGCTCCGCGGCCGAGCCCGGCGTGAGGCGTCGCCAGCCACCGATCTCGTCCGTCGCAGCGGGTCTGGCCGCCGCACGCTCCGCCGCCGATCCGCTGCGCGCCGCGTACGGCACGACGGGTTGACGCCGCACCGCGTAGCGCACCGCCGTGAGGTCGAGGTCGGGATATCTGGACTCCAAAACGTCCGTGCCGAGCTGTGTCGCCACCCGCTCGTAGCGGACGAGTCCGAGCGCGGACTCCCGTGGCGTGCCGGCGGCCTCGAGCTGGCTGCTCAACGCCGTCCAGGTGGGCGGATCGGCTTGGGGCGCCCCGGTGACCACGAGCCGCTGCCCTGCGTCGAGGGCCGCCGTCCTGGCCCGCAGCGGTGACACCAGCTTGTTGGTCACGTAGCCGGCCCGTCCGCCGATCAACCGGTGCTGCACCAGGTCGAGCTCGACCGCCGTCCAGTCGACCCAGGCCGTGCGTGCCGCACGGCCGTCGTCATCGATGTACGCCCCCTGGAAGAGCAGGCTGCGGTCCTCGGCGATCGGGTTCGGTGCGAACAGGCGCCAGTTCTGGGTGAAGTACGGGTCCAGGTAGGCCGTCTGCGCCCGGGTGGCGTCCGAGTAGCGGTTGGGGGGCAGCGCCGCCAGGGTGACCGACGCGAGGTGGACGGCCACGATCGCCACGGCGACCGCGATGAAGCAGGATCGCAGGCTCGGGCGTCGCACGTGCACACGCTACCAACGCGCCGCAGCGACCCTCCCGGAGATGTGATCTGGGTCGCAGTACAGTGCAGATCGGACCGACACCGCACCCGGGGGACGCTTCCATGGAAGTTCTGCACACGACCATCGCGATCCTGCTGGCCGTCGGCCTCATCATCGCCGTCAAGGTCGATCCGGTGATCTCGCTGATCGTCGCGTCGCTGTACCTGGGGCTGGCCTCGGGCGTCGGCTTCGCCGACACGCTCGCCGCGATCACCACCGGCTTCGGCTCGATCATGGCCGAGGTGGGCCTCCTGATCGGCTTCGGCGTGCTGATCGGCGCCTTGTTGCACTCCCTCGGCACCTTCCACAAGCTCGTCCATGCCCTGCTGGGGCTGTTCGGCCCCGAACGCCTGCCATACGCTCTGACCGCTGCGTTGTCGACGATCTTCCCGTCGATCTACGTCGACGTCCAGGTCGTGCTGGCCGCACCGCTGGCCCGTTCGTCCGCGCCTCACGTCGGGCGCAGGGGCCTGCCGCTGCTCGCGGGGGCGATCGGCACGGGCATCTTCGCCGGCTACGTCTTCGTCATCCCCGGGCTGGCGGCCGTCTCGATCGCCGGGCTGCTCGACATCCCGCTCGGCACCTGGCTCGCCTACGGCATCGTGCTGGGGCCGTTGACCGCACTCGTGACCACGCTGCTGTTCTCGCTGCTGCTGCGAACCCGCTACTGGAAGCCCGAGCAGGACGAGAAGACCGGTGCCGCCGCCGAGCGCGAGTCCGCGGCCAGCGACGCCCGCGAGGAGGCACGAGCAGGTACCGCCACCCACGACGAGGGCCTGCCGCTCGCCGTCCTCCTCCTGCCCATCCTGGTGCCGCTGGTGCTCATCGCCTTCGGCGCCTTCGCCAAGGTGCTCGAGTTCTCGACTCCCTCGATCGCCTTCCTCGGTGACGCCAACATCGCGCTGTTCATCGGGCTGCTCGGCGCCTACACGCTCTCCCGGATCAAGACCGGCGGCGAGCAGACCGACGGCGCCCTGGCATCCGGATTCAAGACGACCGGCGAGATCCTCCTCGTCACAGGGATCGGCGGCTCGCTGGGCGAGGTGATCAAGGCCACCGGGCTCGACAAGACGTTGTCCGACCTGTTCTCCGCCGACGCGGGTGCGCCGATCATCGTCAGCGTGCTGCTCGCCTGGTTCGTGGCGGCGGTGCTCCACCTGGCGATCGGCTCGGTGTCCGTCGCGGCGATCACCGCGGCCGGCATCATCGCGCCGGTGGTCGCTTCGACCGGTGTGGCACCCATCGCCATCGGGCTGGCCATCGCGTCGGGCTCGATGTTCGCGCTGCAGGTCAACAGCAACTTCTTCTGGATGTTCAAGTCGCTGCTGAACCTCACCACTCAGGGCGCCCTGAAGACCATGACGGTGGTCACGAGCATCGCCTCGCTGGTCTCGTTGCCGGCGGTCGTCGCGATCGCGCTGGTGGTCTGACCCCTTGCTGCGGGGCCACGCCCCGACGAAAGAAACCCTGCTCCCGTGACCGGGAGCAGGGTTTCTTTCTGGTGCTGCGGTGGAGCATAGGAGATTCGAACTCCTGACCTCTTCCATGCCATGGAAGCGCGCTACCAACTGCGCCAATGCCCCGCTGTGGCCCTCTGTGAAGGCCTTGCCAATCTTAGCCGGTGCCCTTCGGCTTCCCCAAACCGGGTCACTCCTCGTCGGCCAGGACGGGCTCGGGGAGGGTTCCCGCGTTCCATTCCGTGAGGCGCCAGCGGGTGTCGAGACGCCACGGCGTCTCCTCCAGCACCGACCACGAGCAGTTGTTGAGCGCGCCGAAGGTGCCCCAGTGCGCCTGGGGGATGCCGAGGAAGGTGCAGATGCCCGTCCGCAGCACGGCCCCGTGCGCCACGACCACCAGCACCCCGTCGTCCGGCAGGGACGGCAGAGCGGCGCGCAGGCCGTCGGCGAACCGGTCACCGGCCTGCTGGTGCGTCTCGCTGTCGGGGATCTGCGTCTCGTCACCGTCGACCCAGGCCCGCATGCCGTCCGGCATCTGCTCCCAGGCCTCGTGCCACGTCAGGCCCTCGCGCGCGCCGAAGTTGAGCTCGCGGAAGCGCTCGTCGAGCTCGACCTCGATGCCGGCCGCTGCGCCCAGGTAGGCCGCGGTGTCACGCGCGCGTTGCAGGTCCGAGCTCAGGATGCGGTGCGGCCGCAGCGTGGCCAGCCGGGCGGCGGCGTCGCGCGCCTGGGCGTGACCGACCTCGTCGAGCGGGATGTCGCTCTGGCCCTGCACCCGGCCCTCGACGTTCCAGGCCGTGCGCCCGTGGCGCCACAGCACGACCTGCCGGGTCACGCGAGCGCGACGACCGGGCAGTCGCTCCAGAGACGTTCGAGGGCGTAGAACACGCGCTCCTCCTGGTGCTGGACGTGCACGACGATGTCCTGGAAGTCGAGCAGGACCCACCGTCCCTCGCGCTCCCCCTCGCGGCGGACCGCCTTGACCCCTAGGGCGATCATGCGCTCCTCGACGGCGTCCTGGACGGCCTTGACCTGGCGCTGGCTGGTGGCCGAGCACAGCAGGAAGACGTCGGTCAGTGCCAGCTGCTCGGAGACGTCGAACGCGACGATGTCCTGGGCGAGCTTGTCCTCGGCGGCGTCGGCGGCCGCGCGGGTCAGCTCGACGGCACGTTCTGTGGCTGTCATGGGATGTCCAAGCTGTTCATGAAGACTGGTCTTCGGTGGATGGCAGACGGTAGAGCCCGTGCTTGCCGATGTACTGGACGACGCCGTCGGGCACGAGGTACCAGACAGGCTCGTCGCGCTCGACCCGGTGGCGACAGTCGGTCGACGAGATCGCCAGTGCGGGGATCTCGACGACCGTGATGCGGTCGGCCGGCAGGCCGTGCAGCGTCGTCTCGTCCATCTCGTGGCCGGGACGGGTGACGCCCACGAACTGAGCCAGGTCGAACAGCTCGTCGTGGTCGCGCCAGGTCAGCAGCGCCGCCATGGCGTCGGCGCCGGTGATGAAGTACAGATCGGCGTCGGGGTGCATCGCCGAGACGTCGCGCAGCGTGTCGATCGTGTAGGTCGGGCCGCCGCGGTCGATGTCGACTCGGCTGACGTTGAACCGTGGGTTGGCGGCGGTCGCGATGACCGTCATCAGGTAGCGGTCCTCAGCCGGCGAGACGACGCGGTCGGCCTTCTGCCACGGCTCGCCGGTCGGCACGAACACGACCTCGTCGAGGTCGAACCACGACTGCACCTCGCTCGCGGCCACCAGGTGGCCGTGGTGGATCGGGTCGAAGGTGCCGCCCATGACGCCGACCCGGCGACGGCTCTCGCGGGTCAGGAGTGCTCGCGACCCTTGCCGAACGCCAGCAGACCGAACAGGAGGACGAGCATGATGGCGAGTGCGATGGCACCGACCGCGTAGGGGTCGATCCCGATGTCACGCAGCTGGTGCTCGGACTCTTCGGCGGCGGCGAGGAACGAATGCATGGGACGAGGTTATCAGTGCGGTCTCACCGGCGACGAGCCAACGTACCTGTCACAGAGGGCCCTGGTGTCAGCGGATGTGGCCGTCACCGGTGACGACGTACGTCGTGGTCGTCATCTCCGTCAGCCCCATCGGTCCGCGGGCGTGCAGCTTCTGGGTAGAGATGCCGATCTCGGCGCCGAAGCCGAGCTCTCCCCCGTCGGTGAACCGGGTGGACGCGTTGACCATGACCGCCGCGGAGTCGACCCCCGACGTGAAGCGGGTCGAGGCCGCCAGGGACGAGGTCACGATCGCCTCGGTGTGGCCCGAGGAGAACCGGCGGATGTGGGCGATCGCCTCGTCGATCGACTCGACGACCCGCGCGGAGATGTCGAGCGACAGGTACTCGGCGGCGTAGTCGTCGTCCGTCGCCGGCACGACATCGGCGTCGACGCCGCAGAACGCCGCGTCGCCGTGCACCGTGACGCCGGCACCCTGCAGCGCCTCGACGACGCGCGGCACGAACGAGTCCGCGACGGCCTGGTGGACGAGGAGCGACTCCGCCGCGTTGCAGACGCTCGTGCGGTGGGTCTTGGCGTTGAGGACGATGTCGAGTGCCATGTCCAGATCGGCGTCCGCGTCGACGTACACGTGGCAGTTGCCCACCCCGGTCTCGATGACCGGAACCGTCGACTCCTCGACGACGGCGCGGATGAGTCCGGCTCCCCCGCGCGGGATGACGAGGTCGACAAGACCCCGCGCCTGCATGAGGTGGGTCGCCGACGAGCGGTCGTCGGCCGGGATCTGCTGGATCACGTCGGCGGGCAGGCCCGTGCCGGCGACGGCGTCGCGCATGATGTCGATGATCGCGGCATTGGACCGCGCGGCCGAGGACGAGCCGCGCAGGAGGACGGCGCTGCCGGCCTTGAGGCAGATCGCCGCGGCATCAGCGGTGACGTTGGGGCGTCCCTCGTAGATCATGCCGATCACGCCCATCGGGACGCGGATCTGCTGCATCCGCAGCCCGTTGGGCAGCGTGGAGCCCCGCACGACCTCGCCGACGGGATCGGGCAGGCCGGCGATGTCCCGCAGACCCTGCGCGAAGGCCCCGACCCGATCGGCGTCCAGGCGCAAGCGGTCGATCACGTTCTCGCCCGTGCCGGCCGAGCGAGCCGTCTCGACGTCGACCGCATTGGCCTCGAGAATGGCCGGGGTGCCGGCGACGAGCGCATCGGCCATCGCGTGCAGCGCGGCGTCCTTGTCGGCCCGGGTCGTCAGGGCGAGGGTGGCGGCGGCGATGCGGGCGCGGCGTGCCGCGGCGTGGACCTGGTCCTTCATGGGGACGATTCTAGGGCGCTGCCTCAGACGAGCATGAGGTCGTCGCGGTGCACGACCTCGCGCTCGTACTCCGCACCCAGCTCGGCGGCGAGCTCGCGCGTGGAACGACCGAGCAGGGCCGGCAGCTCGGCGCTGTCGTAGTTGACGATGCCGCGGGCGATGACGACGTCGTCGGGACCCACCATGTCGATCGGGTCGCCGGCCGCGAACGTCCCGCTCACCGACGTGATGCCGGCCGGGAGCAGCGACGCCTTGCGCAGCGTCAGCGCGCGCACGGCTCCGGCGTCGAGGTGCACCCGGCCCGTGGTGTGGCTGGCGTGGGCCAGCCACAGCAACCGCGTGGGCCGGCGCCGGCCGGTCGCGTGGAACGTGGTGCCCACGGCGTCCCCCTGGAGGGCGCCCGCCGCCTGCGCGGCCGACGTCAGGAGCACCGGGATGCCCGCGCCGGTCGCGATGCGAGCGGCCTCGACCTTGGTCACCATGCCACCCGTGCCGATCGCGGACGCACTGGGACGCACGATGTCGAGCGAGGCCAGATCGTCCTCGCCGCGGACGTCGGCGACGAGCTGTGAGCCCTCCACCGTCGGGTCGCCGTCGTAGAGCCCGTCGACGTCCGACAGCAGCACCAGCCGGTCGGCGTGCACGAGGTGCGAGACCAGGGCGGCCAGGCGGTCGTTGTCGCCGAAACGGATCTCGCTCGTGGCGACCGTGTCGTTCTCGTTGACGATCGGGACCACGCCGAGGTCGAGCAGACGGGCGAACGTCTGGAACGCGTTGCGGTAGTGGCTGCGCCGGGTCACGTCGTCGGCGGTCAGGAGCACCTGACCGACGACCAGGCCGTGGCGGGAGAATCGTTCGGCGTACCGGGCGATCAGCGCGCCCTGGCCGACGCTCGCCGCGGCCTGCTGCGTCGCGAGGTCGCGAGGACGCTTGTCCAGCCCGAGCGGGGCCAGCCCGGCAGCGATCGCGCCGGAGCTGACCAGCACGATCTCGTCACCGCGACCACGAGCGGCCGCGAGGGCGTCGACGAGGGCGTCGACCCGATCACCGTCGAGGCCACCACCGGCCGAGCTCAGCGACGACGAGCCGACCTTGACGACGACCCGTGTCACCGGAGATCGTCCTGGTCGACGTCATCCCCGTCCGCACCGTCGAGAGCCGGATCGTCCTCGGGGAAGCTCCAGTCGGGATCGCGCACCTGGCCACGGGCCTCGCGCTGCTCGGCCTCGAAGGCCCGTCGGGCCGCGAGCTCCTCTCGCCGCTGGACGTTGGTGCGGCGATCGGACTGGTCGATGCGCAGGTCCTCACCGCGGCGTCCGAGCACCTCGGCGCCGGCGGAGATCTGCGGATCGAAGTCGAACATGACCGCGTCGTCCTCGTCGCCGATGACGACGTCGTCGCCGGCCGTCGCGCCGAGCTTGAGCAGCTCGTCCTCGACGCCCAGGCGGTTGAGCCGGTCGGCGAGGAAGCCGACGGCCTCGTCGTTGCTGAAGTCGGTCTGACGGACCCACCGCTTGGGCTTGTCGCCGCGCACGACCCACTGGCCGTTGACCTGGGTGATCGTGAACTCACGCCCCACACCAGCCTCGGCCTTGGGCCGCAGCACGATCCGGGTGACCTCGGCGACCGGCGTCTCGGCACGGCGCGAGGCCACGACCTGCGCCATCGCGAACGACAGCTCGCGCAGGCCGGCGTGGCTCGCGGCGGACACATCGAACACGTCGAGCCCGCGGGCCTCCAGCTCGTCGCGCACGAAGCTCGCGATCTCCTTCGCGTCGGGCACGTCGGTCTTGTTGAGCGCCACGAGGCGGGGGCGGTCGAGCAGATCGCTGCCGGTCGCCTCCGAGTACGCCTTGAGCTCGGCCTCGATGACGTCGAGGTCGGTCAGCGGATCACGGCCGGGATCGACCGTCGCGCAGTCGATGACGTGCACCAGCGCGGCACACCGCTCGACATGGCGCAGGAAGTCGTGGCCCAGGCCGCGCCCCTCGCTCGCGCCCTCGATGAGACCGGGGACGTCGGCGACGGTGAAGGTCGTCGAGCCGGCCGTCACGACGCCGAGGTTCGGGACCAGGGTCGTGAACGGGTAGTCGGCGATCTTGGGCCGCGCGCGCGACAGCGAGGCGATCAGGCTCGACTTGCCGGCGCTCGGGAACCCGATGAGGCCGATGTCGGCCACGACCTTGAGCTCGAGCGTGATCGTGAGCTCTTCGCCGGGCTCGCCCTTGAGGGCGAAGCCGGGCGCCTTGCGCTTGGCCGAGGCGAGGGCCGAGTTGCCGAGTCCCCCGCGTCCACCGGGCGCGATGACGAGCTCGGTGCCGGGACCGACCATGTCGGCGAGCACCTCGCCGTTGGCGTCCTTGACGACCGTGCCGTCGGGGACGCGCAGGACCAGGTCCTGGCCGTTGCTTCCGCTGCGGTTGTTGCCCGCGCCGGGGGCACCGTTGGTGCCGCGGCGGTGGGGCTCGTGGTGGAAGTCGATGAGGGTCGTGACGTCGGCACCGACGGACAAGATGACGTCGCCACCGTTGCCGCCGTTGCCACCGTCGGGACCTCCGAGGGGCTTGAACTTCTCGCGGTGGACCGAGGCGACACCGTCGCCACCGGACCCGCCCGCGACGTGGAGCGTCACCTTGTCGACGAAGCTGGGGACAGCCACAGGCCGCTCCTTCCGTGCTGGGCCCTCTCCCGGTCCGGGATGTGAGAGCCGTGAAATGGAACGAAGGGACCGCCCGCGATGGCGGACGGCCCCTCCATGAACGTGTTGTTCTAAAAGCGAATGTTCGCGTACTACTCGGCCAGAACGCCCGGGACGATGTTGACGACCTTGCGTCCACGACGACGGCCGAACTCGACCGCACCCGCCGACAGCGCGAAGAGCGTGTCGTCGCCGCCACGGCCGACGTTGGTGCCGGGATGGAAGTGGGTGCCGCGCTGACGGACGATGATCTCGCCCGCGTTGACGAGCTGTCCGCCGAACCGCTTCACGCCGAGGCGCTGTGAGTTGGAATCGCGGCCGTTCTTGGTAGAGGCTGCGCCCTTTTTGTGTGCCATGTGCTCAGTCCTCTACTTGATTCCGGTGATCTTCACCTGGGTGTACTTCTGACGGTGACCCTGACGCTTCTTGTAGCCGGTCTTGTTCTTGTACTTCTGGATGACGATCTTGGGACCCTTGGTCAGACCGAGCACCTCGGCCGTGACGTTGATCTTGGCCAGGGAGTCGGCGTCGGCCGTCACCTTGTCGCCGTCGACGAACAGCACGGCGGGAAGGGAGAGCGTCTCGCCCTCGGCCTGGACGACCTTGTCGATCTCGATGACGTCGCCGACAGCAACCTTCTGCTGGTTGCCGCCACTGCGCACGATTGCGTACACCACGGAATCCTCACTCATTTCACATCTGGGGCACGGCCCACCAACCAGCAGGACGCGCAAGAACGGGGCGCAGTGCGCACCGAAGGACTAGTTTACGGAGCCTGACCCTCTGTGGTCAAAACGGGGTCATTTCCCCCGTTGCCACCACCATCGAAAGGGCGCGACTCGGGGGGTGCCGGCGGACCGGCGGGCTTGCTGGCGGAACCCCGTTTGCGGGTCTTGCGGGGGGTCGTCGCCGGCTTCTCGGCCGACGGTGCGACCGGGGCAGCCTCGACCTTCGGGGCCTCGACCTGGGGGGTCTCAGCCTTCGGGGTCTCAGCTTTCGGGGTCTCGACCTGCGGAGTCTCGACCTGCGGGGCGTCGGCCTTCGGGCGCTCAGCCGGCGTGGCCTCGGCCTTCGGCTCCTGCGGCGCGGGCACCTCCGAGGAGAGGTCCGGCTTGGGGATCTCGACCTTCGGTTCCACGGGCTTCGGGCCCCTGGGGCCGCCGTTGCCCTGCTGGCCACGGCCGCCGGCGTTGTTGCCGCCACCGGCGTTGTTGCCGCCACCGGCGTTGTTGCCGCCGCCACCGTTGCCGCCACGGCCACCGCGACCGCCACGACGGGGCTCGTCGCGCTTGGGCTCGACCGGGGCGTCCTGGATCACGACGCCGCGACCGTGACAGTGGTCGCACTCGTGGCTGAACGACTCGAGCAGTCCCGTGCCGATGCGCTTGCGCGTCATCTGGACCAGCCCGAGCGAGGTCACCTCGGCGACCTGGTGACGGGTGCGGTCGCGACCCAGGCACTCGACAAGACGTCGCAGCACGAGATCGCGGTTGCTCTCGAGCACCATGTCGATGAAGTCGACGACGATGATGCCGCCGATGTCACGCAGCCGGAGCTGGCGGACGACCTCTTCGGCGGCCTCGAGGTTGTTCTTGGTCACCGTCTCCTCGAGGTTGCCCCCGGAGCCGGTGTACTTGCCGGTGTTGACGTCGACGACCGTCATGGCCTCGGTGCGGTCGATGACCAGCGAGCCGCCCGACGGCAGGAAGACCTTGCGGTCGAGCGCCTTGTGGATCTGCTCGTCGAGCCGGTACGACGTGAACGCGTCGACCTCGGGGTTGTCCCAGCGCTTCACGCGATCGGCGAGATCGGGCGCGACGTGGTCGATGTAGCCCTTGATCATGTCCCACGCGTCGTCACCCTCGACGACGAGACCGTGGAAATCCTCGTTGAACAGGTCGCGGACGACCTTGATCATCAGGTCGGGCTCGGAGTACAGCAGCTCGGGAGCCTGTCCGGCGGCCACCTTGGCCTCGATGACCTCCCACCGGGCAGACAGCGCCGTGACGTCGCGGGTCAGCTGGTCCTCGGTGGCGCCCTCGGCCGCCGTGCGCACGATGACGCCGGTGTTGTCGGGCAGCACCTCCTTGAGGAGGGCCTTGAGCCGGGCGCGCTCGTTCTCGGGCAGCTTGCGCGAGATGCCGCTGGTCTGGCCGCCGGGCACGAGCACCAGGAACCGGCCCGGAAGGCTGATCTGGCTCGTCAGGCGGGCGCCCTTCTGGCCGATCGGGTCCTTGCTGACCTGCACCAGGATCGTCTGGCCGGGCGTGAGCGCGTCCTCGATCTTGCGGGCCTTGCCGTTGCCGAGCGTCGTCCAGTCGACCTCACCGGCGTAGAGCACGGCGTTGCGGCCGGCGCCGATGTCGACGAAGGCGGCCTCCATGCTCGGCAGGACGTTCTGGACCTTGCCGAGGTAGACGTTGCCGATGATCGAGACCTGCGACTCGCGGGCCACGTAGTGCTCGACCAGGACGTTGTCCTCGATCACGGCGATCTGCGTGTAGTCGTCGCGCTGGCGCACGACCATCTCGCGGTGCACCGACTCGCGGCGGGCCAGGAACTCGGCCTCCGACACGATCGGGGCGCGGCGGCGGCCGGCCTCGCGGCCCTCACGGCGGCGCTGCTTCTTGGCCTCCAGGCGGGTCGACCCCTGGACACCGGTGATCTCGTCCGAGGCGGTGCGGCCGCTGCGGACCCGCACGACGGTGTTCTCGGGATCGTCCGGCTGCGTGTCGGCACCTTCGCCGGCACGGGCGCGGCGACGACGGCGGCGGGTGCCGCCGTTGCCGTCGTCCTCGGTCTCGTCGCCGTCGTCGGACTCGTCCTCGGACGACTCCTCGGTGTCGCTCTCGCCCTTGCGGCGACGACGTCCGCCACGGCTGCGGCGGCGACGGCGGGGTGCGTCGGGATCCTCGTCCTCGTCGTCGCTGTCGTCGGTCTCGACGTCAGCGCTGTCGGTGTCGGCGTCGGTCTCGACGGGCTTGGTGCGAGCCGGTGCGAGGCCGGGCTCGGGGGCCTGGAACATCGCGGCCGTGGCCGAGGGGGCGACCGCCTTGACGGGCTCCTGGTCGTCCTGGCTCGGCTCGGCCTGGTCCTCGTCCGGGGTGACCGGCTCGGGCTTCGGTGCGGCCTTCTTGGCGGGACGCCTGGCCGAAGCCTTCTTGGCCGGGGCCTTGACGGCCTCGACCGGCTCGTCGGCCTCGGCAGGGGCCTGGGCGACCTCGGCGGCCTTGGGCGCGACGGGCGCCACGGGGACCGAGAAGCTCACCGCGGCGGGCGGACCTGCTGGGCGTCCTGCGGCGCGACGGCGGGTGCGCGGCGCGTCGGGGGTGCTGTCGGTCGGTGTCTCGTTGTCGTCGAGCATGCGCTCTCCTTCGCCCTGCTCCGATCAGGATCGGTGCGGGGCACGTATGCGGTCCGGCGATGCGGACCTTAAGTTCGGTCAATCCCCTGCGCCACGCGCCGGGGGTGTGACGGCGTGCTCCGGTTTGTCACATCGACTCCCACACCTGCCGCCGCGGTCGGCACCCGGTCAGGATGCGTCGCGGTCGAAGGCAAGTGGATCGCCTACCGAGCCATCTTCCGTGTCCAGAGGACCCTGGGCCAAGCGAGTCGCGATGGGCGTCTGCTCGAGCTCGAGGCCCCCGCTGGATCGGAGTCCGGCAAGAACGTCGTCTGGTCGTATCGACGGTGTGTCGTGTCGCACAACCACGTCCAGTATCGCACATGGGCCCATCGGGGTCTGCTCAAAACGCGCCGCGAGCCGCAGGACCGCGGCACGGCAGTCGAGCGTCCGCAGCCCGCGCTTCATCATCCGCTCGATCAACACCTCCTCGGCGGCGAGGAATCCGTCGACCGCGGACTGGGCGTGCTCGCCCGTGACTCCGGGCAGCGCGATCTGCCACGAGCTGCCCTGCAGACGGTCGGCCAGGGCGCCGGGACGCGCCACCACGACGTCGACGATGTCGAGCCCCGCGGGGAGCGCCGAGTCGAGCAGCCGGCGCACCTCGTCGGCGTCGCACGGACGGGTCATGCCGATCTCGAGGTACTCGGCCTCGCTCGCCGCGCCGGTCGGCGAGGCGTTCGCGTACGAGATCTTCGGGTGCGGCGTGAAGCCGGACGAGAAGCCGATCGGGATGCCCGCGCGGCGCACCGCGCGCTCGAACGCCCGGGCGAAGTCGCGGTGGCTCGTGAAGCGAAGACGGCCGCGCTTGGCGTAGCGGATGCGCAGCTTCTGCACGATCGGCAGCTGCGGATTGGGCGCTTCGGGATTGGGGGTGCCCTCGAGGGTCGTCACCCGTCGAGGTTACCCGCGCATGCACGTGGCGATCGACGCGTGGCCCGATGAGGGATTCGCCACGGTCCCCGGGCAACGCCCGGCCCCGGTCCTGCCCGCCGACCGGCAGCGGGCAGGATGGTGGATCGTGAGCCCGAGCCCGTCCGTCCCCACCACCGGCGGCCGCTGGCTCGTCGGCGCCGCGATCGTGCTGCTGGCAGCGAACCTGCGGGCCGCGATCGGCAGCATCGGCGTCGTCCTGGAGGCCGTGCGGCACGACCTGGGCATGAGCCTCACGGTCGGCGGCATCCTGACGACGCTCCCGGTCGTGTGCTTCGCGGTGTTCGGCGTCGGATCGGCCGGCACCGTCCGGCGCCTGGGGTTGCACCGTGCGGCCGCCCTCAGCCTGGCGCTGATCGTGGCGGGTCTCGTCGCGCGGGCCGTGGTCGACGACGGAGCGGTGTTCCTGCTGTGCAGCGTGGTGGCCCTCGCGGGTGCGGCCGTCGGCAACGTGATCCTCCCGCCGCTGGTGAAGGTGCACTTCCCCGATCGCATCCCCTTGGTCAGCTCGCTGTACGGCGCGGCCCTCATGGCCGGCGCCTCCGTCGCATCGGTCGCCACGGTCCCGTTGTCGGACGCCTTCGGCGGATGGCGGACGGGGATCGGCGTGTGGGCGCTGTTCGCCGGCGTCGCCGTGGTGCCGTGGCTCGTGCTGCTGCGTCGCGACGTGCACACCGGGCCCGTCGACAACGGACGACTCCCCCTGCGGGACCTGGCCCGGTCTCCCGTCGCCTGGTCCATGGTGCTGATCTTCGCGTCGCAGTCGGCCGCCGCCTACGCCCAGTTCGGCTGGTTCGCCGAGATCCTCACCGACAGCGGGGTGTCGGACGGGTACGCGGGGACGTTGTTGGGCGTCATCAGCGCGGTCGGCATCCCCTTGACGCTCGCCCTGCCGTGGCTCATCGCGAGGGTCGGCGATCGTCCCTATCTGCCCTGGGCCTTCTCGGCGCTCACCGTCGCGGGCTGGCTCGGCGTGCTGCTCGCCCCGTCGACCGTCCCGTGGGTGTGGGCGCTCCTGCTGGGCCTGGGTGGTGGTGCCTTCACGTGGACGTTGACGATGATCGCGCGCCGCACGAGGACGACGGCCGGCACCGCGACGCTGTCGGTCGCCACCCAGGGCGTCGGCTACCTGATCGCCGGGATGGGGCCCTTCGGCGTCGGCGCCCTCCACGACCTCACGGGCTCGTGGACGGTGCCGCTGATCGCGCTGATCGCGTTGGCGACGCTCATCGCCGTCTTCGGCACGATCGTCGCGCGGCCCGTCATGCTCGAGGACACTCTCCCCGGGGCCGACGGACCGCGCGACTAGGACGGGTCACCAGCCGGCCGGGTGGGCGGCGGCGGAGTGACCCCCGCGAGCCTGGCGCGCCAGGTGCGCGATGACCGCGAGCCGCGATCCACCGTGCTCGGTGACCGCGCGCTCCGCCGCGAGGCGGCGACGCTCGAGGCGCTCGGTGAGCTCACGCTCGTGCTGCTGGGACTCGATCTGGAAGGTGTAGTCGTTGATCATGATGGTTCCTTTCCTCATGACCAACATTCGTCGCTGAGGTGCCACCCCCACATCGGACGAACTGCGTAACTTGCCCTCCGGCCCTGCCTCAGCCCGGCGCCTGAGCTACCTCAGACGGCGCCGGGCCGCGCTGCGGTTTACCACGCTGGCAGGGCAAGGGTCGTCCGGGCGCGGGAAGCTTCCCGCGCCCGGACGC
>JAOPWZ010000097.1 GCA_025965435.1 Aeromicrobium sp.
GCGTCCGCCGCCGCCGGGTCCGCCGCCCATGCCGCCCGCGCTCGGGCCTGCGGTCGGGATCGATCCGGTGTGCGGGGTCGCGGCGGTGTCGACGGCGAACGCCGTAGGCCCAGCGAGGACGCTCGCCAGCGCCGTGGCCACGATCGCGATGAGCACGCGGTGCGGGAGGAAGCGCTGCAGCACGATGAGGAAGGCGCTGGCGACACCGATCACCACGATCGCGTACTTGAGCCACGGCACGAATCCCGAGGCGCGGTCGAGCAGGACGAAGCTCATCGCCGCGGTCATGGCGATGACGAACCCGGCCCCGAGCGTCGCGACCGGTGAGGAGCGGTGCTCCCACAGGACCGAGGCACCGATGCCGACGAGTGCGGCGATGGCGGGAGCGAGCGCGACGGTGTAGTAGGCATGGAAGATGCCGGCCATGAGGCTGAAGGTCAGCCCGGTGACGAGCAGCCAGCCGCCCCACACGATGAGGCCGGTGAGCTGTCGGTCCGTGCGTCCCGCGCGCCGACTGAACCAGAGCCCGAGGACGAGCAGGGCAAGAGCCGCGGGCAGCAACCACGCGATCTGGCCGCCGATCTCGGAGCTGAACATCCGGAACAGGCCCGTCTCGCCCCAGCTGCCTCCGCCGTTGCCGCCTCCGCCACCGACGGAGCCGACCTCGTTGCCGTTCAGGCGTCCGAAGCCGTTGTAGCCGAGGGTCAGCTCGAGGATCGAGTTGTTCTGCGATCCACCGATGTACGGACGGCTCGATGCCGGCCACAGCTCGACGATCACGATCCACCACCCGGCTGCGACGACCATCGATCCGAAGGCGATCAGCAGGTGCTTGAGGCGCGTGCCGATCGAGACCTGCGCGGCCACGAGATAGACCAGGGCCAGGGGCGGCAGGACCAGGAAGGCCTGGAGCATCTTGGTCAGGAAGGCGAAGCCGATCAGCGCGCCGCCGAGGACGAGCCAGCGCACGGCTCGCCGGGGAGACTCGATCGCGCGGATCGTCGCGTGGACGGCGCCGATCAGCAGCAGGGTCAGCAGGGCGTCCGGGTTGTTGAAGCGGAACATGAGCACCGCGACCGGGGTGACGGCGAGGACTGCTCCGGCGAGAAGACCCGCCCAGGCGTTCTGCGTCGTGCGGCGCACCGTTGCGTAAAGGAGGCCGACCGCACCGGCGCCCATCAGGGCCTGCGGCACCAGCATCGACCAGGACGACAGGCCGAAGATCCGGACGGACAGCGACATCGGCCACAGCGCCATCGGGGTCTTGTCGACCGTGATCGAGCTCGCCGCGTCCGACGAGCCGAAGAAGAAGGCCTTCCAGGACGCTGAGCCGGCCTGGACGGCGGCCGAGTAGAAGGAGTTGGCCCAGCCCGAGGCCCCCAGTCCCCACAGGTACAGGGCTGCGGTGACGAGCAGCAGGCCGAGGAGGGCCGGACGGACGAGCGGTGAGTCGTCGGTGCGTCCGCGCCAGAGGCGGCGAGCGAACGACGGCGTGGCCGGTGGGGCCGTGTAGGTGGCGTCGCGCGGCTGCAGGGCGTCCTGCGCCGGAATCGTGGTCGAGGTCATGCCTTCACGATGCGGCGCCAGGATGGGCGGCCGGTGTGCACACTCTGTGCCGGTCCTGTGACCGTCGGACGGTGCTCCGCGGGGGTCAGACCGGCAGGGTCAGGCTGAAGGTCGTGTCGCCGGGGACACTCGTCACCGAGGCGTCGCCGTCGTGGGCGTGCATGATCGCCTTGACCAGCGACATGCCGAGACCGGCGCCACCGGAGGCCCGGGTGCGGGACGAGTCGCCGCGGGTGAACCGCTCGAACACCGCCGGCAGCAGGGCCGCGTCGATGCCGGGGCCGTTGTCGTGGACGTCGATGCGCACCACGTCGCCGACCGTGAGCCGCACGTCGACGACCGTCCCGGGAGGGGTGTGCCGGGTCGCGTTGGTGATCAGGTTCGTCACGGCCTGGTGCAGCCGCTGCTCGTCACCGGTCACGGTCACCGGCTCGTCAGGCACGTCGAACGTCCACCGGCGACCGGGATCGACGACCCGGGCGTCGTTGACGGCCTCGACGACCAGACGCGTCAGGTCGACGGGACGACGATCGACCTCGCGTCCCGCGTCGAGGCGGGCCAGCAGCAGCATGTCCTCGACGAGGGTCGACATGCGGCCCGCCTCCGACTCGACCTTGGCCAGGATCTGGTCAGGGTCCGCCCGTCCCGTGCGCCGGCTGAGCTCCGCGTAGCCCTTGATCGTGGACAGGGGGGTGCGCAGCTCGTGCGACGCGTCCGCGAGGAACTGGCGCACCTGCTGCTCGCTCTCGTGCCGTGCATCGAGCGCCTGCTCGACGTGGCCGAGCAGCTGGTTGAGCGCCTCGCCCACCTGGCCGACCTCGGTGGTCGGGTCGGTCAGCGTCTCGGGCACGCGGACGGTCTCGCCGACCTGGCCCGACGACAGCGGCATGGCCGTGACCTGGTGGGCGGTGGCGGCGACCTCGCGCAACGGCTGGAGCTGGCGGCGCACGAGGACCCGGCCGGCGACGGCAGCGATCCCGATGCCGGTGACGCCCAGGAGCGCCTCCCACCAGACGAGGGTCTGGATCGTGTCGTCCACGTCGGCGGTCGGGACACCCTGCACGAGGGTGTCGCCCGTCGACGTGGTCGCCGCGGCGACGCGGAACGAGCCCAGGCCCGGCACCTGCATCGTGACGGGGTCCCGATCGGGCTCGACCTCGTCGAGGGCGTCGAGCGCCGACGTCGTCAGCTGGCGGAACTCACCGGACGACGTGATCGAGCGGCCGTCGGCACCGTCGGTGCCGATGACGGCGGTGAGGCTGCCGTCGCGGTTGCCGCGCGCGTCCGGTGGCGGACGGTTGCCGTTCGGCCGCTCGCCGGGGTCGATGCCCTGGACCTGCCCGGCGTTCACGATCCGGCTCCGCTCCAGGGATCCCTCGACCTGTCGGTCGAGCTGGTCGGTCAGGTACGACCGCATGACGACCGTGGCCACGAAGGCGACGAGCAGGCTCACGACGGCGACGAGGGTCACCACCGTGACGACGAGGCGTCCGGTCAGCGACGTGGGCAGGAGACGCACGTTCACGTCGCGTCCGGGCGAGGGGCAACCATGCCGACCAGTGTGACCGCTCCACCTCGGGATCGCCGGTGACCGGCCTGTGAGGACTCTGTGAGCTCGCCTTCCCGCTGAGTGTGACGTTTCTGCAGACCGCACCGCGGGCTGCCCTGCAGAAACGTCACACTCAGCGGGGGCTAAGCGGCGGGCTTCAGGACGTATCCGGCGCCGCGCTTGGTGTGGATCATCGGCTCGTGGCCGGCGTCGATCTTCTTGCGCAGGTAGGAGATGTAGAGCTCGACGACATTGGCCTGCCCGCCGAAGTCGTAGTCCCACACCCGGTCGAGGATCTGGGCCTTCGAGAGCACCCGGCGGGGGTTGCGCATCAGGAAGCGCAGCAGCTCGAACTCCGTCGCCGTCAGGTCGATCTCGCGGCCGTCGCGGATGACGTCGTGGCTGTCCTCGTCGAGCGTCAGGTCGCCGACGGTGATGACCGAGCTCGGCCTGGCGTCGAGCGCTCCGGCCCGGCGCATGAGTCCGCGCAGCCGGGCGATGACCTCCTCGAGGCTGAACGGCTTGGTGACGTAGTCGTCGCCGCCCGCCGTCAGCCCGGCGACCCGGTCCTCGACCGAGTCGCGGGCGGTGAGGAACAGGACCGGGATCTCGGGGGCGAAGGCGCGCACCTTGCGCAGCACCTCCATGCCGTCGTAGTCCGGGAGCATCATGTCGAGCACGATCGCGTCGGGCGTGAACTCCTTGGCCGCGGCGACGGCCTTGCGTCCGGTGTGCGCGGTCTGGATGTCCCAGCCCTCGTACCGCAGTGCCATCTGGAGCAGCTCGGCGATGTTGATCTCGTCGTCGACGACGAGCACGCGCAGCGGGGACCCGTCGGCGCGGGTCAGTGAAGGGGCCATGCGTCCAGTGTGTGCGCGCCAGATGCGGATCGCATGAGGGGTGGCTGTGCGAACCCTGTGAATCGCCACCCAGCCCGTGATGGGCGGGCTCACAGGTTCGTGACAGGGAGTGCGGGGACGATGAGCACCATGAGCGATGTTCAGGGCACGGATCAGTCCGCCACCCGTACGTGGTCGACCCGCAGCGTGGTGGTGTCGGGCGTCGTCGTGGTGGCGCTGGGTGTCGGCGCCGGTGTCGCGCTCGGGGCGGCCGGCGACGACGGGGACGGCGGACGCGGCGGCCCGGGCGGGATGCCCGGTCAGGTGCCCGTCCAGATGCGCGGTCAGGTCCCCGGCCAAGGGCAGGGTCCCGGGCAGGCGCCCGGGCAGCTGCAGGCACCGGGCAGCGACGGCGCCGACGACGGAGACTCCGCCGACATCTAGCCGCCGGCCTGACTACGCTGGGGCCCATGACACGCCTGACTCGTAGCCAGGTGCAGGAGCTCAACCGGGAGACGGTCCTGCGGGTCGCGCGCGACGTCTTCCTGCGGGACGGCTACGTGTCGACGTCGGTGGCCGCGGTCGCCAAGGACGCCGGGTTCACGACCGGCATCGTCTACTCCAGCTTCGGCAGCAAGGCCGACCTGGCCCTGGGCGTGCTCGAGGTGCTCCAGGCCGAGCAGATCGCCGACCTCGGTCGCCGGGTCACCGATGCCGCCTCGACCAGTGACGTGCTCGACCACGTCCGCGCGTGGGCCGCGGAAGCGGCCGCGTCCGGGTGGGTGCGCTTCGAGCTGGAGCTGCTGCTCGACACGATCGGCGACCCGCGTCTGGCCGCGGTGCAGACGCGCCGCCAGGAGGCGGCGGTCGAGCAGGCCGGCGTCGTCCTGCGATCACTCGCACCGTCCGGGGCGCCGGACGACGAGACGCTCGAGATCCTCGCGGAGGCGGCGGTCGACTACGCGATCGGCGTCGCCATCCGGCAGGTCACCAATGCCAACGCGTCGCCCGACCGCTTCCTGCGCCTCGTCACGCCGCTGCTGGCGGTGCTGACCGCGCCGGATCAGCCCGCGTAGGGCACCGTGGCGTCGCCCTCGAGGCACTGCTTGCCGGCGACCCGGGCGGGGAACCGGTGCTTCGTGAGGGTCGAGCACTCGACCAGCGACTGGCCGCTCCACACGGCCTGCCAGCTGCCGCCCGACCTGGCCCACAACGTCGCGTAGCCGCCGCACTGGGGGATGAAGTGGCCGCCACGGGCCCAGCCGCCGGTGTCGAGCCGGTCGACGGAGATCTGCGGCTTCTCGGTGCAGCCCTCCTCCGGTGCGGCGTCCTCCAGCTCGCGGGCGATGAAGGCCTTGAAGTCCGACGGCGCACCCGTGAGCTTGCCGGTGTCGGACGCCCGGGTGATCATGACGCCGCCGTCCTCGGTCTCGTACGAGATGAGCTTGCCGGTGGGGGCCGCGGCGGTCGGCGCGGTCGTGCTCGGCGTCGGAGCGGGTGTCGTCGTCGCAGCCACCGGCGTGGCGGTGGGGGAGGCGGACGACGGTGCGGCCGTGCTGGGGGTCGGGGCGGACGCCGCGGGCTCGTCGTCGGAGGCGCCGCACGCACCGAGCAGGAGCACCACCGTGGTCGTGAGGGCGGCCAGGGCAGGGGTGCGCGTCATGGGTTCATGATGCCGTCCCGCCGCCGTCGGCTGTGGCAGCCTCACCGGCCGGTCGTGCCGTCGATCGCCTCACGGAGCAGATCTGCGTGGCCGTTGTGCCGGGCGTACTCCTGGATCATGTGCACGTAGACCAGGCGCAGCGACATCTCACGGTGGTGGCTGTCGATCGTGAAGTCCAGGTCGATGTCCGCGACGGCGCGATCCGCGAGCGGCCACTCGGCGCGGAACTGCTCGACGGCTCCAGGGGCGTCCGCCGTGTCGAGGTGGTTGAAGTCGGTGTCGTCCCGCGCCTCGAAGTTGTGCAGGTGCTCGACGTCCTCGCCCGCGACCCGCTTGCGGAACCAGATGCGCTCGACCTTCGCCATGTGACGGACCAGCCCGAGCAGGCTCAGGTTCGAGCTCGGGACGGGGCGCAGGGCGAGCTGCTCCGCGGTGAGCCCCGCGCAGATGTTCAGCAGGGTCGTGCGCTGGTGCGCCAGCATGCCCTGGAGGATCGGCCGGTCAGACCCGGTCAGGGGTCCGTCGACGGGGGCGAGCACGGGGGAGGTCCAGGTCATGGCCCGATCGTCCCACGAGCGGGTCAGCGGCTGACGGGGTCCAGGAGCAGGTTGGCCCAGGAGCCGTCCGTGCCGACGGCCGTGCGGTTGAAGTTGCTCTTGGAGGGCTGGCGGGCGATGTTGTTGGGGCTGACCAGGCAGTCGGTGTCGGTCGGGAACTCGCGATCGCTGATCACGGCCTCCTCGCGACGCTTGAGGTAGCCGCTCGCTGCGCCGCCGTTCTTGGAGTACGTGCAGGTCGAGGTCTGGTCGGAGAGGGCGAAGCCAAAGGCGGCGTTCCAGGCCTCGCCCATCGGCGTGAGCACGGTGAAGGTGCCCGACAGGAGGTACGGGTAGAGCACGAAGATGGACTGCAGCCCCGCCAGGTTGTCCAGGAAGGGCTTGTTGACCGTGCGCAGGTCGTTGACGATGGTGCCGAGCTGCTCGTCGTTCTCGTCGACGACGTCGTTGAGCGTCGCCGCGGCGTCGCCGCCCTTGTCGAGCAGGCGACGCAGGTCGGGATCGGCGTCCACCAGGGTGTCGGAGAGCAGGGCGAGGTTCTCGGAGAACTCCGCGACGGCGCCCCGCTTGTCGATCTGCGTCTGCAGGACCGAGTCGGAGTTGCGGATCAGCGAGCGCGTGACGTTGATGTTGTCGTCGGCGGTCTGGATGAACGACGAGGTCGTGTCGAGGATCCTCGCGAGATCGGGGCCGGTGTCCTGGAAGGCCTGTCCCAGCTCGTCGATGACCGTGCGCAGGCTGTCGGTGTTGATCGACTTGACCAGCGAGTTGGCGTCGACCAGCAGCTCGGTCGACGTGATCGGGATGCTGGTGTCGGCCCGCTCGATGACTGCACCCTGCGCCAGGTAGGGGCCGGAGCTGCCGCGCGGACGCAGGTCGACGTACTGCTCGCCGATGGCCGACTTGTTGGCGACGACGGCCTGCAGGTCGGCGGGGATCTTGGGGGCGTTGTTCTCGATGTCGAGATCGACCCGGACGCCGTCGGGCTCCGGCTGCAGCGACTTGACCCGCCCCACCTTGATGCCGCGGTACGAGACCTGGGCGCCCTGGAAGATGCCGCCGGAGTCGGTGAAGTGGGCCGCGACCGTGTACGTCCGGTCGACGACGAGCCGGTCGAGGTGGGCGTACCGGCCACCGACGAACGTCCCGCCGAGCACGGTTATCAGGGCGAAGATCAGCAGCTGGATCTTCGTGCGCCGCACGACCACCGGGCGGCTCCCATCCGTCGGTTCATACCTTGAGTATGTTCTCCGGCACTCTACCCAAATGGCTGCTCGGGGCCATCGATGGGGGGTGTGATGACCGTCACGCGGGACAGCCTTTCACTCGTCGTCCACAGGCGGCGCGGCGACACCTTCCCAAAATGGCTGGGATTCGGCACTATTTCTGCAAGCACTCTTCGGGGGAAGGGCTTCGGGGATGGAATCATCGACGTCGGCACTGGCGGACCGGGTCCGCGATCTGGTGCGCCAGCGCCGCATCGACCCCCGCACCGACGCCGCATCGGTCCGCCTCGCGGCCCTCGACGCGATCGCCGAGCACGACGCCCGCAGCCTGACCGGCGCCGTCCGCACCCTCGACGAGCCCGAGGTCGTGATCGGCCAGATCGTCGCGGACGTGTCCGGGTTCGGCCCGTTGCAGGCCCTGCTGGACGACGAGGCGATCGAGGAGATCTGGATCAACGAGCCGTCCCGCGTGTTCGTCGCCCGGGAGGGGCGCCACGAGCTGACGTCCTTGATCCTGACCGCCGAGCAGGTGCGTGAGCTGGTCGAACGCATGCTCTCGTCGTCCGGGCGCCGGCTCGACGTCAGCCAGCCGTTCGTCGACGCGATGCTGCCGGGTGGCCATCGCCTCCACGTCGTCCTGGACGGCATCGCCCGTGGCTTCGCCGCGGTCAACATCCGCAAGTTCGTCGCCAAGGCCCACTCCCTGGACGATCTGGTCTCCCTCGGCACGCTGGAGCCGCGCA
>JAOPWZ010000099.1 GCA_025965435.1 Aeromicrobium sp.
GTCGCGCACGCCCGCCGAGGAGTCGCGTAGCCCCGCTGGCGAGTCACGTACGCCCGCCGAGGAGTCGCGCACGCCTGCTGGCGAGTCACGTACGTCTGCTGGCGAGTCACGTACGCCCGCCGAGGAGTCGCGTAGGCCCGCTGGCGAGTCACGCACGTCCGGTGACGAGTCACCTGTGGATGGACGCATCGCCAGGGGGTGCGTCCAGGGCATTGGATGTCGGCATGACGCACAGCCAGATGCTGAACGATGGTCGCCCCTTCCTGTATCGCGACCACACCGCCCTCGGGCTCTCGAGGACTGAGTTCAGGCACGCGGTCGCCGACGGAGACGTCGTGCGCACGATCGACCGGGTGTACGTGGACGCGCGCGCCGACGACACGCGCGAGCTCCGGATCGCGTCGGCGCGACTGGCGGTGCCTGCTCACGCAGTCGTGTGCGACGAAACCGCCGCCTGGGTGTGGGGAGTGGACGCGCACCGCCCGGGCGACCGCCATCGGTTCGACCCGCGTTGGGTTGTGCCACACGGTCAGAGCCGGTCCCGGCTGACGGGCGTCGACTGCCGGCAGGCGCTCATGGACGACTCCGACGTGGACGAGGTGGGCCAGCTGCGGGTGACCACGCCGATCAGGACGACATCGGATCTCCTGCGCAAGCAGTGGCGGCCATATGCCCTGGCGTCCGCGGACGCGATGGCGCATGCCGGCCTGATCCGACCGATGGACGTGCGCGAGTACCTGACCGCTCTGAAGGGCTACCGGGGGATCCGGCAGGCCAGGGTCCTCGCGCGGTACATCGAGCCCAAGGCGGCGAGCCCCGGCGAGTCATGGACGCGACTGCGTCTCATCGACGCGGGGTTCCCGACGCCCAAGGCGCAGCTGGAGGTCACCGACGCCGAAGGGCTCACCCGCTACCTCGATCTGGCCTATCGACGTCGCAAGATCGGCGTCGAGTACGACGGTCGGGAGTTCCACACCGGAGATCCCGACCTCGAGCACGACGAGGAGCGGCGCCGGCTGATCGGCGCCGTCGGATATCGGATCATCGTCGTGCGCTACGAGGGCGTGTTCGGCACCGACGACGCGTTGGAGCGCGAGGTGGGAGCCCTGTTGGGAGCCACCCCGATCTCGCGCTGGTGGTGAGGTGACTCGTCACCGGGCGTGCGCGACTCGTCACCGGGCGTGCGCGACTCGTGACCGGGCGTGCGTGACTCGTGACCGGGCGTGCGTGACTCGTCACCGGGCGTGCGTGACTCGTCGGCGGGCTGGGGGACGTGGGTCAGTCGGCCTTCTGGCCCAGGGTGCCGAGGTACAGCTCGATGACCTTGGGGTCGTTCGACAGCGACTTGCCGGTGCCGGAGTAGGCGTTGGTGCCGTGGTCGAGGACGTAGCCGCGGTCGCAGATCTGCAGGCACCGGCGAGCGTTCTGCTCGACCATGATCACCGAGACGCCGGCCTTGTTGATGTTGCGGGTCTGCACGAAGACCTCGTCCTGGAGGACGGGGGACAGGCCGGCCGAGGGCTCGTCGAGCAGCAGCACCGACGGGTCCATCATGAGCGCGCGGCCCATCGCCACCATCTGGCGCTCACCGCCGGAGAGCTGCCCGGCGCGCTGCTTGCGGCGCTCGCCGAGCCGCGGGAACAGGTCGGTGACGAACTCGAAGCGCTCTGTGAACTTCTTGGGCTCCTGGTAGCAGCCCATCTCGAGGTTCTCCTCGATCGTCAGGCTCGGGAAGACGTTGTTGGTCTGCGGGACGAAGCCGATGCCCTTGGTGACGAGCTGGTCGGCGCGCTGGTTGGTGATGTCGGCGCCCTTGAGGTTGACGGTGCCGGTGTGGATCTTGACCAGACCGAACAGCGCCTTGAGCAGCGTCGACTTGCCCGCACCGTTGGGACCGATGATCGCGACGAGCTCGCCGGGCTGGCAGTACAGGTCGGCCCCGTTGAGGATGTTGACGCCGGGCAGGTAGCCGGCGATCAGGTTGTCGGCGCGCAGGACGGCACCGTCGGCGTGAGCGAGGTGCTTCTCGCGCTCCGTCGTGGTGGTGGGGGAGTCAGTCATGGGTGGGTGTCTCCTTGGACTGTGCCGCGAGCTCGGCCTCTGCTTCGGTCTCGAGCTCCTCGACGTCGATCTCGCTGATGTCGGTGTCATGGTGGGCGCCGAGGTACGCGTCGATGACGGCCTGGTCGGCCATCACGGCCTGCGGGGTTCCCTCGGCCACGATCTGCCCCTGGGCCATGACGATGACCCAGTCGGAGATGTCGCGGACCATGTCCATGTCGTGCTCGACGAACAGGACCGTGCGGCCCTCGTCGCGCAGCGACTTCACGTGCTCCAGCAGTGACTGCTTGAGCGCCGGGTTGACGCCGGCCATGGGCTCGTCGAGCATGATCAGCTCGGGGTCGACCATCAGCGCGCGCGCCATCTCGAGCAGCTTGCGCTGTCCACCGGACAGGGAGCCGGCGAAGTCCTCCCGCTTGGCGTCGAGCTTGAACCGGGCGAGCAGGTCGTCGGCGCGGACGGTGTTGGCGTCCTCCTGCGCGCTCCACAGCGACTTGAACGCCGCGGACCAGAACTTCTCGCCGCGCTGGCCCGTGGCGCCGAGGCGCATGTTCTCGATGACGGTGAGCTTGGAGAGGACCTTCGTCAGCTGGAACGTGCGCACCATGCCGAGGCGCGCCACCTTGTAGGCGGGGACGTTCGACAGCTTCTTGCCGTTGAACGCCCAGTCGCCCGAGTCGGGCTCGTCGAACCCGGTGAGCAGGTTGAACAGCGTGGTCTTGCCGGCGCCGTTGGGGCCGATGAGGGCCGTGATGACGCCACGCTGGATCTCGAGGTGCTCGACGTCGACGGCCTTGAGGCCACCGAACGTCCGCACGATGTTGTCACCCTTGACGATCGGGTCTGGCTTGGATGCGCCGGGCTCGTTGGGCACTCCTGCGAGTGCTGCGCGAGCGGCGCTGACGTCAGCGGCCATCGATTGCGATCTCCCTTCGGTCGCCGAAGATCCCCTGAGGACGGAAGATCATCAGCAGCATGAGCCCGAGGCCCAAGACGATGAAGCGGACCAGGCTGGCCTGCGTGTCGGTCATGATGGAAGCGGGGATCAGCGGATCCGTGCCGGACGTCGCCTGGCTGAAGAACGAGCCCAGGCCGGCGATGATGAACCAGAACAGGATCGAGCCGACGACGGGGCCGAGCACCCGCGCAGCGCCGCCGACCAGCAGGGCGGCGTAGGCGTAGAACGTGAACGTCGTGTTGAAGTCCGTCGGCACCGCGGACGCCTGCTTGAGCACGTGGAAGATGCCGGCGATGCCGCCGAACACACCACCGAGGATCAGCGCCTGCATCTTGTAGGCGAAGACGTTCTTGCCCAGCGAACGCACGGCGTCCTCGTCCTCGCGGATGGACCGCAGCACGCGGCCCCAGGGGCTGCGCATCAGCGACCAGACGATGAGGCAGGAGATCGCGACGAGCGACCAGCCGACCGTGATCGACCACAGGTCGTTGCGGCTGAACGACACGACGCCGAGGTCGAGCCCGCTGTTGTAGGGGTTGAGGTCCTTGTACGTCGTGCTGAACCCGGTCAGGCCGTTGGAGCCACCGAAGGTCTCCTTGGCCTCGACCGAGCCGAAGATCAGCCGCAGGATCTCGCTGGTCGCGATGGTCGCGATGGCGAGGTAGTCGGCCCGCAGACGCAGGGTCGGCACGCCCAGGATGATCGCGAGCACGACGGTCGCGAGGAGCGCGATCGCGATGCCGACCCAGAAGGGCAGGTCCCAGGTGGTGACCGAGACCGCGAGGCCGAAGGCGCCGACGGCCATGAAGCCGGCCTGGCCGAAGTTCAGCAGACCGGTGTAGCCGAAGTGGACGTTGAGGCCGATCGCCGCGAGGGCGAACACGATCGCCTGCGGTCCGAGGGCCGAGGAGAGGGCTGCGTCGATGAGAGTTCCGAAGTCCATGAGGGTCCCCTATCCGATCCGCTGAGCTCGACCGAGAAGGCCTTGCGGTCTGACGAGCAGGATGAGGATCAGCACGACGAGCGCACCCACGTCCTTGATCGAGGCGGGCACCGGCTGGTAGCCGCCGATGCTGATGACCGGCGCGACCTCGACCAGCAGGCCGATGATGAGCGAGCCGGCGAGCGCGCCCCAGATCGTGCCGAGGCCGCCGAGGGTGACGCCGGCGAAGACGAGCAGCAGGAGCTTGAACCCCATCTGGAAGTTGACCTGCTGGTTGAGGGCGAGCAGGACGCCCGCCAGCGCGGTCAGCGCGGTGCCGAGCACCCAGACGGAGGTGATGACGCTGTCGACGCGCAGGCCCGAGGACGCCGACAGGTCGGGGTTGTCGGAGACGGCACGCATCGACTTGCCGAGGCGGGTCTTCATCATGGCGATGCACACGATGACGATCGCGACGATCGCGATGACGAAGATCGCGATCTCCTTGGGGGACAGCGAGATCGGGCCGTAGTCGTCGCGACCCTGCGCGACGTACTGCGACAGGGTCCGGGTGGACCCGCCGAAGGTGTACTGGAAGACGCTGCGCAGCAGCAGTGCGAAGCCGATCGAGACGATCATCATCGCGATCAGGCCGGTGCCCCGTCGGCGCAACGGTCCCCAGAGGATCTTGTCCTGGGCGTAGCCGAAGATCGCACCGGCGATCACGGCGCAGACGCCCGCGAGGATCACCGACATGCCGAAGCCGCGGTTGAAGACGTAGGTCATGATGCCGCCGAAGGTGATGAGCTCACCGTGGGCGAAGTTGGTCAGGCCCGTCGTGCCGAAGATCAGCGAAAGCCCCAGGGCGGCCAGCGCGATGATGAGCCCGAACTTCAGGCCGGAGACCACCGAGTTGGTGAGCTTCTCGCTGAAGGCGACCTTCTCGGCGACTGCTGCGCCGATCTGGAACTGCGCGAAGTTGTTGCCCGAGATGCGTGCCGTGATGGTCTTCTCGTTCTCGGCTCCGCCGCTCAGCTCGACGCCCTCAGGAAGCGTGTCCTGGTCGAGCGTGACCACGTAGACGCCGTTGGCGGGGATCGGGATGCTGACCCGGCCCTTGGTGTCGGTGACCTGGGTGCCGATCTGCTCGCCACCGCTCTTGTCCTTGAAGACGGTCAGCGTGACGCCGGGGACGGGGGCCGGTTCGCCCTTGCCGCCCTTGACGTCCAGCAGGGTGACCGTGATGTTCTGGCCGTCGACCAGAGGATTCTCAGCCGGGGTTCCTGCCGCTGGGGTGGTCGGGGTGGGCGTTGCTTGGGCCATCGCAGAGCTGGGGGTGAGGAGCATGAATACTCCTGCCACCACTGCGAGTAGGGCCGCGAGTCGCAATCGCACGCATGTACTCCTGTCGGCTGTCCAAAGGTCTGCCTTTGTGGTCTTGGACTATAGCGACATCACGAAGGCATCCGCGCGCTCAGCGAACCCAATCAGGTAACAGTTGGGTTTCGTTTGTCGGGAGCGGTCAGCGCGCGAGGACGACGAGCTGGCACAGCACGGGCGCGATGACGAGGGCGGGCAGCAGGTCCGCCACGGCGAAGGTCTTCAGGTCGAGCAGCCGCATCGCGACCCCGATCAGGATGAGCCCGCCGGTCGCGGTGAGCGCGGCGAGGTGCGCATCGGGCAGGAAGGACCCGAGCAGGACGCCCAGCAGGGTCAGCGATCCCTGGATGACGGCCACGGAGACGGCGGACGCCATGACCCCGATGCCGAAGGACGCGGCGAAGGCGAGGGCGGCGAAGGCGTCGAGCGTGGACTTCAGCAGGAGCTGGTCGGCGCCGTTGCCCAGTCCCTCGTTGATCGAGCCGAGGATCGTGAGCGGGCCGATGCAGAACACCAGGGAGCTGATGACGAAGCCTTCGACGAAGCGGTCGCGGCCCGCGGCGTCGCCGCGGGTCAGTCGGCCCTGCAGCCAGCCACCGAGGGCCTCGATGCGCTCCTCCAGCCTGAGCAGCGATCCGACGATGCCACCGACGACGAGCGAGCCGAGGACGATCAGCATCGGGGCGCTGTCGCCGACCGCATCGCTCAGTGCCTCGTCGGACACCGCGAAGGCGGACTGGGCGGCGATCAGCAGGGTCACCAGGCCCAGCGCGGACGTCACCGTCGTGCGCACGTGCAGGCTGAGCCGGTGCCCGATCAGGAGTCCCAGGCCGGACCCGACCACGACCGTGACCACATTCGTGACCGTGCCGAAGCCGACGAACATGTAGGGTCTCCTTCGACGACGACGGTTGAGTGTTCAACCGGGCAGGACGCCCCGGCTCAGCGCGTAGTTTGTCATCCAGCTCGGCACCCGCGCAGGTGGAGTGTCCAGGACGAGAGGCAGCAACGGCATGTCAGCTCGACCTCAGATCGTCCTGCGGGACGCCGTCCGCGAGGATGCGAACGCGCTGGTGGCCCTCTGGGCGGAGTGCTTCGACGCCAGCAGGGACGAGGGATCAGAGGCCTTCACCCAGCAGTCGCTGTGGCGTCAGCCCGGGCTTGCCGAGGCCGCTGCGGCGCTGGAGCTCAATCTCTCCCGTCCCGACAAGCGCGTGATCTTGGCCGTCGTCGATGACGAGATCGTGGGCGCGACGGTGTGCGACATCAGCACCCTCACGCCGATCAACCTGACCCGCATCCTGATCGTCACCGAGATCCAGGTGTCGCCGCGCTTCCGCCGCAAGTCGGTCGCGCTGACGCTGCTCTCGGCGGCCGCCTCGTACGGCGAGGAGCACAACTGCGAGATTGTCGTCGCGGCTATCCCGGCGCACTCGCGCGAGCCGCACCGGTACCTCACCAAGATCGGCTTCAACCAGATCGCGGTGCTGCGAGCGATCCAGTCCACGAAGCTGCGCTCGCGCCTCTCCACGAAGGTCACCAACTCCCGCGACACCGGCAAGCTCATCGCCGTCCGCCGCACCCTGCGCAGGCGCCAGGGCGAAGCGCGGGTCGCCCGCCCCCGCTCGTAGGGCACGACCCGCCCTGTCCGTGGTGCCGACTAGAGTCGGCCACGTGGACCGCCTCCTGCTGATCGACGGCCATTCGGTCGCCTACCGTGCCTTCTTCGCCCTCCCCGTCGACAACTTCTCGACGACGACGGGGCAACACACCAATGCGGTGTTCGGCTTCACGTCGATGCTGATCAACGTGCTGCGCGATGAGAAGCCGACGCACGTCGCGGTGGCGTTCGACGTCTCGCGCCAGACGTTCCGGCTCGATCGGTACCCCGAGTACAAGGGCAACCGCTCCAAGTCCCCGCAGGAGTTCACCGGCCAGATCCCGCTCATCAAGCAGATCCTCGACGCGCTGCACATCACGACGTTCGAGAAGGACGGCTTCGAGGCCGACGACATCATCGGCACGCTGGCGACACGCGCCGAGTCGGCCGGCATGGACGTCTTGATCTGCACGGGCGACCGCGACGCCCTGCAGCTGGTGACCGAGAAGACGACGGTGCTGTATCCCCGCAAGGGCGTCTCCGACCTCGCCCGCATGACGCCGACCGCCGTGCAGGAGAAGTACGGCGTCGCGCCGGTCAACTACCCCGACATCGCCGCGATGGTCGGTGAGACCAGCGACAACCTTCCCGGCGTGCCGGGGGTCGGCCCCAAGACCGCGGCGAAGTGGCTGGGCCAGTTCGGATCGCTCGACGAGATCATCGCCAAGGTCGACCAGATCCCCGGCAAGGCGGGGGAGTCGATGCGGGCCCACCTCGACGACGTCATCCGCAATCGCAGCATCAACGCCCTGATCCGCGATCTCGACCTGCCGGCCGGCCCGGCCGACCTGCGCTTCGACACGGTCTGGGATCGCGAGGCGATCCACACGGTGTTCGACGCGCTCGAGTTCAACGCGTTGCGGGTGCGGCTGTTCGAGGCGTTCGGCGACGTCGCCCCGCAGGCCGACGAGGGCTTCGACCTCGAGGGCGAGACGCTCGCGCCGGGCGCCGTGGCGGCGTGGCTCGAAACCCACTCGTCGCCCGGCAGCCGCCTGGGCCTGCACGTCCAGGGCTCGTGGGGCCGCGGCACCGGCGACGTCGTCGCGCTCGCCATCGCGTCCGACGAGGCCGCCGCCTGGATCGGTGTCGACGACCTGACGCCCGACGACGATGCCGCGATCGCGGCCTGGCTCGCGGACGAGGAGCGGCCCAAGGTGCTGCACGACGCGAAGGGCCCGATGCTTGCGCTGGCCGCCCGGGGCTGGGCCGTGGCGGGGGTCGCCGCCGACACCGCACTGTCGGCCTACGTCGTCAAACCAGACCAGCGGTCGTACGACCTGTCCGACCTGTCGGTGCGCTACCTCAAGCGCGAGCTCCGCGACGAGTCCGACAACGGCGGCCAGCTGACGCTCGACACCGACAACGCCGGCGCCGAGGCCGGCATGCTGCGCGCCCGCGCGACGCTCGACCTCGCGGTGGTGCTCGACGAGGAGGTCGAGGAGCACGGCGGCACGGCCCTGATCGCCGACGTCGAGCTGCCGCTCGTCGCGACGTTGGCGCGCATGGAGCGCACGGGCATCGCGATCGACGACGACCACCTCGTCGAGCTGGAGTCGGAGTTCGCGGCCCGCGCACAGGCCGCAGCGTCCGAGGCCTTCGCCGCGATCGGCAAGGAGATCAACCTCGGCTCGCCCAAGCAGCTGCAGGTCGTGCTGTTCGACGAGCTCGGCATGCCCAAGACCAAGAAGACCAAGACGGGCTACACGACCGACGCCGAGGCGCTGCAGCAGCTGTTCGCCAAGACCGAGCACCCCTTCCTGCAGCACCTGCTCGACCATCGCGACGTCACCCGGCTGCGGCAGACGGTCGAGGGGCTCCGCAAGTCGATCTCCGACGACGGACGCATCCACACCACGTACGCGCAGATGATCGCCGCCACCGGACGTCTGAGCTCCAACGACCCCAACCTGCAGAACATCCCGATCCGCACCGCCTCGGGCCGGCGCATCCGTGAGGCGTTCTGTGTAGGCGACGGCTTCGAGACCCTGGTGACGGCCGACTACAGCCAGATCGAGATGCGCATCATGGCGCACCTGTCCGAGGACGCCGACCTGATCGCGGCCTTCAACTCCGGTGAGGACTTCCACACCGTCATGGCGGCGAAGGTCTTCGCCCGCGATCCCGCCGACATCGACACCGAGCTGCGGGCCCGCATCAAGGCCATGAACTACGGCCTGGCGTACGGGTTGTCGTCGTACGGGCTCAGCCAGCAGCTGGGCATCTCGACGGGGGAGGCGCAAGGCCTCATGGACGACTACTTCCAGCGCTTCGGCGGTGTCCGCGACTACCTGCGCGGTCTCGTCGACGAGGCCCGGCAGACCGGTTTCACCGAGACGATCATGGGCCGGCGCCGCTACCTGCCCGATCTGCAGAGCGACAACCGCCAGCGCCGCGAGATGGCCGAGCGCATGGCGCTCAACGCACCGATCCAGGGCTCGGCCGCCGACATCATCAAGGTCGCGATGCTGAACGTCGAGCGTGCCCTCGACGACGCCGGGCTGGCCTCGCGCATGCTGCTGCAGGTGCACGACGAGCTCGTGCTCGAGGTCGCGGCCGGCGAGCGCGAGCAGGTCGAGCAGCTGGTGCGTGCAGAGATGGCCTCAGCCGCCGCCCTGTCGGTGCCCCTCGACGTCTCGGTCGGCGTGGGCCGCACCTGGCACGAAGCGGGTCACTGAGCCGCTGGGCCCGGCCGGTAGCCGGTGCCGACCGTCCGGGACGGTGGCTCAGGCGGGTGGAGCTCCCGTTGGTATCGGCTTGAGGTAGACGAGCAGCGCCAGCGTCGCGGCGACCGCGGCCATCGTCACGACGAGTCCCGTGATGCCCACGCCGAAGCCGTAGGCCGACGCGGCGACCGCGGCGACACCGGCCCACACCATGACGACGACGCCATGGGCGTGACGTGCCAAGGCGTCGAACACCAGGAGGTGGACGATCGCGAGCGACGACCCGGAGACCGCGAACAGCCACAGGCGGTCGGTGATCTCGGCGTAGTCGTCGCCGCCGGCGAGGATCAGGGCGACGTCCGGCAGCACTGCGGTGGCCGTGATGGCCAGCGCGCCGAAGCCGGCGACGATCGCCACCGCCCGCAGACGCGCGCGGTGATCGGTCGAGCGGGCGAGGTCGGGAAACAGCACGACGCTGACGAACTGGGGAAAGAACAGTGCGGCCTTCGCCAGGATCAGCCCGGACGCGTACAGCCCGCTGTTGTGCTCGCCGAGGCGGTTGCGCGCGATGAGTGAGTCCATGTTGCTGAGCACCAGGTACGCCAGCAGCGCGTGGGTGGAGAGAAAGGCTTCGCGAAGCAGCGGGCGACGACTGATCGCCACGGCCGGCGACGAGTGTCCGCTGATGGTGCGCCATCCGACGAGCACCGGCAGCCACGAGCCGACGGCGATACCGATCATGGCGGAGGTCGGGTTGGGCTCGATGAGCATCGCTGTCGTCCCGCCGACCAGCCGCCCGATGCCGTTGGCCAGGTAGATCGCGGTGAGCAGCCCCCATCGCTCGAGGCCCTGGGCGATCCCGCACTGGGCGCCCATGATCGTGAGCGGCACCAGCGTGGCGCCGCAGAGCACGACGGGCCAGTGGCTGTCGAGCTTGAGCGCAGGGGTCAGGCCGATCGAGGAGGCGGCGACGACGAGGCCGACGGCGCCGGAGACCATCAGGGTGACCCGCAGCGTGGCACCGATGATCTCGTCAGCGTGCCCGGGGTCGACCGCGAGCCGGCGAGCGGTGACGGCCTGCAGACCAAGCGCCGAGACGGTGCCGACGAGGATGATGCCGAACAGGGCGGTGAGCGCACCGAAGTCATGGGTCAGCAGCAAGCGGGCGGCGATCACGTTGAACCCGTAGATGGCGAGGTTGGTGCCCATCATCCCGGCGGCCACCAGCGTCCCGCCGGTCAGCTTCACGCCACGCTCACTCACGGGGGACAGCCTACGGACCTAGTGCGGGCAGGCTTCTGGACGGTGGTCGCTTGGTTGCGATTGGGTTATGTTTCGGCAAAATTACACGGCTGACCCCTAATCGTGATCCAATTCACCTCGGAGGGAGTCAGCACAGAGGACCCACCGCGCTGAGGGGCGCAACCTGGTGCTGCAGAAATCAATGAAAACACGTGTCATCAAGGGAGTCGTTCTCGCGCTCTTCGGTGCGCTGACGATCGCGTTCGGCCACCTGCTCGGCCTCGACCTGGATCAGGTCGCGCTGCTGGGCGTCACACTCGGTGCGGTCATCGGGCTCGTTCCCGACCGCACCCTCGGCCAGCGCATCATCGGCTTCGCCATCGGTTTCGTCCTGGCTTGGATCGGCTACGCGCTGCGCGCCGGACTGCTTCCGGACGTCGCCGCCGCTCGCGCCCTGGTCGTCTTCGGCATCATCGTCGTCGCCATGCTCATCGTCGTGGCCACGGGCAGCCGCATCCCGCTGTGGTCGACGCTCGTCGGTTGCGCAGCCCTGGTCGGTGCCTACGAGCAGACCTACGCCGAATCTCCCTCGCTGTTCGTCGGCGACTCCATGACCGCAGCCACCACGATCCTGCTGGCCGTGGCCATGGGCGTGCTGGGCTCCGTGCTCCTGGGTGAGGAGGTCGTCGAGTCGCGCGAGCACGAGAACGAGAACGTTCTCGACGACCACGACCACGACCACGAAGGCCCCACCCGACACAAGACAGGAGTGGACGCATGAGCGCCACCAACCGACGCCGCGCCACCTTCATCGGCTTCTCCGGCATCTCGCTGGCAGCTGCCGGCTTCATCGCGCCCGGCGCCTTCGCCGCCGAGACGATCGATGACGACGTCACGGTGAGCAACACCGAGACCGTGCAGGTCCTGATGAACGCGGCGGGCAAGATCGACGCCCAGCGCGTGTACGAGCAGACCGTGCTGCGCGGCAAGGGCAAGGTCGACGTCTCCAACCCGGTCTCGACCAAGAACCTGCGCAACCTCGACGGATTCGGCAGCTTCGACGTCCGTGACGACAAGGTCCGCATCGACACCTCCGTCGACGGGGTCAAGAAGTTCCGCTCCGTCTCGGACTTCACCAAGGACCTGCCCGTCGAGGTCAAGGTCACCTACACGCTGAACGGCAAGACGGTCGAGCCCGGCGACGTCGTCGGCGAGTCCGGTGACCTCGAGGTGCGCTACGAGGTCAAGAACGTCACCGGCAAGGTGCAGGACGTCACGTACGTCGACGGCACGGGCCAGGAGAAGTCCGAGCCCAACGCCGTGGTGATCCCGCTGGTGGGCTCGCTGACGACGACGCTGCCCGACACCTTCACCCGGGTCACGTCGGCCGAGGCCAACGCGGGCGGCGACGGTCGCGGCGGCACGCAACTGAACTTCAACATGACGCTGTTCCCGCCGATCGGTGCCGACCGGGTCACGTTCGGCTACAAGGCCCGCATCACGGACGGTGTGGTCCCCAAGGCCAGCATGTCGGTCCTGCCGGTCAACCCGCTCGAGTCGCCCTCCTTCAAGGGCGGTGCGGCCAGCTACAAGGGCGGCGCCGAGAGCGGTGCCGACCTGACGGCCGGCGCCAACACGATCGACGCCAACCTCCTCAAGATCCGCGACGGGGCCAGCGATCTCGTCGCGGGCATCCTCGAGCTCAAGGCCGGTGCCGACAAGCTCAGCGCCGGACTGCAGCAGGATGCAGCCCCGGGTGCCAAGAAGCTCGCTGACGGCGCCGACCAGCTCGACGCCGGCGCCAAGAAGCTCGCAGGTGGAACGGGTGACCTGACTGCCGGAGCCAAGAAGCTCAACGCCGGCGCCGGCGACCTGTCGGATGGTCTGAAGACGGCCAAGAGCGGCGCCCCGGCGCTCCTCGACGGCGTTGCCAAGCTGAGGGCTGGTGCTGTAAAGGTCGACAGGGGTTTGGTTGCCCTGGACTCTGGCGTTCTCGCGGGAGGTGACAAGTTCAAGGCGACCTTCGCTGGTTCGGTCGACGCGGCCACGGCCGGGGTCGCTGCTCAGATCGCTCCGAGCGTCAACGGCGCGATCGATCAGCTGAACAAGCTCGTCCAGGACAGCAGCGCCAATGCGCTGGAGAAGGGCACCTTTCAGCAGTACGCCACAGGCACCAAGAGCCAGCTGAACGACGGCATCAAGGGCGCCCTGACCGGTCCCCTTGCCAAGGGGCTCAAGGACGGTGTCAACGGTGGCGTCGACCAGATCACCGGGGGCGTGACCGCCGGAGTGGGCTCGCCCTCACAGGCAGACACGTTGCGCAACGGCATGGCTCAGCTGATCGGCGGGCTCGACCAGCTCACCGACAAGGGTGGCGACCTCGTCGACGGCATCGGCAAGCTCTCGGCCGGCGCTAGCCAGCTGAAGGCCGGAACCGGTGACCTCGAGGACGGTGCCGACCAGCTGAACGCTGGTGCGGGAACGCTCAAGGGCGGAACGGATCAGCTGTCCGCCGGCGCGAGCAAGCTCGCGGACGGCCTCGGAACGGCAGCCTCCGGATCGGGCCAGCTCGCCGCCGGTCTCGGCACTGCCGCGGAGAGCGCCCCGGCGCTGCCCGAAGGTGCCCAGAAGCTGTCGGACCAGGGCTCGTCGCAGCTCGCCAACGTCGGCAACGCGACGGC
>JAOPWZ010000143.1 GCA_025965435.1 Aeromicrobium sp.
TGCTCTGGTGAGCCACGGGGATCCCTCGCGGGACGACCGCCGGTGGCGCCTTCGGCGCGAAAGGGCGCTCGTGCTGGGGGGCCCGACTCGAGTCGCTCGTCAGAATCACAGAAGAGAAAGACCCCCAACCCAAAACCGGGGCTGGGGGTCTTTCTCTTCTGTGGAGCCACGGGGACTCGAACCCCGAACCCCCTGCTTGCAAAGCAGGTGCGCTACCAATTGCGCCATGGCCCCGCGATTGTGCTGGTCGGTCAGACCCGGTCAGTCGCCGCCGACCAGGTGTCGACCGGCATGTCCTTCGACCGTTTGCCGAGGGCCCAGATGACACCTGCGGCCGCGAGGCCGAGGGCGATGATCTTCTTCATCTGACCTCCTCTTTTTGTGGGCGTACGAGGACTTGAACCTCGGACCTCTTCCTTATCAGGGAAGCGCTCTAACCAAGCTGAGCTATACGCCCGCAACAGCGATGAACTTTACCCCACCGCTGATGGGCCCCTCACCGGGGGTCCTTGTTACTTGTTGTCCTCGGCGAGAGTGACCTCGATACCGCCCATGAGCTGGGCGGCAAGGTTGTACAGATGGGCGGCGATCGTGGCGAGCGCCGTCATCAGCACGACGTTGACCGCTGACAGCACGAGCGTGAGCCCGAGCACCCGACCGAAGCCGAAGTAGTCCGTGACGTTGAAGCTGGCGCTGTCGTCACTCAGCACCGTCGTGAAGCTGTCGTTGATCTGGTCCCAGACGCCCGCGAAGTCCAGCACGATCCAGAAGATCGCCACCGCGACGACCGCCACGATCATCATCGCGACCGAGATCGCGAAGGCCAGCCGGGTGACCGACCACGGCTCGACATGCGTCAGTCTCAGGCTCGCCCGACGAACCGACGCATTGGCCGGAGCGGCAGCAGGCCGCTTGTCGTCGACCGACTCCTTGACGACCGGGATGACCGACGTCGAGGCGGGCGATCCCTTGGTCGTGTGGGAGTAGTCGGCCGCCGTCAGCGGTCGACCCGACGGCCCACCGGTAGGCCGCACCTGGCGGGGGGTGCCCGCCGGGATGGTCTTGTCGGGGGACGAGCCCGCGCCGGGCGTGCGGGGCCGGCCCTTGTCGGTCTCGGTCGGCACCCCAGCAGCGTTCTTGACCGGCGCCGGCTTGGCCGCTGCGGGCTTGGCTGCCGTGACCTTGCCGCCCGCCGCCGGCTTCTTGGCGTCGGGCTTGGGGATGCGAGGGATGGCCTGGGTGGGCGCCGCGTCGCCAGCACCCGAACCCGGCACGGGGGTGGGTCCTTCAGATTTTTCGGTCACTGGTCCTGGTCCTCGGGGTTCGGCGTCGGCTCTGCGGCGGCTTCGTCCTGGAGGACCTCGGTGTTGCGTGCGATCGTGACCACACGGTCGTCCCCCTTGAACTTGACGAAGCTCACTCCCATCGTGCCACGCCCGGTGGGATTCACCCCGGAGACGAGGCTGCGGGTGACCTGCCCGCTGGCCGTGACGGAGATGACATCGTCGGTGTCGACCAGGACCAGACCGCCCACCAGCTCACCGCGGTTCTCGGTGATCTGCATGGCCTTGATGCCCAGTCCACCACGACCCTGCAAACGGTACTGGTCGATCGGGGTCTTCTTGGCGTAGCCGCCGTCGGTGACGGTGAACACGTACAGCTCGGCGGCCTCGGGGACCTCGACTTGCTCGAGGGCGTCGGCCGACCGGCGGATGACCGACAGCGACAGCATGGAGTCGTCGTCGCGGAACTTCATGCCGGTGACGCCGGAGGTCGCCCGGCCCATGGGCCGCAGCTGCTCGTCGTCGGCGCGGAAGCGGATGGCCTGCGCCTTGCGGGAGATCAGCAGCAGGTCGTCGTCGGGGGTGACCAGCTCGGCGCCGATCAGCTCGTCGTCGTCGTCGCGGAAGTTGATCGCGATGACGCCCGCCTGGCGGGGGCTGTTGTAGTCGCCGAGACGCGTCTTCTTGACCAGACCCTTCTTGGTCGCCAGGACGAGGTACGGCGCCTGCTCGTAGTCGCGGATCGCGAGGACCTGGGCGATCTGCTCGTCGGGCTGGAACGACAACAGACCGGCGACGTGGCCGCCCTTGGCGTCGCGTCCGGCCTCGGGCAGCTGGTACGCCTTGGCGCGGTAGACGCGTCCGGCCGTGGTGAAGAACAGGATCCAGTGATGGCTGGTCGTGGAGAACATGTGGTCGACCAGGTCGTCGCCCCGCAGGGCCGCGCCGCGGACACCCTTGCCGCCGCGGTTCTGGACGCGGTAGAGCTCGGTCTTGGTGCGCTTGGCGTACCCGCCCTTGGTGATCGTGACGACGACCTCCTCATCGGGGATGAGGTCTTCCATCGACAGGTCGCCATCGGCCGGGACGATCGGCGAACGCCGGTCGTCGCCGTACTTCTCGGCGATCTCGGCGAGCTCGTCCGACACGATCTGACGCTGACGGTCGGGCCGGGCCAGGATGTCGCGGTAGTCGGCGATCTCGATCTCGAGCTTGGCCAGCTCGTCCATGATCTTCTGACGCTCGAGGGCGGCCAGGCGGCGCAGCTGCATCTCGAGGATCGCATTGGCCTGCAGCTCGTCGATGTCGAGCAGCGCCATGAGTCCCTCGCGGGCCTCGTCGACGGTGGGGCTGCGGCGGATCAGGGCGATGACGTCGTCGAGTGCGTCGAGCGCCTTGGCCAGGCCGCGGTAGATGTGCGCCCTCGCCTCGGCCTCGTCGAGCAGGTACTGGGTGCGCCGCTGGATGACCTCGATCTGGTGCGTGATCCAGTTGCTGATGAAGCCGTCGAGCGTCAGCGTGCGCGGGATGTCGTCGACGATCGCGAGCATGTTGGCGCTGAAGTTCGACTGCAGCTCGGTGTGCTTGTAGAGGTTGTTGAGCACGACCCGCGCGACGGCGTCGCGCTTGAGCTTGACCACCAGGCGGCGGCCGACGCGAGACGACGACTCGTCGTTGACGTCGGCGATGCCCTGCACGCGGCCGGAGATCGCCAGGTCGGCGATCTTCTCGGCCAGGTTGTCGGGGTTGACCTGGTACGGGAGCTCCTTGACGACGAGGCTGAGGCCGCCCTTGGCGTCCTCCTCGATCTCGACGATGCCGCGCATCGCGATCGAGCCACGCCCCGTCCGGTACATGTTCTCGATGCCCTGGGTGCCGACGATCAGGCCGTTGGTCGGGAAGTCGGGGCCCTTGATGCGCTCCATGAGCGCCTCGAGCAGCTCTTCCTGCGACGCCTCGGGGTTGGCCAGCGCCCACTGGGCCCCGTCGGCGACCTCGCGCAGGTTGTGCGGCGGGATGTTGGTCGCCATGCCGACCGCGATGCCCGCCGAGCCGTTGACCAGCTGGTTCGGGAAGCGGGCGGGGAGCACGGTCGGCTCCTGCGAGCGGCCGTCGTAGTTGGGGCGGAAGTCGACGGTGTTCTTGTCGATGTCGCGCACCATCTCCATGGCGATGGGGGCGAGCTTGCACTCGGTGTACCGCATCGCGGCGGCGCCGTCGTTGCCCGGCGAGCCGAAGTTGCCCTGGCCGGAGATCATCGGGGCGCGCATGACCCACGGCTGGGCCAGACGGACGAGGGTGTCGTAGATCGCCGTGTCGCCGTGCGGGTGGTACTGACCCATGACGTCACCCACGATGCGGCTGCACTTGGAGAAGCCACGGTCGGGCCGGTAGCCACCGTCGTACATCGCGTAGAGCACGCGGCGGTGGACGGGCTTGAGACCGTCGCGCACGTCGGGCAGGGCACGCGACACGATCACGCTCATGGCGTAGTCGATGTACGAGCGCTGCATCTCGACCTGCAGCTCGACGTGCTCGATCCGGTCGTGCTCGGGAGGTGTGGTGTCAGTCATCGTGCAGTCCTGTCAGTGAAGTATGAGCGCCGCGAGGTGCGTGCAGGGGCAAGGCCGACGAGTGAAGCTGGCCTGGTTGTGGCCTGCGAGCGAGGAGAACGCAGCCCATGTGCGTGCATCGTGGTGCTCATCAGATGTCAAGGAAGCGGACGTCTTTGGCGTTGCGCTGGATGAACGAGCGTCGCTGCTCGACGTCCTCACCCATGAGGATCGTGAACATCTCGTCGGCGAGCGCCCCGTCCTCGAGGGTCACCTGACGCAGGATGCGCTGGGCCGGGTCCATCGTGGTGTCCCAGAGCTCGGAGTCGTTCATCTCGCCCAGACCCTTGTAGCGCTGGACCGGTGCCTCCTTGGGGAGGCGACGACCCGCCTCCTTGCCGGCCTGCAGCAGGCCGTCGCGCTCGCTGTCGGAGTACGCCAGCTCGGCGGGGGCGTTGGTCCACTTGATCTTGTACAGCGGGGGCTGCGCGAGGTAGACGTGGCCCGCGTCGATCAGCGGCTTCATGAACCGGAACAGCAGCGTCAGCAGCAGCGTCGAGATGTGCTGGCCGTCAACATCGGCATCGGCCATCAGCACGATCTTGTGATAGCGCAGCTTGGCCATGTCGAAGTCCTCGTGCACGCCGGTGCCCAGCGCGGAGATGATCGCCTGGACCTCGGTGTTCTGCAGGATCTTGTCGATACGGGCCTTCTCGACGTTGAGGATCTTTCCGCGCAGCGGGAGGATCGCCTGCGCGTACGGGTCGCGTCCGCCCTTGGCGGATCCGCCGGCGGAGTTGCCCTCCACGATGAAGATCTCGCACTCCTCGGGATTGCGCGACTGGCAGTCGGCGAGCTTGCCCGGGAGACCGCCGCCGCCCATCAGGCCCTTGCGGTTGCGGGCGAGGTCGCGGGCCTTGCGGGCCGCCATGCGGGCGGTGGCCGCGTCGATCGACTTGCGCACGATCGTCTTGCCCTCGGCGGGGTTCTGCTCGAACCAGGCGCCGAGCTCGTCGTTCAGCATCGACTGGACGAAGGACTTCGCCTCGCTGTTGCCGAGCTTGGTCTTGGTCTGGCCCTCGAACTGCGGCTCCTCGAGCTTGATCGAGATGATCGCGGTGAGGCCCTCACGGATGTCCTCCCCCGAGAGGTTGTCGCTGGGCTTCTTGATCAGGCCCTGCACCGTGGCGAACTTGTTGACCGTCGCCGTGAGCGCCGAGCGGAAGCCCTCCTCGTGGGTGCCGCCCTCGTGGGTGTTGATCGTGTTGGCGAAGGAGTGGACCGACTCGATGAAGCTGTCGTTCCACTGCATCGCGATCTCCAGGGACAAGCCCTTCGACTCGTCCTCGGACTCGATCGAGATGACGTCCTTGTGGATCGGCGACTTGCTGCCGACGTTGATGTGGTCGACGTAGTCGATCAGCCCCCGGTCGAAGCGGAAGCGGGCGTCGCGGACCCGGTCGTCACCCTTGGGGCCCTCGGCCGCCTCGGTGTCGGGGCGGTCGTCGCGCAGCACCAGCTCGAGGCCCTTGTTGAGGAAGGCCATCTCGCGGAAGCGCTTCTCGAGGGTCTCGTAGCTGTAGTCGACGGTCTCGAAGATGTCAGCGCTGGCGTAGAACGTGGTGGTCGTGCCGGTCTCGTCGGTCTTCTCGTGACGCTCCAGCGGGGCATCGGGCACGCCGTAGGTGAACGACTGCGTCCAGCGGTAGCCGTCGCGCTTGATCTCGACGTCGAGCTTGGTCGACAGCGCGTTGACCACCGAGACGCCGACGCCGTGCAGACCGCCGGAGACCTTGTAGCCGCCGCCGCCGAACTTGCCGCCGGCGTGCAGCGAGGTGAGGACCAGCGTGACCGCCGGGATCTTCTCGGTCGGGTGCTCGTCGACGGGGATGCCGCGCCCGTCGTCCTCGACCCGGATGCCGCCGTCGGCCTGCATCACGACCTTGATGTGTGAGGCGTAGCCGGCGAGGGCCTCGTCGACCGAGTTGTCGACGACCTCGTAGACGAGGTGGTGCAGGCCTCGCTCACCGGTGGAGCCGATGTACATGCCGGGACGCTTGCGTACCGCGTCCAGTCCTTCGAGAACCTGGATGTTGCTGGCGTCATAGGAAACAGCAGGATCTGGGGTCTGGG
>JAOPWZ010000120.1 GCA_025965435.1 Aeromicrobium sp.
TAGCAAGGGTGCGCCCGTCACCGTCGAGGAGATCGTGATCCCCGACCCGGGGCCGGGCGAGGCGGTCGTCGACATCTCGGCCTGCGGGGTCTGCCACACCGACCTGCACTACCGCGAGGGTGGCATCGACGACGAGTTCCCGTTCCTGCTCGGCCACGAGGCCGCGGGCGTCGTGGAGTCGGTCGGTGAGGGCGTCACCGAGGTCGCCCCGGGCGACTTCGTGGTGCTCAACTGGCGTGCGGTGTGCGGCAGCTGCCGTGCCTGCCTGCGCGGGCGCCCTTGGTACTGCTTCAACACCCACAACGCGAAGCAGAAGATGACGCTCACCGACGGCACCGAGCTGTCACCGGCGCTGGGCATCGGCGCCTTCGCCGACAAGACCCTCGTCGCGGCCGGACAGTGCACCAAGGTCGACCCGTCCGCGTCGCCGGCTGCCGTCGGTCTCCTGGGCTGTGGCGTCATGGCCGGGCTCGGGGCCGCGATCAACACCGGCAACGTGCAGCGGGGCGACTCCGTCGCGGTCATCGGCTGCGGCGGTGTCGGCAGCGCGGCCATCGCCGGCGCGAGGTTGGCAAATGCGGCCAAGATCATCGCGATCGACCTGGACGACCGCAAGCTCGAGTGGGCCAAGGGCATGGGTGCGACCCACACGATCAACGCGGGAGCCGGTGACGTCGTGGAGGCGATCCAGGCTCTCACCGACGGCCACGGAGCCGACGTCGTGATCGACGCCGTCGGCCGCCCCGAGACGTGGAAGCAGGCCTTCTACGGCCGTGACCTCGCCGGCACGGTCGTGCTGGTCGGCGTGCCGAACCCCGACATGCAGCTCGAGCTGCCGCTGATCGACGTCTTCGGCCGCGGTGGTTCGCTCAAGTCGTCCTGGTACGGCGACTGCCTGCCCAGCCGTGACTTCCCGATGCTGGTGGACCTGTACCAGCAGGGACGCCTTGACCTGGACGCGTTCGTCACCGAGACGATCGGCATCGACGACGTCGAGGCGGCGTTCGACAAGATGCACGCCGGCGACGTCCTGCGATCGGTGGTGACCCTCTGATGACGACCGCACGCATCGAGAAGGTCGTGACGTCCGGCCAGTTCTGCCTCGACGGCGGCAGCTGGGACGTCGACAACAACGTGTGGCTGGTCGGCGACGACGCCGAGGTCATCGTGATCGACGCGCCGCATGACGCCGACGCGATCCTCGACGCGATCGACGGCCGCACGGTCCTCGCGATCATCCTGACCCACGGGCACAACGACCACATCAACGCGGCCGTCGAGCTGGGCCGTGCCACCGGCGCGCAGGTCTGGTTCCCCCCGGAGGACCGCATGCTGTGGGATGCCGAGCACGACACCGCACCGGACCAGGAGCTGCACTCCGGTGCGACGTTCGAGGTCGGCGGCACCACGCTGAGGGCGATCCCGACGCCGGGCCACTCCCCCGGCAGCACCTCGCTGTACGCGCCGGCGCTCGGAGCGGTCTTCACCGGCGACACGCTGTTCAACGGCGGTCCGGGAGCGACCGGACGGTCCTACTCGGACTTCCCGACCATCATCGACTCGATCCGCGAGCGTCTGTTGACGCTCCCGGACGAGACGGTCGTGCACACCGGGCACGGCGACGACACCACGGTCGGTGCCGAGGCGCCGCACCTGGAGGAATGGATCACGCGCGGCGCCTGAGCGGAGGGCTCAGCGGGTGCTGGGCCACAGCAGCCGTGCTGCGATCACGCCGGCCACGACCACCGCGGCGGCGGCGAACGGACGCTTGTCCGTCGCCGCGACCGTCTCCTTCGCGCGGGACTTGACGTCCAGCTTCGCCGCCAGCGCGTCGACGGTCTCGCCGAGGTGCTCGCGGGTCTGCTCGATCTCGTGCTCCAGGTCAGACGTCATGAGGGGGTCCCTTCGCTGCCGTGCTTGGCGGTGTCGATGTCGGCCTTGACGCTCGCGACGCGCTCCTGGGGAGCCTCAGCCACGTCGCTGATGCTGCGCTTGCCGATCAGGGCGGCCACCCCGGCGGCGATGAACAGCACCAGCGTCACGATGCCTGCCGCGATCCAGGGCTCGAGTCCCTCGGCGATCGCCAGGATGATCGTGGCGATGAGGGCGCCCAGGCCGTAGAGCGCCAGGGTGCCGGCGGCACCGAACAGGCCGGCGCCCTTGCCGACCTTCTTGCCGGTGTCGGCCAGATCGCGCTTGGCCAGCTGCAGCTCGTCGCGGATCAGGGTCGAGATGTCCTCCATGGCAGCGGTGATCAGCTGCCCCGTCGACGCATCGGTGGCCGGGGGGCGCTGCTCGGTCACGCGGTGCCCTGACCGGGACCGACGGTCGACGGCTGCTCGTCGTCGTGGCCGGACGACACCTTCTCGGTCACCTTGTCCTTGACGTCACTGGCCGTCTCGGCGACCTTCGACCCGACCTTGCTGCCGATGTCGGCGCCCGTCTGCTTGGCCTGGGTCTGCACGTCGTCGACGACGTCCTGCACCTTGGGGTTGTTCCAGGCCTTGGTCGTCTGGGCCTTGATCTGTTCGTAGCGCTCGCGTCCGGCCCGTGAGCCGAGGACGTATCCGGCTGCTCCGGCGACGATGAGGGTCAACTTCTTCACCGTGAATCACTCCTGAATCGGTTTGCCTGAAAATGACGCCGTACCCCGTCTCCGCCAGATGACACACCCGCAGGTCTCGGGCCCGCCACGCTCAGCGGGCCCGAGCAACGGCGTCAGGCAGCGGTGCGCAGCTTCAGCGTCACGGAGCGGCCACCCGCTCGGGCTGCCTCGTGCGACTCGGCGAGCTGCTCCCGGGCGAGGTCGCGCAGGCCGGCCATCTGCGGCGTCACCTCGGCCAGCGTCAGCTCCGTCTCGATGACATCGAGGTCGAGGCCCCAGACATCCTCGAGGACCCGGCGGATCCAGCCCGTCGCGTGATCCCAGCCGGCGCGGGGCGTGCCCTCGCCGTAGCCGCCGCCCCGGGCGACGACCAGGAAGGCCGGCTTGCCCTTGATCGTCTCGGTGCCGGGTGCGAAGCGCGGATCGGCGATCAGGAGGTCGACCCAGTTCTTGAGGTGCTGCGAGACGCCGAAGTTGTACAGCGACGTGGCGATGATCAGGACGTCGGCGTCGACGACCTCGTCGGCCAGCTCGGCGGAGACCTTTCTCGCAGCCGCCTGCTCGGGGGACCAGTCCGCCTCCGGGACGAAGCCCGCGAAGGCGGACGTGGCCCAGACGTCGGCCGCGACGGGGTCGAGGCCGACGTCGCGGCGGACGACCGCCGTGTCGCTGCCCTCGGCCTCGATGATCGCGGCCTCGAGGGTGTCCGCCACGGCGCGGCTCGTCGAGCCCTCGAGGCGGATGCTGGAGTCCAGCCGGAAGATCGTGGTCATCACATGCTCCTGTTCGTCGGTGCACCCGGTGCGGGCACTCATATAGTCTTGCACGCAGATCATATTAGAAGACGATGATCTTCCGATGTGATGATCGTCATGTCGGTACACCGAGATAGACTGCGAGACATGACCGAGACGACCGCAGCTCCCGCGACGACGGACGCCGGTGACCTCGGTCAGGCCCTCGCCGCGCTGCTGCGGCGGTACCTCGACGGCGCGCGCGAGGCCGTCGACGACCTGCCCGGCGGGCCGCGCGGCTTCCAGGTGCTCCTCACCTCATCGGCGGACACCTGCAGCAACCAGGCGACGATGGCGCTGCGGCTGGGCATCGACCGGACCGTCATGACCTACCTGGTCGACGACCTCGAGAAGGCGGGCCTGGTCGAGCGCCGGCCCGATCCGGCCGATCGGCGCGGGCGGCGAGTCGTCCTCACCCCGCAGGGTGAGTCGGTGCTGGCCGCAGCGTCCGAACGCATTCGTGCCGTCGAGTCCCGGGTCCTGGGTGCGCTGTCCGAACAGGACGCCGCGATCCTGCGTCGCCTCATCGTGACCGCGGCCGCCGATGCCCCGCCCACCGATCACTCGGCGTGCGACGTTCCCCCCTGCTGAACCGTCAGCGTGGGGGTGCTCCGGCGCCCATGGCCCACCGGATCGCACCGGTCACCGCGATGCCGCTGGTGCGCACCGCCGTGGCCTCGGTCAACGGGAACCACGGCAGCCGCAACGGCACCCGCGTCCAGCGCGGCATCATGGCCACCGCAGCGGCCGACAGCAGGGCGTACGGCCCGCGCAGCACGAAGGGCACCGGCGGGTGCACCAGGATGAAGCGGGCCGCCTGACGGGCCGCGGGGGTGCCGCGCAGCTCGGGCCGGTACAGGTCCATGACCTCGTCGAGCTCGGCCACGGTCTCGGGGACGTCGACCGCTCCCAGGGCGCGGGCGACGTGGGCGGCCTCGGCCACGTAGGCGTCGCGACCCGAATCGTCGAGGGGACGGGCCCCGTACCGGTCGTGGGCGCGCAGGAAGCTGTCGATCTCGGCCACGTGCACCCAGCGCAGGAGGTGTGGGTCGGACGCCGCGTACGGGCGGCCGTCGGGGGTGACGCCGGTGATGCGCTGGTGCACGGCCCGGACGATCGCGATGGCCCGGTCGGCGTCCTCGATCGTCCCGAAGGTGGTCTCGGCCAGGAAGGTGCTGGTGCGCTGCAGGCGCCCCCATGGATCACCGCGGTATCCCGAGTGCTGGTCGACGGCGGCCATCGCCAGCGGGTGCAGCGACTGCAGCAACAGAGCGCGCATGCCGCCGACGAACATCGAGGCGTCGGAGTGCACGCGGACGATCGCCGAGTCTGGACCGAAGCGCCGCGGCCCCACGGACCGATGGATGCGATCGCGGCGCTCAGGTCCCTCGTCGCCGGCGACCCGGGCGAAGATGGCCTCGCCGACGCGTGCACGGACGGACTCGAGGGGCTTCACTCCTCGAGTCTGCCCCGGTCCCCGAGGTTTGGCCTGTCGACCACCGATCGGCGAGCCGAACGGCTCCGGAACGGTTGCCGGGAGGCCAGACCCCCGGGGCGTCAGCTGATGTCGGTCAGCAGACGTCCGCGTTCGGCCCGACGGCGTGCCTGCTCGTCGGGGTCCGGGACGGGGACGGCGGCGATCAGGCGCTTCGTGTAGTCCTCCTGCGGACGGCCCAGCACCTGCTCGCGCGGCCCGATCTCGACGAGCTTGCCGTGCTGCATGACCGCCACCCGGTTGGCCAGCGTGTCGACGACGGCCAGGTCGTGGCTGATGAACAGGCACGCGAACTGCAGACGCTGCTGCAGCTCGGTGAACAGCTCCAGCACCCGCGCCTGCACCGAGACGTCGAGTGCCGACGTCGGCTCGTCGGCGATCAACAGGTCGGGGTCGAGCGCGAGGGCCCTGGCCAGGCTGACGCGCTGCCGCTGGCCGCCGGACAGCTCGTGCGGGAAGCGCTCGGCATATCCGCCGCCCAGCTCGACGCTGTCGAGCAGCGAGGCGACCTTGGCGTCGATCTGCGACTGCTCCATGTCGGTCTGGACGTGCAGCGGCTCCGCGATGCACTGGCCGATCGACATCCGGGGGTTGAGCGACGACGCAGGGTCCTGGAAGACGAATCCGAAGCGGGAACGGAGCGGACGCAGCTCGCGGTCGCTCAGTCCGGAGACCTGGTTGCCCGACACGTGGATCGTGCCGCTGGTCGGCTGCTGCAGCCCGACGGTCGTGCGTCCGACCGTCGACTTGCCCGACCCGGACTCACCCACCAGCCCGAGCACCTCGCCCTTGCGGACCTCGAGCGACACGTGGTCGACCGCCCGGAAGGCCGGCTGACCGAAGCGCCCGGCGAACTCCACCACGAGGTCGTCGACCTTGAGCACGATCTCGTTGTCGTCGACCAGCCCCGGGCCGTTCTCGCGGCCCAGGTGCGGCACGGCGTCGAGCAGGGCGCGCGTGTAGGGGTGCGCGGGCGCGGCGAAGAGCTGACGCGCGGGGGCCTGCTCGACGATCTCGCCGCGGTACATCACGACGACCCGGTCGGCCATGTCGGCGACGACACCCATGTTGTGGGTGATGAGCACGATCGCGGTGCCGAGCCGGTCGCGCAGCGACAGCAGCAGCTCCAGGATCGCCGCCTGCACGGTGACGTCGAGTGCCGTCGTCGGCTCGTCCGCGATGATGACGTCGGGGTCGCAGGCGATCGCCATCGCGATGACCACGCGCTGTTTCTGACCGCCGGACAGCTGGTGCGGGTAGTAGCTGACCCGCTCCGCCGGATCGGGCATGCCGACCAGCTCGAGCAGCTCGACGGCGCGCGCCCGGGCAGCCTTCTTGGAGATCTTCTGGTGCGCCTGCAGCCCTTCGACGATCTGCCAGCCCACGGTGTAGACCGGGTTGAGTGCTGTCGCAGGCTCCTGGAAGACCATCGAGACCCGGTCGCCGCGCAGCGGCCGCAGCGATCCGGACGACATGCCCAGCAGCTCGCGCTCACCCAGGCGGGCGGAGCCGGAGACGTCGGCGGTCGACGGCAGCAGCCCGAGCACGGCCCGCGAGCTGACCGACTTCCCCGATCCCGACTCACCCACGACGGCCACGACCTCGCCCGGGGCGACGTCGAAGCTGATGCCGTTGACGGCCTTGACCTGGCCGGCGTCGGTTCGGAACGTGACGGCCAGATCGGTCAGCGACAGCGCCGCGACCTTCTTCTCGACGTGGTCTCCAGGCTCCGCAACGCTTCGCACCTCGACCGACGGAGCGCCCGTCAGCTCCTCGAACTCGTGCTCGATCTCCGCCTGGTCGGCCTCGCTGGTGTCGGCGCCGCGGGTGCGCAGCAGCGGGTTGAGGATGTCGTTGAGGCTCTCGCCCACCAGGGTCGCTCCCAGCACGATCAGCACGATCGCCAAGCCCGGGAACACGCCGGTCCACCAGATGCCCGACGAGGCATCGGGCAGCGCCTTGTTGAGGTCGTAGCCCCACTCGGCCGCGGCCGACGGCTCGATGCCGAACCCGAGGAAGCCGAGCCCGGCCAGCGTCAGGATCGCCTCGGACGCATTCAGGGTGCCGATGACCGGCAGCGACGACGACACGTTGGAGAAGACGTGCTTGCGCAGGATCCGGGGCGTTCGCACGCCCACGACCTTGGCGGCGTCCACATAGGGCTCGGACTTCACCGACAGGGTCGCGTTGCGGATGACGCGGAAGTACTGCGGGACGAACACCACCGTGATCGAGACCGCCGCCGCGATGATGCCGCCGACCGCGCCGCTGTTGCCACCGGACAGCACGATCGACACGACGATCGCGAGCAGGAGCGACGGGAACGCGTACAGCGCGTCCATGACCAGCACGAGCACGCGGTCGAGCCAGCCGCCGAGATAGCCGGAGACGAGTCCGAGCGGAACACCGACCAGGGCCGAGAGCAAGACCGCGAGGATGATGACCTCCACCGCGGTGCGGGTGCCGTAGATGACGCGCGAGAGCACGTCGGTGCCACCCACGGAGGTGCCGAACCAGTGATCGGCCGAGGGCGGCTGCTGCGTGCCGAAGACGACGCCGCCGGAGCGGTCGGCGTTGAAGTCGTAGGGAGCGAGCCACGGCGCGAAGATCGCCACGAAGACGAACATGAGCACGAGCGCGAAGCCGAGCAGCAGCATGAAGCGCTGCAGGCCGTGCGACTGCCGGACGACGGAGGGAACGACCTTCGACAGGCTCGGGAACCGGGTGGACATCAGAACCTCACTCGGGGGTCGACGAAGGCGATGATGACGTCGATCAGGAAGCTCATGGCTCCCACGATCAACGCGATCAGGGTGACGATGCCTTGCACCGCCAGGAAGTCTCGTTTGATGAGGTACTCCGACAACTGGTAGCCCAGTCCCTTCCACTCGAAGGTCGTCTCGGTCAGGATCGCGCCGCCGAGCAGCAGGGCGACCTGCATGCCCATGACGGTCACGACCGGCACGAGGGCGTTGCGGAAGGCGTGCTTGTTCATGACCCGGCGCTCAGAGACTCCACGGGCGCGGGCGGCGGTCACGTAGTCCATGCGCAGGGTCTGCAGCAGGTTGACGCGCACCAGGCGCAGGAAGACGCCGCCGGTGAGCAGCCCGAGGGCGATCGCCGGCAGCATCGCGTGCTTGAGGACGTCGCCGATCAGCGCGGGATCCCCCCACAGGATCGCGTCGACGAACATGATGTTGGTCCGCGGCTTCACGTCCTGGAGGGTCAGCTCGGTGGCGATGCTGGCCCGGCCCGACGACGGCCAGCCGAAGGGTGCGAACGCCAGCTTCAGCAGCAGGCCGACGAAGAAGACGGGCGCGGCGTAGACCAGGATCGAGAACAGTCGCAGCAGGACGTCGGGCACGCGGTCGCGGTAGCGCGCAGCGATGCGTCCGAGCGGGATGCCGACGGCGAACGCCACGAGCAGCGACCAGATGGCGAGCTCGAGCGTCGCGGCGCCGTTGACGACGAGGATGTCCGAGACCTCGCGGTTGTCGGTCAGCGTCGTGCCGAAGTCACCGCGGAACAGGCCGGAGAGGTACTCCCAGTACTGCGTCAGGATGGGGCGGTCGAGACCGGCCTCGGCCTTGCGCTCGGCGATCTGGTCGGCCGTGAGGCGTCCACCGAGGGCGGCCTGGATGGGGTCGCCGATGACGCGCATCAGGACGAACACCATCGTGACGAGCACCCACATCATGGGCACCAGCAGGGCGAGCCGCACCAGCAGGTAGCGAGCCAGCGGGTTGGGACCGCCGCGGCGGCGCGTGGGTTGCCCGGCATCGGGTGGGTCGAGCGGTGCGAGGACCTCGGCGGTCGCCATGTCTGCCTCTTCTTGGATTCTTGGGCCTGTCGAACGGACGTCGGTGGTGACAAGGTCCTCTCGACAGGCTCGAGGACCGTGCTGCCATGCGCAAGAGGGGCGGACCCGTGACGGGCCCGCCCCTCTTCATGGGATCACTTCGACAGCGAGGTGAACCGGAACTTGAACGACGGGTCGAGCGTCTTGTCGAGTCCCTTGACGCCGTCGACGCCGACAGCGACCTGCGAGCCGGTCAGCAGCGGCAGGTAGGGCACCTGGTCCGCCAGGCGGTCCTGGATCTGCTTCAGCGTCGCCTCGCGGGAGGCCTTGTCACCGTCGGTGCGCTCGCTGTCCAGGAGCTTGGTCATCTCCGGGTCGGCGAACTCGGTGTCGAGGTCGTTGTAGTGCGAGTTGGTGAAGTTGCCGCTCTTCTCCTTGTCGTACGGGCTCAGGAACGGCGACAGGTAGTTGTCGGCGTCCGGGAAGTCCGGGAACCAGCCGAGCTGGAAGACCGGGTA
>JAOPWZ010000136.1 GCA_025965435.1 Aeromicrobium sp.
ACTGCAGGTGAGCGCGATCGCGACGACGGCCCGCCGCCCCACGCGGTCCGACCAGTGCCCGGCGAGCAGCACGACCACCAGGACGCCCGCGGGGTAGAGCGCGTACAGCAGGGTCACCGCGAGGTTCGTCAGCGCCCACCGCTCCTGGTACGTCACGTACAGCGGCGTCGGCAGCGTCACGCCGGCCACCACCACGGCGTAGACGACCACGACGAGGGCACACTGGCGGACCGGATCCAGTGCGGCGGCTCGGGGGGAGACGGACCGACGGCGGGTGTCCAGACGGCTTCTCACGCTCGGTACCCGACCTTCTGACGCGACTTTTCGCAACCTCGTTGTTTCTTTGTGCGAACTCTGTTTATCATAGCGAAACACCAACTGTGGCGTCCGTCTCATCCCTAAGCGAGGTCCTGCATGCCCATCCTGGAAGTCCATCTGCTCTCCGGCCGACCGGACGAGGTCAAGTCCGTGCTCGTCCGCGAGCTCACGGACGCGGTGCACCGCACCCTCGGCTCGGCGCCCGAGGCGATCCAGGTGCTGCTCACCGAGTACCAGGACGGATCCTGGAACGTTGCCGGCGAGCCCCTCACGCTGGGCAAGGCCGCTGCTCGTGACTGACCTCGAATCGCTGCTGACCGCCGTCGCCGGAGGCACCGCGTACGAGCTGGAGCACCCCCGCTACATCGGCGCCCCGATCTTCCCCGCGCACTGGCCGGGCTTCGTCTACACGTTGCACCGCCGTCATGAGCGCCTGGGCGATGCGGTGCGGACCAGCGCCTCGGGCACCATCACCATGCAGGAGCACTCCGGCACCCACATCGACGCGCTCTGCCACCAGGCCGTGGAGCTGGAGATGTTCGGTGGCGTGCAGGTGAGTCCGGACGTGCAGACCGACCGCGGCTTCACCGAGCTCGGCGTCGAGTCGATCGCCCCGATCATGGGCCGCGGCGTGCTCCTGGACGTGGCCGCCACCAAGGGCGTGGACGCCCTCGAGCAGGGTTACCTGATCACCGAGGCAGACCTGGTGGAGACGGTCGAGGCGGGCGGGATCACCATCCGTCCCGGCGACTGCGTGCTGGTCCGGACGGGCAACGGCCGCTACTACGCGGACACGGACACGGACGCCTACCTCCGCGGTCCCGGCGTGGGCCCCGAGGCCGCGCGCTGGCTGGCGGCCAAGAAGCCGCTGCTGTGCGGCGCCGACAACGTCGCGTTCGACGTCCCCGATCACGTCGACCCGGAGCTGGGCTCGCTGCCCTGCCACGTCGTCCTCATCTACGAGGCCGGCATCTACATCCTCGAGAACCTGGACCTGGAGGGCCTGGCCGCGGCCGGTGCCACCGAGTTCCTGTTCGTCTGCCTGCCCCTGAAGCTCGAGGGCGTGACCGGATCGCCGGTCCGGCCCGTCGCCCTCACCCTCCCCTGACCCGACCATCACCAGGAGTCATCGTGACATCGCTCTCCCTCGCCCAAGCCCAGACCGTGCTCGAGGCATGCGCCGCCAAGGCGCGCGAGATCTCGTCCCCCTCGTCGATCGCCGTGATCGACGACGGCCGCGAGCTGCTCGCGTTCGCTCGCATGGACGACGCCCTGCTGGCCAGCGCGGCCATCTCCCAGGCCAAGGCCTACACGTCGCGCTCCCTGAGCTGCGACACCCGCGACGTCGAGGCGCTCGCCCAGCCGGGCGCGCCGCTCTTCGGCCTGCAGACCGCGCACGCGGCCGTGGGTCGCGCGCTGGTGACCTTCGGCGGCGGCGTGCTGCTCCAGGTCGACGGCGCGATCGTCGGCGCCGTCGGGGTGGCCGGCGGCTCCCCCGACCAGGACCACGAGATCGCAGCCGCCGGCGCCGCGGCCCTCGGGGCGTGACCCGGATGGTCGACCTCAGGCAGCTGGAGGGCAAGCGCGTCGTCATGACGGGCGGCGCCGCGAACATCGGACGGGCCAGCGCCCTGCTGCTGGCGCGCCACGGGGCGAAGATCGTCATCGGAGACGTGGACTCGACCGGAGCGTCGGAGACCGTGGACCTGATCACGAGCGAGGGTGGCACTGCCTCGTTCGTGCAGACCGACGTGACCGACGAGCAGGCGATCGAGAACCTCGTCACCTCCGCGGCCGACGAGCTCGGCGGCCTCGACGTCGGCTTCTTCAACGCCGGCCTGCAGCGGTCCGGGTCGGTGACCGAGTTCCCGGCCGACGAGTGGGACGCCCTGTTCAGCGTCAACCCCCGCCACTGCTTCCTCGGCGCCAAGCACCTCGTGCCGCACCTGCGGGAGTCGGGCGGCTCGATCGTCTTCACCGCGTCCCTGGCCGCGATCAAGGGCGGTCCGGGCATGACGGCCTACTCCGCGTCCAAGGGCGCCATCGTCGGGTTCAGCAAGGCGCTCGCCGCCGAGCTCGCCCCCGACCGGATCCGGGTGAACACGATCTGCCCCGGCTGGATCGACACCCCCTTCAACCAACCGGCCATCGACTTCATGGGTGGCCGGGAGTCCCAGGAGGACGCGGTGCGGCAAGCCGTTCCGCTGGGCCGCCAGGGCACGCCGGAGGAGATCGCCGGTGGCGTCCTCTTCCTGGCCTCGGACGCGTCGTCGTACATGACGGGTCAGCTGCTGGTCATCGACGGTGGCGTCGCCTGAGCGGCGACGCCTCCTGCTTCAACCCTTTCGCAGAACGCGCAATCCCGCGCAGCCTTTGAGGAGCAAATCTCATGAGTAACCGCCGCAAGTTGGCGAGCGTCCCGTCTCGCCTCAGCTTCCCCTCCGTCGACGTCTCGCGTCGCGGGTTCCTTCGAGGCAGTGCCGTGCTCGGAGGTGTCACCCTGCTCGCAGCCTGCGGAGGAAACGACTCGGGATCGTCGTCCTCCATCTCCACCGCCAAGGTGGACCCCGAGGTCGCTGGCGGCCTCAACGACATCTTCGGCCCCGGCGGCAAGGAGGGCGGCGCGGGCGTCACCCTCTCCGCGGGCATGCTCCTCGCCATCACCGGCCAGGGCTCGTTCTTCGGCAAGGTGATGGGCAACGGCGCCAAGCTGGCCGCCGCGCAGATCATGGTCGCCGACGGCATCAACTACGACCTGCACATCGCCGACCACAAGAGCGGTGAC
>JAOPWZ010000139.1 GCA_025965435.1 Aeromicrobium sp.
TGCGGACGTGGTCGAAGACGCCGGTGTAGGTGGCCGGGTTGGACCGCGGGGTGCGGCCGATCGGCGACTGGTCGACGTGGATGACCTTGTCGACCTCGTCGAGCCCGGAGATGTTGCGGTGACGCCCGGGGATCGTCCGTGCGCCGTAGATCGTGCGCGCGAGCTGGGTGTAGAGGATGTCGTTGACGAGGGTCGACTTGCCGGAGCCCGAGACACCGGTGACGGCGACGAACATCCCGAGCGGGAAGCTGACGTCGATGTCGCGCAGGTTGTTCTCCTTGGCCCCGTGCACCGTGAGCTCGCGGCCCTTGACGCGCTTGCGGCGCTTCTCCGGCAGCGGGATCGACTTGCGGCCCGACAGGTACTGGCCCGTCAGCGAGTCCTTGCTGGCGTAGAGCTCGGCGACCGGGCCGGAGACGATGACCTGGCCGCCGTGCTCACCGGCGCCCGGGCCGATGTCGACGGCCCAGTCGGCGGCACGGATCGTGTCTTCGTCGTGCTCGACGACGATCAGCGTGTTGCCGAGGTCGCGGAGCCGGACGAGCGTCTCGATGAGCCGCTGGTTGTCGCGCTGGTGCAGGCCGATGGACGGCTCGTCGAGGACGTAGAGCACGCCGACGAGGCCGGCGCCGATCTGCGTCGCCAACCGGATGCGCTGGGCCTCGCCGCCCGACAGCGAGCCGGCGGCCCGGTCGAGCGCGAGGTAGTCGAGTCCGACGTCGAGCAGGAAGCGCAGTCGCTCGTTGATCTCCTTGAGCACCCGCTCGCCGATCTGCAGCTCGCGGTCGCTCATCTCGAGCGAGGAGAGGTAGTCGGCGGCCTCACGGATCGACAGGGCCGAGACCTCGGCGATGTTCTTGGGGCCGTGCTCCGCGGAGTTGAGCGTGACGGCCAGGATGACCGGCCTGAGCCGGGTGCCGTGGCAGACGCGGCACGGTACCTCGCGCATGAAGCCCTCGAGCCGCTCCTTGCTGGTGTCGGACTCGGTCTCGGCGTGACGGCGCTCGATGTACGTGATCGCGCCCTCGAACTCGGTGAAGTACGACCGCACCCGCCCGTACCGGTTCTTGTATCGGACGTGGACCTTGGTGGGGTGGCCGCGCAGGATCGCGTCGTGCACCTCGTCGGACAGATCACCCCACGGGGTGTCGGCGCTGAACTTCAGCTCGGTCGCCAGCGCATCGATGAGGCGGGAGTAGTAGTCCGCGACGTGGGCGGACGCCCACGGGGTCACCGCCCCGTCGTTGAGCGACTTGGCGTCGTCGGGCACGACGAGCTCGGGGTCGACCTCCATGCGGGTGCCGAGGCCGTGGCACTCGGGGCACGCGCCGAAGGGAGCGTTGAACGAGAACGAGCGCGGCTCGAGCTCGTCGACCTCGAGCGGGTGGTCGTTGGGGCAGGCGAGCTTCTCGGAGAAGCGCCGCGTGCGGTTCTCGTCCTTCTCGTCGAGGTCGACGTAGTCGATGATGACGAGGCCGTCGGCCAGGTTGAGCGCCGTCTCGATCGACTCGGTCAGCCGCTGCTGCTGCGTCTTCTTGACCTGCAGGCGGTCGACGACGACGTCGATCGTGTGCTTCTTCTGCTTGGCGAGCTTCGGCGGCTCGTCGGCGAGCATGTGCACCTCGCCGTCGACGATGGTGCGGCTGAACCCCTGCGTCTGCAGCTGGCGGAACAGGTCGAGGTACTCGCCCTTGCGGCCACGGATGACCGGTGCCAGCACCTGGAACCGCGTGCCCTCCTCGCCGGCCAGGATGCGGTCGACGATCTGCTGCGGGGTCTGCCGGGCGATCGGCTCACCGCACTGGGGGCAGTGCGCACGTCCGGCGCGGGCGTAGAGCAGGCGCAGGTAGTCGTACACCTCGGTGATCGTGCCGACGGTCGAACGCGGGTTGCGCGACGTCGACTTCTGGTCGATCGAGACGGCCGGCGACAGGCCCTCGATGAAGTCGACGTCGGGCTTGTCCATCTGCCCCAGGAACTGACGCGCGTACGCCGACAGCGACTCGACGTACCGACGCTGGCCCTCGGCGAAGATCGTGTCGAAGGCCAGGGACGACTTGCCGGAGCCCGACAGTCCGGTGAACACGATCAAGGAGTCGCGCGGGAGGTCCAGCGAGACGTCCTTGAGGTTGTGCTCTCGTGCGCCGCGGATGACGAGGCGATCGGTCACTGGCTCCCCTGAGGTAGTGGTGCGAAGGTCGTGGTGCAAAAAGCACAGGTGAAGGCAGATTTCTGCCTCTCCTCATCGTAACGACGGGGCCTGACAGTTTCCTTCCGGAGAGCGGGGTCGACCTCGTCACACCCGTGTCGACGGCGGCGTCGCCGGCCTCTGGCAGGCTTTGCCCATGACGTACACCGGAGAAGTCGAGGTCGGCGGTCCAGCCGACGTCCAGCCCGCGGGCGACCTGCAGATCACCAAGATCGCGGTCGGCGAGATGAACAACAACGCCTACTTGCTGCGCTGCGCCCTCACCGGTGAGCAGATCCTCATCGACGCGGCCAACGAGCACGACCGACTGCTGGAGCTCGTCGGCGACGGCGGCCTGGCCCGCATTGTGACGACCCACCGCCACGGCGACCACTGGCAGGCGCTCGAGACCCTGGTCATCACCACCGGCGCCGAGACCGTCGCCGGAGAGCTCGACGCCGACGAGCTGCCCGTGCCGGTCGACGTCCGCGTCAGCACCGGCGCCCGCGTGCGCGTCGGCTCGTGCGAGCTCGAGGTCATCGAGGTCGCCGGCCACACGCCCGGCTCGATCGTCCTGGCGTACGACGACCCCGACGGCATCGTGCACCTCTTCACCGGCGACTCCCTCTTCCCCGGCGGCGTGGGCAAGACCTGGGCACCCGAGGACTTCACGACCCTGATCGACGAGGTCGAGACCAAGCTCTTCGGCCGCTTCGCCGACGACACCCGCGTCTACCCCGGCCACGGGCACGACACGACGCTCGGCGTCGAGCGTCCGCACCTGGCGGAGTGGCGCGCTCGGGGTTGGTGAGCGTCGGATCGTCGGGCGCCTTGGCGGATGGGCACCGACTGGGCCAGACTTCGGTATGAGGCTTTCGAAGACGGTCCCAGCACTGCCGGTGCGGAGCACCGACGACGCCCAGGTGTTCTACTCGGCGCGGTTCGGCTTCACCGTGGTGCACTCCGACGACGGCTTCGCGATACTCATGCGCGACGAGGCCGAGATCCATCTGTGGGCCAGCAGCGACGACGACTGGACGCGGCGAGCTGACTTCGCCACGAAACCCGTGCGCTCGGGCGCCGAGTCGTTCATCGCGGGGACGGCCAGCTGCCGGATCCAGGTGGATGACGTCGACACGCTCTACGCCGAGCTGAGCGCCGCCGACGTCCTGCATCCCACCGACGCCGGAAGCGCCGTGGACACCACGTGGGGCACCAGGGAGTTCCCCACGCTCGACCTGGACGGCAACCTCCTGACGTTCTACCGGCGCGACTAGCCGCACAGAGGATGAGGGTTTCGGGTAGCCAGCACTACCTCAATCCCTCATCGTCCGTCGTCCGCCGTCGTCCGCCGACCGAGGGTGAGGGGTAGGGGTCGCCACCGCTGCCCGAAACCCTCATCGTCGGTCCCGCGCGAGCGTGCGCCGGAGGGCGGGAGGGGGCGCTCAGCTCTCCAGCAGGACCTTGAGGCGGGCGAGGTCGCGCACGATCGCGCCGGCGTCGGCCTCGAAGGCGTCGAGGTCGGCGGGCGGCAGCTGGAAGAGGCTGAAGATGATGTCGCTGCCGGTTCCGTTGGGAACGACCCGCAGCGGGTTGATGACCCGCGTGCCGTCGGGCAGCGTGACCACGTGGTCGAGCACGCCATAGGGGTTGTCCGGGGCGAACTCGACGGTGATGCGGCCGAGGTCGGACTCCGCCACCCACTCGCCGTCGACCAGGTCGATGGACACGCTGAGCCCCGCGGCCCACGCCGGGAGCGTGCGGGGATCGGACACGAACGCGTAGACGTCGGCGGGATCACGGTCGATCGTCTCGACGATGTGCCGTGAGGTGTAGGTCGTTGCAGTCATGTGCTCACGGTAGGACGCACGACCGACAGGTGCACTCACGCTCGTGGCTTGAGCTTGCTGGCCGGCAGCCACGCGATCTGCGAGGCGTCGCTGTGCCGCTGCGTGCGGCTGGGCACGACGTAGACGACCTGCGCCTCGTAGCCGTCGGACGTGCGACGCCAGCCCAGCACGAGCCCGGGATACTCCTGCGCCACCTGGGTCGTGAGGTTCGAGAGGTTGACCCACACGTGGTAGACCGGCGGCGGCTGAGGGACCTGGACGGCATAGGGGTCGGCCGGAGCCAGCGGTCGTCCGTCGATCGAGCCGTTCGAGTTCACCCTCGCAGGATACGTCTAGTCGAACAAGTGTTCTAGTCGGTCCGGCAGAACCAGAGGTGGGCAGCGT
>JAOPWZ010000011.1 GCA_025965435.1 Aeromicrobium sp.
GCTGCACATCACCGGCAACGCAGTCGACGGATTCACCTTCACCAACCGCGCCGGACGCCCACTGCGCCGCCGACGACGAAGCAGCTACCGCCCAGCCGCCTGACCACCTGCGTCCGGCGGCCCACAGGCCTGCGCTGAGACCGCCGGGCTCAGCGCTGCCCGATGCGCCGGATCAGGCCTTCCTGGGCGACGGTCGCGACGAGCGTGCCGTCCTCGCTGAAGACCCGGGCCGTGCTGAGCCCACGCGCACCCGAGGCCGAGGGCGACGTCTGGTCGTACATCAACCACTCGTCGGCCTTCACCGGGCGGTGGAACCAGATCGTGTGGTCGAGCGACGCCGGCTGGACCTCCTTGGAGCCGATGAACTGCCCGTGCGGCACGAGGCTGGCACCCAGGAGGCTGAGGTCGCTGATGTAGGTGAAGGCGGCGTTGTGGATGCTCTGTGAGTCCGGAAGCGTCCCGTCGGCCTTGAACCACAGGCGCTGCACTGCGGGCACCAGCTGGCGCTGCGGGTCGTCCTCGGCGCGGTTGTCGCCGATGTACCGCATGTCGAACGACGCCCACTCCCCCATCCAGCGCTCCAAGGCCTCGCGGCCGCCCAGTCGGATGAGGTCGGTCATCGGGATCGACTCGTCGGGCCCCGGCACGTCGGGCATCCGGTCCTGGTGCTCCCAGCCGTCCTCGACGACCTGGAAGGAGGCGGTCATGTAGAAGATGATCTCGCCGTGCTGACGCGCGGCGACCCGCCGCGTCGTGAACGAGCGACCGTCCCGCACGTTCTCGACGTCATAGACGATCGGGATGCTCGGGTCGCCGCCGAGGATGAAGTACAGGTGCAGCGAGTGCACGAACCGGTCGTCCGGCACGGTCAGCTGGGCCGCCATGAGCGCCTGCGCGGCGACCTGGCCACCGAAGACACGTCGCAGGACGGACTTCTGCGGCTGGGACCCGCGGAACAGTCCCACCTCGAGACGTTCGAGATCGAGCAGGCCGATGACTTCGTCGAGGGATGCAGGCACCCGCCGATCGTAGCGAATGACTGGTGTGACGCCGCGATGACTTGCCATGACGTCATAGTGATGTCATAGTGACGTCATGGATCTCAACCCCTATGTCGACGACCTTCGCCGCCAGCTCGACGTGGCCGCGGCTGCTGGTGGCGAGGACGCTCGTCTCGTGGCGGAACGGCTCGTCGCGCCGCTGGAGTCGGCCACCCGGCTCGTCCTGCTCGACGTCCTCTCCGCGGCCGCCGCCCAGATCACCACCGAGCTGGCTCCCGGCTCCGTGGACGTCCGCCTGCGGGGTCGCGACCCCGAGTTCGTCGTGACCGCTCCCGCCTCCGAGCAGTCCTTCACCGAGCAGGACAACGCCGCGGCAGCGACTCCTCCTCCGCCGGTGGACGCCGAGGAAGGAAGCACATCGCGCCTCACCCTGCGCCTGTCCGAGCAGCTCAAGCAGCAGATCGAGGCGGCGGCGAGCCGCGAGGGCCTGTCGGTCAACAGCTGGCTGGTCCGCACTGCGGCCTCCGCAGCCGCTCCCGACCGCGATCGCCGAACCACAGCAGTCACCAACACGAGCCAGCGATTCACCGGATGGGTGCGATGACATGACCGACTACCAGACTCCCGGGCCCGTCTCCCTGACCGTCGATCTCGCCTGCGTCGGCGACGTCCGGCTCACGACCGCCGCCACCACCACGACCACCGTCGACGTACGTCCCCGCGACGCGCAACGGGCCGCGGACGTCCGGGCATCCGAGCAGGTCGAGATCGAGCACATCGGTGGCATCCTGCGGATCACCGCTCATCGCAGCTGGCGTGCGTACAGCCTGTGGGGCAACGGCGGGGCCATCGACATCGAGGTCACGCTGCCCACCGGCTCCGAGGTGTCCGTCGACCTGGCCATGGGACGAGTCGATGCCGGGGGCGCCCTCGGTGCCTGCCGCATCAAGACGGCCATGGGCAACATCCGGCTCGACGACACCGGACCGCTGCAGGTCTCCACTAGCTACGGCGACATCCTGGTGGGCGCCGTCGACGGCGCCGCTGATCTGTCGACCGGATCGGGCTCCCTGCGGGTGACGCGCATCGACGCCGATGCCGTCATCAAGAACTCCAACGGTGACACCAGGATCGGCGCCGTCATCGGGGCGCTGGAGGTCAAGGCCGCGAACGGCGACATCTCCGTCGCTCAGGCCCACGACTCCGTCACCGCCAAGACCGCGAACGGCAGCGTCCGGATCGCCGAGATCAGGCGCGGCTCGGTCTCGCTCTCGACGGCATGCGGTGACGTCGAGGTCGGCATCCACGACGGCACAGCGGCCTGGGTCGATGCGAGCTCCAAGTGCGGGACGGTACGCCGCTCGCTGGAGGCCGCCGACTCCCCCGGTGACGCCGAGCAGACCGTCGAGGTCCGCGCCCGCACGTCCTACGGCGACATCTCGATCCACCGCGCCGGCTGACCCACCACGACGAGACGAGGAATCCATGAGCACCACACCAGCTGACTCCGCCATCAGGGCGGTCGGCCTGCGCAAGTCGTACGACGCCAAGGTCGTGCTCGACGGCGTGGACCTCGACGTCCCGGCCGGAACGGTCTTCGCCCTGCTCGGGCCCAACGGCTCCGGCAAGACGACGATGATCCGGATCCTGACGACGCTCATCGCGGCCGACGGCGGCGACGTCCAGGTCGGCGGGCACGACGTGAGCCGGGCTCCGGCAGCCGTGCGTCAGGCGATCGGCGTCACCGGGCAGTTCGCGGCGATCGACAACCTGCTCACCGGCGAGGAGAACCTTCGCCTCATGGCCGACCTGCACCACCTCGACCGGGCGGCCGGACGCCGCCGCGTCGCGGAGTTCCTGACGCAGTTCGATCTCGACGCGGCGGACCAGACGCCGGCGACCTACTCCGGCGGCATGCGACGCCGGCTCGATCTCGCGATGACGTTGATGGGCGATCCGCGCATCATCTTCCTGGACGAGCCCACCACGGGCCTTGACCCCCGCAGCCGGCACACGATGTGGCAGATCATCCGCGGGCTCGTCGACGACGGCGTCACGATCTTCCTGACGACGCAGTACCTGGAGGAGGCCGACCAGCTCGCCGATCGCATCGCGGTTCTCGACGGCGGCCTGATCGTCGCCGAGGGCACGTCCGCGGAGCTGAAGCGGCTCGTCCCCGGCGGCCACATCCTGCTGACGTTCGCCGGCTCCGCGGATCTTCGCGCGGCCGCGCGGGTGCTGCCGGACGCATCCGCGGACGACACGTCCCTGACCCTGCGCGTGCCCGGCGAGGGCGGCATCCGTTCGGTGCGGTCGCTGCTGCACAGCCTGGACGAGTCGATCGACGTCACCGACCTGACCATCCACACGCCGGACCTGGACGACGTGTTCTTCGCCCTCACGACCCGAAAGGCCGGCTGACATGACCACGCTCACCCTCGCCGCCCGCGACTCGCGGACGATGCTGCGGCGCAACCTGCGGCACCTGCAGCGCTATCCCTCGCTGACCCTCATGATCATCGGGATCCCCGTGGTGTTCCTGCTGATGTTCGTCTACGTGTTCGGCGGCACCATGGGCGAGAGCCTGGGCGTCGCCGGCGAGGGCCGCGAGGCCTACGTCGAGTACCTCGTCCCTGGCATCTTGATGATCGCGATCGCCGGCGTCGTCCAGGGGACGGCCATCTCGGCGGCGATGGACATGACCGAGGGGATCATCGACCGGTTCCGGACCATGTCGATCTCACGCGCCGCCGTGCTCAGCGGACACGTCCTGGGCAGCATGATCCAGACGATGCTGACGCTGGCCGTCGTCCTGGCGGTGGCGGTCCTGATCGGCTTCCGCCCGTCGGCCGGCCCGCTGGAGTGGGCGGCCGCGATCGGCGTGCTCGCGATGATCACCGTCGCGATGACGTGGCTCGCCGTCGCGCTCGGACTCGCCGCCGACAGCGTGGAGACCGCGAGCAACACCCCCATGCCCCTGCTGCTCCTGCCGTTCTTCGGCAGCGGCTTCGTGCCGACCGACACGATGCCCGCGGGTCTGCGGTGGTTCGCGGAGCATCAGCCGTTCACGCCGTTCATCGAGACGGTCCGTGGGCTGCTGACGGGCACGGACATCGGCAACAGCGCCGTCCTGGCCGTCGGCTGGGCCGTCGTCATCACCGTCCTGGGCTACACCTGGGCGATGCGCTCCTACGACCGCGGCGTCCGCTCCCGCTGACGAAAGGGGTCAGCCCTGGTCGTTCTTGCGCTGACGCGCCAGGAACTGCTCGAACTGGTCGGCCAGCTCGTCGCCGCTCGGCAGCTCCTCGTCGCTCGCGAGCAGTGACTGCGCCGCCCCGCGGGTGAACGCGTCGTACTGCTCCTCGAGGCCGCTCAGCAGGCTGGTGCCGCCTTGGTCCTCGATCTGCTGCTCGATCTCCTTGAGCGCGTCGTCCTGCCGGGCGCGGAGCGGCTCGACGTCGACGCTGAGGCCGGTGCGGTCGGCCAGGGCGTCGATGAGCGCGAGCGCCGCCGGCGGGTAGTCGATCTGCGCGAGGTAGTGCGGGACGTGCACGACGTAGCCCGCCGCGTCATGTCCCCACTGGCCGAGCCGGTACTCCAGCAGCGACTGCGCGGACGACGGGACCGTGATCGAGGCGGACCAGAGGTTCTGGCGGTCGATGAGCTCGGGACGGGTGCCGTGCGCCGTGATCATCGTCGGGCGGGTGTGCGGCACGCCCATCGGGACGGCCCCCAGGCCGATCGTCAGGGGCACGTTGTGCTCCTCGATGACGTCGTGGACCTCGCCGATGAACCGTTCCCAGAGGAAGTCGGGCTCCGGGCCGGCCAGCAGGAAGTACGGCTCACCGTTGGCATCGTGCTCGAGGACGATCTGCAGCGTCGGGTCGGCGTAGTCCGCGTAGTGGTTGTCGCGGAACCCGATCATCGGCCGCCGGGCGCGGTAGTCGAACATCTCGTCGAGGTCGAACTCGTGGATGACCTCACCCTGGCCGCTGTGCAGCTGCGCGGCGGCCAGCCGTGCGGCCGATCCGGCCCCGAGAAAGCCGTCGAGGGCATGGATGAGGACGGGTCCGGAACCGTCTCCGCGGTCCGAATCCTGTGAACGTCGTGCTAGCCAGCTCTTCATCACCATGGACAACCACTCACCCGTCGACGCTATTCCGGTCACTGCTGCGGTCGAGTGCGGCGAGGGTGTCGTCGACGACGGCCCGGGCCGTCAGGCCGAGGCGGCCGAGGATGACGTCGCGCTTGGCGTGGTCGAGGAACTCCTGCTCGACGCCGTGGACGCGGATGGGCACCTCGTGCCCGCCGTCGCGGACGGCCTGGGTGATGGACGCGCCGACGCCACCCTGGCGTCCGTTGTCCTCCAGCGTCACGACCAGCCGGTGCGCGGCCGCGAGCTGGACGATCGCAGGGTCGACCGGCTTGACCCAGCGCGGGTCGACGACGGTGACGCCGTGACCCTGCGCCCGCAGCAGCTCGGCGACCTCGACGCCGAGCGGCGCGAACGAGCCGACCGCGACGACGAGCACGTCGGCGCTGTCGTCGCGGGACAGGACGTCACAGGTGCCGATGCGCTCGATCGCCGGCAGGTCGGGGCACACGGCTCCCTTGGCGAAACGGACGACGGTGGGCGCGTCGTCGACGTCGACGGCCTCGCGGAGCAGCTCACGCAGCTGCGATCCGTCGCGCGGCGCCGCGAGCCGCAGGCCCGGCACGATCTGCAGCAGGGACATGTCCCACATGCCGTTGTGGCTGGCTCCGTCGTCGCCCGTCACGCCCGCACGGTCGAGGACGAACGTCACGCCGCACTTGTGCAGCGCGACGTCGAGCAGCACCTGGTCGAAGGCGCGGTTGATGAACGTCGCGTACACCGCGACGACGGGGTGAAGGCCACCCATCGCGAGTCCCGCGGCGCTGGTGACGGCGTGCTGCTCGGCGATGCCGACGTCGAACACCCGGTCGGGGAACTTGTCGGCGAACGCGTCGAGCCCCACGGGGTAGAGCATGGCCGCGGTGATGCCCACGACGTCGGGACGCTCGTCGGCGATGCGGACGATCTCGTCGCGGAACACCGAGGTCCATCCGGCGGGAGCGATGGCGAGGGCGTCGCCCGTGGCCCGGTCGAAGGGACCGGCCTGGTGCATCTGGTCGTTCTCGTTGGCGACGGCGATGTCGTAGCCGTGGCCCTTGGTGGTCAGCACGTGCACCAGGACGGGGCCGCCGAAGTTCTTGGCCTGCGACAGCGCGTGCTCGAGCGACGCCAGGTCGTGCCCGTCGACGGGGCCGATGTACTTGAGCCCAAGATCCTCGAACATGCCCTGCGGGGCGAGCGCGTCCTTGACGCCCTTCTTGATCGCGTGCAGGGCCTCGTAGGCCCGCGTGCCGCCGAAGGGGGTGCGGGTGAGGCGATCCTTGATCGCGTGGAGAGTCGGTTCGTACTTGGGGTTGGTGCGGATGGCGGTGAGCCGGTTGGCCAGGCCACCCACGGTCGGTGTGTACGACCGTCCGTTGTCGTTGACGACGACGATGAGCCGGCGGTCGTTGTCGGCCGCGATGTTGTTGAGGGCCTCCCAGGCCATGCCGCCGGTGAGCGCACCGTCACCGATGACGGCGACGACGTGGTCGTCCTTGCCCAGCAAATGGTTCGCCTTGGCCATGCCGTCGGCGTACGACAGGCTCGTCGAGGCGTGCGAGTTCTCGACCCAGTCGTGCTCGGACTCGGCCTGGCTCGGGTAGCCCGACAGGCCGCCCTCCGTGCGCAGCGTCCCGAACTGGCCGGCGCGGCCGGTCAGCATCTTGTGCACGTACGACTGGTGCCCGGTGTCCCACACGACCCGGTCGGACGGTGACTCGAACACCCGGTGGATCGCGATGCCGAGCTCGACGACGCCGAGGTTGGGGCCCAGATGGCCTCCGTTGGACGCGACCGAGGTGATCAGCAGCTCGCGGATCTCGGCCGCCAGACGGGTCAGCTCGGCATCGTCCAGGTCACGCAGCTCGGACGGTCCTGACAAGTCCGCGAGGATGCTCACGTCTGTCCCCTTCCCGACGTCGGCCATAGGGGCCAGTCTATCGACGTGTCACCAGCGCGCTGGCGGATGGGCCGTGTCACGGGAGGGCGAACACCGCGATCGTCGCGAGCTCGAGGCTTCCCATCCACACGTGGCCCCCCGCCTGGCGGACGCCGGTGGGCATCCCGAACCCGCCGTCCTGCCCGGCGACGTCGTGCACGAGGCGGCCCTCCCGGTCGTACGCCTGGACGTGGATCAGGCGTTTCGGCTGTGGTTGGAGCCGCTGCGGCAGCGACCAGACGAGCTTGCGCAACCAGGGCGCCCGCGGCAGCAGCAGGTCCAGGGCCGCGTCGCGCGGCGACGCGATGGTGACCCAGATGTTGCCGTCCTCCCCCGTGGAGATGTTGTCCGGGAAGCCGGGCAGCACCGGGCCGAAGGACTCGACCGGGCCGGTTTGCTCGCCATCGAGCCAGAGCCGGCGAAGACCGTAGGCGCCGGTCTCGGCCACGACGACGAACGTCTCGTCGGCGGACAGGGCGACCCCGTTGCCGAAGGCCAGGTCGTCGAGGAGGACCGTCAACGTCCCGTCGACGTCACGGCGGAAGAGCCGCCCGGTGGGCCGATGCTCGATCAGGTCTCCGCGCCAGTGCTCGATGCCGAACTTCGTCGAGCTGTCGGTGAAGTAGATCGTGCCGTCCGCCGCCACGGCGGCGTTGTTGCAGAAGACGAAGGGTGTCCCGTCGTGTCCGTCGGCGAGCACGGTGACCGCGCCGTTGTCGCTGATCCGCAGGAGGCCGCGGTGCGCGTCGCACACGACGTAGCCGCCATCGGGATGGTGCTCGATGCCCAACGGCCGCCCGCCGGTCTCGGCAACGAGCCTCTCGGCCCCCGTGGCCGGATCGATCGCGACGAGCCGCCCGTCGGCCAGGCCGGTGAGCACGTGCCCGTCCCGGCGGACCAGCACGTCCTCGGTGCCGTGCCCGGATGCCGTGAGGACGCGCAGGTCCAACGGGCGGGAGGGCGAGCCCACGGGGGCGGACGACGGCGGCGTCCAGCGGGCAGGATCGATCGACGGCTTGCTCATCCGCCGACCCTAGGGGGTGGAGCCGGGCTCGCGATAGCGTCCGCGGACGTGGATCATCGCGTCGGCGTCGCCGACCTCGACGTGCTCGATGACTCCCTCGACCAGCAGGCCCCAGCCGACGTGCCGCGGCTCGGCGTCGCTGCGCCGCACCCCGATCCAGCCGGCTGTGCCGCCGAGCACGGGACCCCAGTCGCTGTCCGTCCACGAGCCGAGCGTGAATCGTCCGCCGGGAGCGGGAGCCGTGCCGGCGAAGGCGTCGGCCAGGAACCGGTGCTCGGAGCCGAGCACGTTGACGACCCAGGTGACCGGATCGGCGTCCCAGAAGTCGGAGTCCGAGTCGACGAGGCCGAGCACCCGTCCGGGCTCCCCGTCGGCCACGAGCAGCGATGAGATCGTGAGCCCTTCGCGTCCCCTCCCTGAGCCGGTCGTCCACACCGAGACGGGCGACGGCAGGCGGCCGCGCAGACGGCGCAACGGGTCGCGGTCACCCTCGGCCGGCACGAACGGGTGGTCCGAGTGGATGGTCACGCCCCCCACGGTACGACCGGGAGGACACCGGCCGCACGACTCGCCGGTGGATGCCCCCCTGTTGACTTAGTTCAAGACTCGTACTAAACAGGACGGATGGCATCCGACCTCGTTCTTGGCATCGACTCCTCCACCCAGTCGACCAAGGCCCTGCTGGTCGACGCGGCGACCGGGGAGGTCGTCTCCAAGGCGTCGGCACTCCACGGACCGGGCACGTCGATCGATCCGCGCACCTGGCTGGACGCGTTCGACGTCGCCACCGCTGAGCTGCTCCCCCGCGCGTCCGCCCTGGCCGTCGGTGGGCAGCAGCACGGCATGGTCGCCCTCGACGCCGCCGGTGAGCCGGTGCACGACGCGATCCTCTGGAACGACACCCGCTCGAGCCGGCAGGCCGCCGACCTGATCGAGGAGCTGGGAGGCCCGCAAGCCTGCGCCGACGTGATCGGCAGCGTCCTCGTCGCGTCGTTCACCTCGACGAAGCTGCGCTGGCTGCGCGACCACGAGCCCGAGGCGGCTCAGCGGACGCACGAGGTGCTGCTCCCCCACGACTACGTCTCGCGACACGTGACCGGCGGCGAGGCCTTCACCGACCGCGGCGACGCGTCCGGCACCGGCTACTTCTCCACGGCGGACGACGCCTGGCGCCCCGACCTGGCCGAGGCGGCGATCGGCCACGCGATCACCCTCCCCCGCATCGTCGCGTCGCCGGAGGTGGCGGCCCGGACGTCCTCGGGCGTCGTCGTCGGCGCCGGCACGGGCGACAACATGGCCGCCGCGCTGGCGCTCGACCTCGGACCCGGCGATGTCGTCGTGTCGATCGGCACGTCGGGCGTCGCCTCCGCCATCAGCACGACCCGCATCGCCGACGGCACCGGTTCGGTCACGGGCTTCGCCGATGCCACCGGCCGGTTCCTGCCCATGGCCACGACGATGAACGCCGCGCGCATCCTCGACCTGCAGTGCACGCTGCTCGGCGTCGACCACCACGAGCTCGGGCGGCTGGCACTGGCCGCTCCGTCCGGCGCGAACGGACTGACGATCTCGCCGTACTACGGCGGCGAGCGCACCCCCAACCGTCCGGACGCCACCGGCACGTGGGCCGGCCTGACCGCATCGACGTCGCGCGAGGACGTCGCCCGGGCCGCCTTCGAGTCGCTGCTGTGCTCGCTCGCCGACGCGGTCGACCTGCTGACCGGCATGACCGGCGAGCCGGCCCGGCGCATCCTGATGGTCGGCGGAGCCGCCGGCAACCCGGCCGTCCACGCCCTCGCCCCGGCGATCTTCGGCGCTCCCGTCACGGTGCCCGCGGCCGGCGAGTACGTCGCCCTGGGCGCTGCCCGCCAGGCCGCCTGGGCGCTGTCCGGAGCAGCCGAGCCGCCGACCTGGGCCCCGCCGCCCGCCGAGACCCACACCGCTGAACCGACCCCTCTCGTGCGTGAGGCCTACGCACAGCTGCGCGACCGCACGTCCGACTGGGCCTGAAACCCACCAACGAATAGGCATCATCATGACGATTCCCACCCCTGCACCGTCCGACAAGTTCTCCTTCGGCCTCTGGACCGTCGCATACCCGGGCCGCGATCCGTTCGGTGAGCCGACGCGCGCCGACATGGACCCCATCTACGCGCTCGAGAACCTCGCCCGCATCGGCGCCTACGGCGTCAACTTCCATGACGACGACCTGATCCCGTTCGGCACGGACGACGCCGGTCGCGAGGAGATCATCAAGCGCTGGAAGAAGGGGCTGGACGACACCGGCCTCGTCGTCACCACCGCGACGACGAACCTGTTCACGCACCCCGTCTTCAAGGACGGCGGCTTCACGTCCAACGACCGCGACGTGCGACGCTTCGCGATCCGCAAGGTCATGCGCAACATCGACCTCGCCGCCGAGCTCGGCGCCAAGGTCTACGTGGCATGGGGCGGACGCGAGGGCGCCGAGTCCGGAGCGGCGAAGGACGTCGCCGCGGCGCTCGATCGCTACCGCGAGGCGTTCAACGTCCTCGGCGAGTTCGTGCACGACAAGGGCTACGACATCAAGTTCGCGATCGAGCCCAAGCCCAACGAGCCCCGCGGCGACATCCTGCTGCCGACGATCGGTCACGCGCTCGCCTTCATCAACACCCTCGACCGCTCCGAGAACGTCGGCGTCAACCCCGAGATCGGGCACGAGGAGATGGCCGGCCTGAACGCCGCTCACGGCTACGCCCAGGCGATGTGGCAGGGCAAGCTCTTCCACATCGACCTCAACGGCCAGACCGGTCCGCGCTACGACCAGGACTTCCGCTTCGGCGCCGGCAACGTCCGCGGAGCGTTCTGGGTCGTCGACACGATCCTGGCCGGCGGGTACGACGGCCCGGTGCACTTCGACTTCAAGACCCCGCGCACCGAGGACGACAACGGTGTCTGGGCCGCGGCTGCGGGCTGCATGACCAACTACCTGGTCCTGCGCGACAAGGTCCAGGCGTTCCGCGCCGACCCGGAGGTGCAGGCTGCCCTCGAGGCCGCCAAGCTGCCCGAGCTCTCCGTGCCGACACTCGCCGAGGGAGAGGGCTGGGCCGAGCTGGAGAAGGCCGAGATGGCCGACCCCGAGGAGCTGGCGGCACGCGGTGCCGCCTTCGAGCACCTCGACCAGCTCGCCCTGGAGTACCTGTACGGAGTGCGCGGAGCGTGACCCCGACCGGTTCGCCGGCCGGCACCGAGCAGGTACGCAGGCAGAACACCGGCCTCGTCCTGCGGGCGTTGCGGGCCGAGGGGCCCGCGACGCGCACGGAGCTGGCACGGCGGACCGGTCTGGCCAAGGCCACGGTGGGGACGATCGTGGGCGAGCTCGCGATCGTTCGCGCCGTCACCGAGGACGACTCGGTGTCGCCGGCCCCCGGCCGCGGCCGCCCCGGCAAGCCGGTCACGCTGACCGGTGAGTCGATCCTCGGGCTCGGGCTCGAGGTCAACGTCGACTACGTCGCGGCGGTCGCGCTCGACCTGGCCGGACGCGTCAAGGTCGTCGAGACACGACCGGTCGCGACGGCCGGCCGGCCACCCAGCACGCGTCAGCTCGTGGAGCTGGCGACGGACGTCCGCTCGTCGCTGGTCGCCGACGGCCACACCGTCGTCCGGGCGACCGTCGCGGTGCCTGGTCTGGTGGCCCACGACAACCGGACGGTGTCCTGGGCGCCGAACCTCGGCTGGGTCAGCCGCGAGCTCGCCGCCGAGCTGGAGGCAGCCTTCGACGGCGACTGCCCCACCGCGATCGACAACGACGCCAACTGCGCGGCGCTGGCCGAGGCGTCCCACGGAGCCGCGACCGACGTGCGCGACTCCCTCTACCTGACCGGCACGATCGGCATCGGTGCCGGCATCGTGCAGCACGGCCAGCTGCTGCGCGGTGGCGCCGGGTTCGCCGGCGAGGTCGGCCACATGCCCATCGGCGACCCCGCCGCCGTCTGCGGATGTGGCCGCCTCGGCTGTTGGGAGGCGTCCGTCGGCCTGCGCGCGATGCTCGCCGCGGTCGGCATGGAGGAGGACGCCACTCCCCTGCAGACCGCCGTCAGCGTGGCCGAGCGTGCCGCAACCGACGAGGTCGTCCGCGCCGCCCTCGAGGTGCTGGGCCTCGACCTCGGCCGCGGTCTCGCCACGCTCGCCGCCGTCCTCGACCCGGCCGCCATCGTCCTCGGCGGCTACTTCGTCCCCTTGGGCGAGTACATCGTCCCCGCCGCCCAGGCCGTCCTTGCCGAGCGCATCCCGTCGGCCGCCATCCACCTCCCCGAGATCCGCCTCAGCACGCTCGGCATCCACGCCGCCGCACTCGGAGCGGCGGAGCACGCGTTGGCCGACGTGTTCTCCGGCGCCGTCTCGTTGTGAGCCGGCCGCCCCCGCATCGCCAGGCGCTGCGCCCCTCCAGACGGCCGGGTCGAACGACCGGTTGCGCGACCTGCCTAGGCTACCTACGGCTTCGTGTCAAGGAAGTCCACCGCACCTGAGCCGAATCCGCTCCCACGTGCGTCAATCAATCAGCAGGAGCGGAACGGGACAGTCACCTCCGCGCACATGCGCTTGGGGCCACCTCAGGTCCGACAGACTCTCATCTCGTAGGCGCACCGAGGAAAATCAATGCGCACCATCAATCGGGCGATCTTCGCCCTGCTTGCCGCTGTCCTGATGTCGACGCTGGTCATAGGCACCACCTCCACATCCGCCTCAGCCCTCAGCACGTCCAGCAAGAACAAGGTGATCAAGAAGGCTGCCTCGCTCAAGGGCACCCCCTACAGATGGGGCGGAACCAGCACCCGGGGCTTCGACTGCTCCGGCTACACCCAGTACGTGTTCAAGAAGACACTCAAGAAGAATCTGCCCCGCGTCGCCGGCGGCCAGGCCAAGGCCGGCCGTGCGATCAAGAAGTCGGCCAAGCACAGGGGCGACCTGATTGCCTTCTCGAACGGCGGTCGGGTCTACCACGTCGGGATCTACGCCGGAAAGAACAAGATCTGGCACGCGAGCCGGCCTGGCAAGCCGGTCAAGAAGGAAAAGATCTGGACGAGCGGCTACACGGTCCGCCGCTTCTGATCGTCGAGGGCGAGCCGGCGCAGACCACCCACAGCGCATGCTGTGCGCGTCTGCGCCGGTCGCCCACGGCACGTCGGCGCCCGTACGCCACGCTGGTGGGCGAGCCAGCTCAGTTCGAGGCGCGCACCCCGGTAGCGTCCGGGGGTGGCCAGTCCTCGCCGATCCAGTGCTCGTCGACGCAGCGCGTCCCCGCGCCGTAGCGGGACGCGACAGCCATCGCGGCCGTTGCCGACTGCCGGGCCGGGTGAGCGGGTGTGGGTGCTCGACGTCCCGTACGGGACACAGGTCGACGGCGCCACTTGGCACCCGGCGGTCACGGCCCATCTACATGTCGGACGCGCCTTGCCCGCGCACCTCGTGCCCTACGCTCCGGGGCCCTACACGCTCGGTCGGTTCGTCGAGAACTCCCTGAACCCGGACGATCCGACGCCCAGCCCCGAGCCGACGGGCGCTCTCGAGCCCCGGCGGATCCAGTTCGAGGCGGCCGACGCGATCGCCGAGCGTGCCGCCCGGGGTGGCCGACTGTTCCTGCTGGCCGACGAGCCGGGTGTGGGCAAGACGATCTCGGCCGTCCTCGGTGCGACGGCGGTCGGCGACCTCCGTAGCGCGCGACGGGTGCTCGTCGTGGCCGACCGGCCCGCGGCGATCACCATCGGCCACTGGTGCCGCACGATCACGGCGCTGGGCGACGGCGGTCTGGAATGGGTCGTCATCACCTGGGACAGGCTCGAGAAGGTCAAGGACCACGCCTGGGACGTGATCATCGCGGACGAGGCCCACGCGCTGCGACGGACGACGACGAAGCGGTGGAAGCTCTGGGCGACGATCTCGGGGCATGGGCGCCCGCACGACAAGGCGCCGTTCGTCATCGCGACGACCGCAACGCCCGGACACACGCCACTCGAGCTGCCGTACCTCGCTCCCGCCTACGCGCAGGTGCTCGGCGAGCCGATGCGGGAGTGGACCTCGGCGGCGCGACCCGGGACCGCGTTCGCTGCTGCGCTGGAGCGCCACGGCGTCGGGGTGGAGCACGGCCGCTACGGCGCGACATGGACCGACGATCCCGCGCGACGCGCGGCAGACCTCAAGCTGGTGCGCGGCTGGCTCGCCGACGAGCGACCTCCGGCGATGCTGCACCGCGCGGCGCCGTGGGGGCCGGTGCCGATCTCCGGCATGCCGGTGGCGCTCACGCCGACGGAGCGGACCGCCTACGAGGCTGAGTGGGGCGAGTTCTGTCGCGAGATGGACATCGCGCGACGCGGCCGCAGTGTTGCGAAGGGCCGGTCCGCGCTGCTGCGCTTCCGCCAGAAGGCCGGGCTGATCCGTGTCGACTCGACGGTCGCCTGGATCGCCCAACAGGTCCAGGCCGAGCGCCAGGTCGCGTGCGCGGTCGAGTTCGTCACGACCGCCGCCGACCCCATCGCCGACCGGCTGCGTGACTCCGGCATCGAGGTGGCCACGATCTACGGCCGCGACCGGTTCGACGTCGAGGCCGAGCGGCTCCGGTTCCAGACCGGGCAGGCGAAGGTCTGCGTCTTCACGACGGTCGCCTCGATCAGCCTGCACGCCGGCGAGACCCTCGCAGACGGCCGCCTGGCGAGCACCGAGCCGCGGGTCGGTGTGTTCCACCAGGCGCGCTTCTCGGGCATCGCCGGACGGCAGGTGACCGGCCGAACCCACCGCGACCACCAGGTCTCGCCGTGGCACATCGCGTACGCCGAGGGCACGGTCGAGGAACAGGTCGGCAAGGTCATGGTGGAGCGGATCGCCGCAGCCTCCGACACGGCGGGAGGGGACACCCGCGGCCTCGCCGAGGTCGCCCAGCTCCTCGGGGCCGACTGGCTGCCGGCCACGGCCATGACCGAGGACAGCGTCTGACCGGGCTCGCTCCTTGAGCTCGTCACTCGCTCCTTGAGCTTGTCACCCGCTCCTTGAGCTTGTCACCCGCTCCTTGAGCTTGTCGAAAGGCCTCCGCTGCCTTCCACCTCGGCAAGGCTCGCTCCTTGAGCTTGTCGAAAGGCCTCCGCTGCCTTCCACCCTGGCAGGACCCTGCCCCCCGGTTGGTCACGGAGCTGGTCCATACTACGAACTTGTCAGGCTCGACAGAGGCTGGCTTCGCGGACGTGGTGTAGTTGCAGCACGCTTCCCTTCCAGGGAATGAGTCGAGGTTCAAATCCTCGCGTCCGCTCCACACTCCGAAGCCGAACCCATGCGCCGGCATCGCTCCAACGCGATGCCCGAGTCTGCGCCGCCGTGGATGTGCGCGCCGGTCCGCTGCCGGCCGTCCTCAGACCGTGGAGAGAGTGACGGGCGGAAGCTCTTCGAAGGCCGGCTTCGCGAACAAGTAGCCCTGGAAGAGGCGGATGCCGGCGGCTTTCAGCACCTCGAACTCCGCCTCGGTCTCGACACCCTCGGCCAGCACGGTGATGTCGAGCTGCTGCGCGATGCTCATGATGCCGGCGACCACGGCCTGGCCGGCCCGGTTGGTGTCGACGTCGCGGAGGATCTTCATGTCGATCTTGATCAGGTCGGGCTGGAACTCGACCAGGAGCCCGAGCCCGGCGTGACCTGCGCCGAAGTCGTCGATCGCGATGGTGAAGTCGTGCTTGCGGTACTCGGCGATGATGTTGGTGAGGTGGACGGTGTCTGAGACCTCTTCGTCCTCGGTGAACTCGAACATGATGGCCGACTTCGGGAACGAGAACCGATCGGCAGCCAGGAGCGTCGCGCGAAGACACGCGGCCGGCTCGTACACCGCGTTGGGCATGAAGTTGATCGAGAGCTTGAGGTCCTCGCCGGCGGGGAACAGGCGCGATGCCAGCTCGATCGCCTTGACGCGGCAGTCCTGGTCGAAGCGGTACTTCTGCTCCTGCGAGACCTGCGAGAGGACGGAGAAGGCGCTCTCACCCGCCATGCCCCTGACCAGTGCCTCGTAGCCCCACACGCGCTCGGCCACCGCGTCGTAGATCGGCTGGAACGCCATGCTGAACTCGAAGTCGAGGCGGGTGGATTCCCTGCAGCTCTGGCACGTCATGTGAATTCCTGTCGCAATTGGAGTGTGCCCACCGTACACGCATTGGAGCGTCGAGTGAGATGAGAACGACGGGCGCGGGGAAGGCGCGGGCGCGACGACGTCGAAGCCGTTACATGCGGGCCCGCCGCAACCGCGCCGACGCGGGGGTCCCAACGTCAGGCGGAGAGGGCCGCGTCGGCGTCGTGGCAGGCACTCGCCAGCCGCTCGACAGGATCGGCCAGCAGCGGCTCGAACGCGAGCTCGGCCGCACCGTGCAGGACGGAGTCACCGCCGAGACCCGGCAGCGTGACCCGGACGAGCTCGTGCGCCGCGGTGAGGGCGTGGACGGCGATCTCGCGATCGACGTCCTCCTGCACCAGCGGGAACAGCGACCGCAGGTAGCCGCCGAGCACGATGACCCGGGGGTTGAGCAGGTTGACGATGCCCGCGATCCCGCGGCCCAGGTGCTGGCCGACGAGCCGCAGCTCCGGAGACGCCTCACGGACGCCCTCCAGGTACTCCCCCAGGGCGCCGACCCGCTCGGGCGGGCAGCCGATCGCGAGCGCGATGGACTCCGCGCCGATCTCGGTCTCCCAGCACCCGCGCGCGCCGCAGTGGCACAGCTTGCCGTTGGGCAGGAACGGCATGTGGCCGATCTCGCCGGCGTAGCCACCGGCACCCTCGAGCTTGTGGCCGCTGACGATGACACCCGCTCCGACACCCACCTCACCGGAGAGATAGACCAGGTCCTCGACGCCGACCCCGGCGCCCCGCAGGTGCTCAGCGAGTGCGCCCAGGTCTGCGTCGTTGCCCAGCACCGGGACGCCGATCGAGCCGAGCCGCTCCCCCAAGATCTGCGCGAACGGCACGTCGCGCCACTCCAGGTTCGGCGCGAGCCGCACCAGCCCGTCCTCAGACCGGATGATGCCGGGAACCCCGACGCCGACCCCCACGAGGACCGAGCCGGGCTCGACGTCCTTGACCACCAGGCGCATCAGCTCCACGACCGAGGCGCTGATCGCGTGCGGGTCGTGCCCCAGCGGCACGGGCCCTGTGGCCCGCGACTGGACGACTCCGCCGAGACCGACGCGGGCGACGGTCAGGCCGTCGACCCGGAGGTCGACCGCCAGCACGTAGGCACCGTTGCGGGCCTTGACGTCGACCGACGGACGCCCCGCCCCGATCCGTGCGCCCGAGGGCTTGACCTGCTCGGCCAGCCCCAGGGACTCCAGCTCGGTCACCAGTCCGGCGATCGTGCTGCGGTTCAGGCCCATGCGAGCGGTGAGCTCGGCCCGCGACAGCCTCTCGGCACGGTGCACGTGGCCGAGCACCGTCCCGAGGTTGTGCCGGCGCACATCCTCCTGGTTGGTGCCGACGCCCGCGCGCCCGGCGGAAGCCATCCCTACAGTCCCGACGCGGAACGCCGCCTGCGCGAGATCGCGTCGACACTGGCCGCGAGGAGCAACACACCGCCGGTGACGATGAAGTTGATGTACGACGCCTGGTCGAGCAGGCCGAGACCGTTGGCGATCGTCGCGATGACGAGACCACCGATGACGGCGTCGCGCGCCTTGCCCTTGCCACCGAACAGGCTCGTGCCGCCGATGACGGCCGCGCCCACCGCGTACAGCAGCGTGTTGCTGCCGCCCGACGAGGTCGAGACCTTGCCGAGGTTGGATGCCGCGATGATGCCGCTCAGCGCAGCCATCGACGAGGCGAACATGAACACCGAGATGCGGATGGCGTCGACGTTGATGCCGGCACGACGGGCCGCCTCGGCGTTGCCGCCGACGGCGTAGACGTGACGACCGTACGAGGTGCGGCCGAGGACGAACGTCCAGAAGATCAGCAGCGCGGCGACGAGGGGCAGCACGTACGGGATGCCCTCGATGACGAAGCCCGGGTTGGGAGCACGGTTGACGCTCAGCACGGCGGTGACGACGGCCAGGATCACGGCGAGCACGACGATCTGCGCGACCACGACGGCCAGCGGCTGGTGCTGCAGGCCCTTGGAGACCTTGGCACGGTGGCTGCGCAGCGCGAGCAGTGCGAAGACGACGACGATGAGGGCCGCGAAGACCCAGCCCCACACGACGGGCACGTTGTTCTTGGTGATGCCCTTGATGACCTCCTGGTCGACGCGGACCGAACCGCCCTCGCCGATCAGCTTCAGGGTCACACCCTGCAGGCCGAGGAAGAACGCCAGCGTCACGACGAACGACGGGATGCCGAGCTTCGCGACCAGCACGCCGATGACCAGACCGATCACGGCTCCGGTGACGAGGGCGGCCAGGACGGCCACGGGCCACGGCTGGTCGTGCCGGGCGATCATGAGCCCCATGACACAGGCGGCCACGCCGCCGGTCACACCGGCGGACAGGTCGATGTCGCCGAGCAGCAGCACCATGACCAGGCCCATGGCCAGCACGATGATGGCGCCGGCCTGGGTGATCAGGTTGGCCATGTTGAGAGCGGAGAGGAACCGGTCGTTGGCGAGGCCGAAGACGATGAAGAGGACGACGAGGCCCAGGATGGCCGGGAGCGAGCCCATGTCGCCGCCGCGGACGCGGTTGACGTAGGCGCGCGCCGCCTCGCCCAGGGTGTTCGACTGCGTGCGGTCGGAGGCGAAGCCGGCTTCCTCGGCGTCGGTGATGATGTCAGTCATGAGAGTGGCTTTCGGGTCAGACCGTCGCGGCGGACGAGGACGGGGGAAGGTCGAGATCGGTCGACTGGCCGGTCGTGATGAGCTCGACGACCTGCCGGGACGTGACGTCCGCGGTGGCGACGTCGGCCGCGACACGACCGAGGTAGAGGGCCGTGATGCGATCCGCGACCTCGAAGACGTCCGTGAGGTTGTGGGAGATCAGCATGACCGCGACGCCCTGGTCGGCGAGCCGACGGACGAGCTGCAGCACCTGCGCGGTCTGGGCCACGCCGAGTGCGGCGGTCGGCTCGTCGAGCAGGACGACCTTGGAGTTCCACAGGGCCGACTTGGCGATGGCGACGGTCTGGCGCTGTCCGCCCGAGAGGCTGGAGACGCTCTGGCGGACGGACTTGACGGTGCGGACCGACAGGGAGGCCAGCACCTCGCGGGCCTTGCTCTCCATCGTGGTCTCGTCGAGGAAGGGACCCTTGCGGATCTCGCGGCCGAGGCACATGTTCTCGACGATGTCGAGGTTCTCGCACAGGGCGAGGTCCTGGTAGACGACCTCGATGCCGAGCGCCGAGGCGTCCTTCGGACCGTGGACGTGGACCGGCTTGCCATCGAAGAGGTACTCGCCCGTGTCGGCCGGGTAGATGCCAGCGAGGGCCTTGACCAGCGTCGACTTGCCCGCGCCATTGTCGCCGACCAGCGCCGTGACCTTTCCGGCATACAGGCTGAGGTCGACGTCGTGCAGCACGTGGGCCACACCGAAGCTCTTGTTGATTCCGCGCAGCGCGAGAAGTGGTGAGTCGCTCATCAGGCGATCCTTCCGAGATTTTTGCAGGTGGTGGGAACAGCGTTGGGGTGCGGCTTCTCGGTGGGGTCCACCGAGAAGCCGCACCCCCTTTCACTTACTGGACGCCGTTCTCCTCGCAGAACTTCGCGAAGTCAGCGGTGCAGATGTCGGACGCCTTCAGGTCGCCGGCATCGACGACCGCCTGGACGTTCGTCTTGTCGATCAGCACGGGGTCGAGCAGGATCGCGGGGACCTCGCGGCCACCCGTCTCGTCCTCGACGGTGCCGGTCGTCTCGGGCTCCTCGCCCTTGACCATCGCGATGGCCGTCTCGGCCAGCGCCTTGGCCTGTCCGGCGGCCGACTTCTGGATCGTCATGCACTGGTCGCCGGCGAGGATGTTCTGCAGGCCCTCGACCGATGCGTCCTGACCGGTGACGGGGACCTTGCCGGCCTGACCGTTCTTGTCGAGGATCGAGATGACCGCGCCGGCCAGACCGTCGTTGGCGGCGTAGACGCCGTCGATCTTGCCGTCGGCCTTGGTGTACAGCTGCTCGAAGATCGTGACGGCCTGCTCGTTGTCCCAGTCGGGAACGGCCTGCTCACCCACGGGCTTGTAGGTCGCGACCTTGTCCAGGACGCTGTGCGCACCCTGCGAGAACAGCGTCGCGTTGTTGTCCGTCGGCGAGCCGTTCAGGTACACGATGTTCGCGGCCTTGTCACCGAGGCACTTGGCGAGGCCTTCACCCTGGAGGGCGCCGACCTTGCTGTTGTCGTACGAGATGTAGACGTCGGCCGAGCCACCCAGCGTGAGGCGGTCGTAGTCGATGGTCTTGACGCCCTGGCTCTTGGCCTTCTCCTCGATGGCCGCACCCGAGTCGGAGTCGAGGTTGACGATCGCGAGGACCGTCACACCGTCGGTGATCATGCCGTCGGCGATGGTCTGCATCTTGTCGGCGTCACCCTCGGCGTTCTGGATGTCGTAGTCGACGCCGGCGGCCTTGAAGGCCTTCTCCAGCGCGGGCTTGTCGGCGCTTTCCCAGCGCACGGACGACTTGGTGTCAGGCAGGATGACGCCGATCTTGCCGTCACCCGCGGCGCCGCCTCCGCCGCCGTCACCTCCGCCTTCGCTGTCACTGCCACCGCACGCACTGAGTGCGAGCGTCGCACCCATGACTGTTGCAAGCACGAGATTGCGTGTCCGCTTCACACAGACCGCCTCCAATTCCTCCAGTTGTGCGCCGTCAACCTGGTGTTTCGGCCACGTTACGCGTTTGTTGTTTGGGACAACGTATAGCGTGATCGCAGACACGTCCACCACCTGCGAGAACTAATTGTTGTGTGTCACCACAATTTGTTGGGCGCGGGAAAAAGCAGGGGCACCGCCGACTCGGCGATGCCCCTGTTTGCTGCGATTAGCGCTCAGTCGAGCAGGCTGCGCAGCACGTACGGCATGATGCCGCCGTTGCGGTAATAGTTCGCCTCGCCGGGCGTGTCGATGCGCACCACCGCGTCGAACTCGATCGCGGTGCCGTCCTCCTGGCGAGCCTTGACGTGCACCGTCTTGGGCGTGCGTCCCTCGTTGAGCTCGGTGATGCCCGTGAAGTCGAACGTCTCCTCGCCGGTCAGACCGAGCGACTCGGCCGTCTCTCCCGCGGGGTACTGCAGCGGCAGGACGCCCATGCCGATCAGGTTCGAGCGGTGGATGCGTTCGTACGACTCGGCGATGACGACCTTGACGCCCAGGAGCGCCGTGCCCTTGGCGGCCCAGTCACGCGACGAGCCCGAGCCGTACTCCTTGCCCGACAGGACGACGAGCGGGACGCCCGCGGCCTGGTAGGCCTCGGAGGCCTCGAAGACCGACGTGACCTCGCCGTCGGCGATGAGGTTGCGGGTGTAGCCGCCCTCGGTGCCGGGGGCCATCTGGTTGCGCAGACGGATGTTGGCGAACGTTCCACGGATCATGACCTCGTGGTTGCCGCGGCGCGATCCGTAGGAGTTGAAGTCACGCGGCGCGATGCCGTGCTCCGACAGGTACGTGCCCGCGGGGCTGTCCTTCTTGATCGCACCGGCGGGGCTGATGTGGTCGGTGGTCACCGAGTCACCCAGCTTGAGCAGCACACGGGCACCCGACACCTCGGTGACCGGGTCGGGCTCGAGCGTCATGCCGTCGAAGTAGGGCGCCTTGCGGACGTACGTCGACTCGGGGTCCCACTCGAACACGTCGCCGTCGGGCGTCGACAGGTTCTGCCAGCGCTCGTCGCCGGCGAACACGTCGGCGTACTCACGGCTGAACGTGTCGGAGTCGATCGAGGCCGCGATGACGTCCTCGACCTCCTTCGGCGTCGGCCAGATGTCCTTCATGAACACGTCGTTGCCGTCGGTGTCCTGACCCAGCGGCTCGTTGTACAGGTCGACGTCCATCGAGCCGGCCAGCGCGTACGCGATGACCAGCGGCGGGGAGGCCAGGTAGTTCATCTTGATGTCGGGGTTGATCCGACCCTCGAAGTTGCGGTTGCCCGACAGGACAGCGGTGACGGCGAGGTCACCGTCGTTGACGGCCTTGCTGACCTCGGGGATCAGCGGGCCGGAGTTGCCGATGCAGGTCGTGCAGCCGTAGCCGACGAGGTTGAAGCCGAGCTTGTCGAGGTAGACGTTCAGCCCCGACTTCTCGTAGTAGTCCGTGACGACCTTCGAGCCCGGTGCCAGCGTCGTCTTGACCCACGGCTTGCGCTGCAGGCCCTTCTCGACGGCCTTCTTGGCCAGCAGGCCGGCGCCGATCATGACCGACGGGTTGGACGTGTTGGTGCACGAGGTGATCGCGGCGATCGTGACGGCGCCATGGTCGAGCTCGAACTGCGAGCCGTCCTCGAGCGTCACGTGCTGCGGGTTGCTGGGCCGGCCCGCGCCGGACGGTGCCGGGGCGTTCGGCTTGTCGCCGTTGGTGCCGTCGTCGGTGCTGCTGGGCGCGTCCGAGGCGGGGAACGACTCGTCGACGGCCTCGTCGTAGCCGTTGAGCTCCTGCTCGGTGTAGTCGGCCAGCGCGGTGCGGAACGACCCCTTGCTCTCGCTCAGCGACACGCGGTCCTGCGGGCGCTTCGGGCCGGCGATGGACGGGACGACGTCACCGAGGTCGAGCTCGAGGTACTCGGAGTAGCGCGCCTCGTGCTCGGGGTCGTGCCACAGGCCCTGGGCCTTGGCGTAGGCCTCGACGAGCGCGATCTGCTGCTCGTCGCGGCCCGTCAGGCGCAGGTACTTGGTGGTCTCGTCGTCGATCGGGAAGACCGCGATGGTCGAGCCGTACTCGGGGCTCATGTTGCCGATCGTGGCGCGGTTGGCCAGGGGGACGGCACCGACACCGGAGCCGTAGAACTCCACGAACTTGCCGACGACGCCGTGCTGGCGCAGCT
>JAOPWZ010000027.1 GCA_025965435.1 Aeromicrobium sp.
GAGATGCTCAAGGGCTTCACCGAGGACAACCCGATCTGGATGATGGTCGACTCCGGTGCCCGCGGCAACATGATGCAGGTCCGTCAGATCGCCGGCATGCGTGGTCTGGTGGCCAACCCCAAGGGCGAGATCATCCCGCGCCCCATCAAGGCGAACTTCCGTGAGGGCCTGTCGGTCGTCGAGTACTTCATCGCGACCCACGGTGCCCGCAAGGGACTGGCCGACACGGCACTGCGTACCGCCGACTCGGGCTACCTGACCCGTCGACTCGTCGACGTCAGCCAGGACGTCATCATCCGCGAGGAGGACTGCGGCACCGAGCGCGGTCTCAAGCAGGTCATCGCGACCAAGGGTGACGACGGCCGTCTGGTCGCCGCTGAGAACGTCGAGACGGCCGCGTACTCGCGGACGGCTGCGACCGATGTCACCGGCGCCAAGGGCGAGGTGCTCATCCCCGCCGGTGGGGAGCTCGGCGACGTCGAGATCGCTCGCCTCATCGCCGAGGGTGTCGACGAGATCAAGGTCCGTACGGTCCTCACCTGTGAGGCCAAGGCCGGCACCTGCGCCAAGTGCTACGGCCGGTCGCTCGCGACCGGCAAGCTCGTCGACATCGGAGAGGCCGTCGGCACCATCGCGGCCCAGTCGATCGGTGAGCCCGGCACGCAGCTCACGATGCGTACCTTCCACACCGGTGGTGTGGCCGGTGACGACATCACGCACGGTCTGCCGCGCGTCGTGGAGCTGTTCGAGGCACGTCAGCCCAAGGGCAAGGCGCCGATCACCGAGTCGGCCGGACGGGTCGTCATCGACGACTCCGACAAGACCCGCAAGCTCGTCGTGACCCCGGACGACGGCTCCGAGCCGCTCGAGTACCCGGTGACGAAGCGTGCGCGCCTCCTCATCGCCGACGGTGACCACGTCGAGGTCGGACAGATGCTCACGTTCGGCACGCCGGATCCGCAGGAAGTCCTGCGCATCCTCGGTGTCCGCCGCGCGCAGGAGCACCTCGTCGACCAGGTGCAGGAGGTCTACCGCTCGCAGGGTGTGGCCATCCACGACAAGCACATCGAGATCATCGTGCGCCAGATGCTCCGTCGGGTGACGGTCATCGAGCAGGGTGACGCCCAGCTGATCCCCGGCGACCTGGTCGATCGGGCCAAGTTCGAAGAGGAGAACCGGCGCGTCGTGGCCGAGGGCGGCACTCCCGCCTCCGGTCGCCCGGTGCTCATGGGCATCACGAAGGCCTCGCTGGCCGTCGAGTCGTGGCTGTCGGCCGCCTCCTTCCAGGAGACGACCCGCGTCCTCACCGACGCCGCCATCCACGGCAAGTCGGACGCGCTGCGCGGTCTGAAGGAGAACATCATCATCGGCAAGCTCATCCCGGCGGGTACCGGTCTCGACCGCTACCGCAACATCCGGGTCGAGCCGACCGAAGAGGCCCGCCAGGCCGCCTACGCCGTCACCGGCTACGGCGACTACGACTACGGCTTCGGCTCGGCGGACGCGGCTCCGGTGCAGCTCGATGACTTCGACTTCACCTCGTACGAGAAGAAGTAGCCAGCACCCAGCACCACGCGAAGCCCCTCGGACCGTCAGGTCCGGGGGGCTTCTGCGATGGCTGGGCTCGATCTCTGGTCAACGGCGTGACACTTGGCGATGCTGGTGCCGTGATTGATCGCGCGAGCGCCGGTATCGACGAGCACTTCGTCGAGCAGGTCCGGCTGACCCGGACGAGTGAGGGGCTGGAACACGGGACGGGGACCGCGGCCGATCCGCGTGATGAGAGCGTGCCGAGCGCGCGGCTGCTGGCGTACTTCGACGCGCAGCTGCAGAGCAGGCATCTCGACTTCGCCTCACGCTGGCTGCGCGCCCAGGACCAGGGCTTCTACACGATCGGCTCGGCGGGCCACGAGAGCAATGCAGCCGTCGCGATGGCACTGCGCCCCAGCGATCCGGCCTTGCTGCACTACCGCTCGGGCGGGTTCTATGCCGCCCGGGCGGCCCAGGTCGAGGGGTCGACGCCGATCCGAGACGTCCTGCTGGGCATGGCGGCTGCCGCGGCCGATCCCATCTCGGGCGGACGCCACAAGGTGTTCGGCCATCGCGGGCTGAACATCATCCCGCAGACCTCGACCATCGCCTCGCACCTTCCTCGCGCTGTCGGCCTCGGCTTTGCGATCGGACGAGCGCCGGCCATGGGACTGGCGACACCGTGGCCCGCCGACTCCGTGGTGGTGTGCAGCTTCGGCGATGCGTCGGCCAATCACTCCACCGCGGTGGGCGCACTGAACTCAGCCGCGTACTGCGCGCACCGGGGCATCGCGGTGCCGGTGCTGTTCGTGTGCGAGGACAACGGGCTCGGCATCAGCACCAAGACGCCGCCCGGTTGGCTCGAAGGCTCGTTGTCCCGCTACGCCGGGGTGTACTACGCGCAGGCCGACGGCTTGGACCCTACGCAGGTCATGGCCGTCGCCCAGGACGCCGCCGACCGCGTGCGGGCCGGTCGAAGGCCGGCGATCCTGCACCTGAAGACCGTGCGGTTCATGGGGCACGCCGGATCCGACGCGGAGCTCGGGTACCGGACGCCGGCGGAGATCCAGCGGGACCACGCTCGAGACCCACTGCTGCACACGGCTCGTCTCCTGATGGACCGCGGAGTCCTGACGGGGCCTGAGGTGCTCGCCCGGTACGAGGCGATGCGCGAGCGGGTCATGGCCACCGCCACCGCCGCCGGTGCGTCGCGCCGCCTGACCTCGGCCGGCGAGATCATGGCACCCATCGCGCCTCGTCGCGCGGACGCCGTCGCGCGGACGGCCACGGCCCTCGCCGCGTCTCGTCCCGGCGACGAAGCGCCACTGACCCTCGCGCAGTCCATCAACGCCACCCTGGCCGGTGTGCTGGCCGCAGTGCCCGAGGCCCTCGTCTTCGGCGAGGACGTCGCCGTCAAGGGTGGCGTCTACGGCCTCACCCGCGGGCTTCGCAAGACGTTCGGAGCCGTCCGGGTCTTCGACACGCTGCTCGACGAGCAGACGATCATCGGGACGGCCCTCGGGACGGCCTTGGCAGGGATGGTGCCGATCCCGGAGATCCAGTACCTGGCCTATCTGCACAACGCCGAGGACCAGCTGCGCGGCGAGGCCGCGACACTGGGGTTCTTCTCGAACGGGCAGTACCGCAACGGCATGGTCGTGCGGGTGGCCGGCCTGGCCTACCAGCGGGGCTTCGGGGGGCACTTCCACAACGACAACTCGCTCGCCGTGCTGCGGGACGTCCCCGGACTGGTGCTCGCGGTGCCGGCTCACCCCGCGGACGCCCCCGGCCTGCTGCGGACGTGCGTGGCCCTGGCCCGGGAGGAAGGTCGGGTGTGCGTGTTCGTGGAGCCGATCGCCCGCTACCACACCCGAGACCTGCACGCCCCGGACGACCGGGGCTGGATGGCGTCCCTGGCCGACGGCTCCGGAGGCGGGGACGAGCTCGGGCGGGTCACGGTGCACGGGGACGGCGGCGACATCCTCGTCGTCACGTTCGGCAACGGCGTGTTCCTGAGCCGGCGGGCGGCCAAGGACCTGGCCGCGGACGGCATCGCGTGCACGGTGCTCGACCTGAGGTGGCTGGCGCCGCTGCCCGAGGCCGAGCTCCTGGCTCACGTCGGTCGTTTCGACCGGGTCCTGGTCGTCGACGAGACGCGGCGCAGCGGGGGAGTCTCCGAGTCCGTCGTGTCCCTGCTCGTGGATCGCGGCTTCGACGGCTCGATCGCGCGGGTCACCGGCCACGACAGCTTCATCCCGTTGGGGGCCGCTGCCGATCACGTGCTCCTCCACGAGGACGACATCATCCGGGCCGCACACGAGCTGACCTCGTCACCGGCAGCCTCGAGTGCGGACGAGGACCCGTCGTGAACGGGTCAGACGCCGCTGCGCCGCAGCACGGCATCGAGCTGGTCGGCCGTCGCACGCACGGCGCCCGGCTTCTCGTAGAAGCGCTTGTGGGTGCTCGACGGCGGGCCGCCGGGCGCGCCCCGGTCGTTGCAGACCTCGTCGCCGTCCACGCACAGGCTGATCGCGACCGCCCGTAGATCGGTGTCGATCGGCGGGCCAGGGCCGAGTCGTCCACGGCCCGAGGTGGGCTCGTCGGCGTACGACCAGCGGGTGATCGGATCGGACGGATCGTTGTGCGGATCGGCGATCATCGCGACGAGTACGACGCGTCGGGCCAGCGGCGACGGCATCGACGACGCTGCGCCGTGCACCACTTGCGCGCCCTGGCTGAAGCCCACGAGCGCGAAGCGGCTGCCGGCGCACTCTGACGCCAGAGCGCGAAGCCGCGACGTCATCATGCGGGAGCCCTGCGCCGTGTGCGCCTGGTAGGCGGCGAGCGTGGACGCCTGCGCGGCGTCGTAGCGGATTGCCTCGACGTGCACGTCGTGGTCGGAGCGTTCGTGCAGCGTGCGAACGAGCTCCTCGGTGGTACGGCGGACCTCGGTGCCGACGCCGGCGTTGAGGTCGGGATCCTGGGTCGAGCCCCGCGCACCGATCACGACCAGGTCGGCGCACTCCTGGCTCGTGGTGGCGTGGACGCCCTCCTCCCGGCCCGAGGACGCCGAGGAACAGCCGGCGAGCAGACCGAGGGCAAGGATCAGGACGAGGCGGCGGGCCGGCCGGGTCACGGTGCCTTGACCGGGGGAGCGGCCGGCGGGGGCGTCGGCGACTCGAGCGAGCTGGCCGGCACCCGGACGGACGGGGGCTCCGCCTCGCGGAACAGCCAGGTCAGCCGGGGCTCGAAGAGCGGGCGGAAGACGGTCGCGACCGGCTTGGTCATCAAGATGTTCGCCAGGATCACCGCGGCGATGATGCACCCGACGACGGAGGCGGCGCCGTGCTCCTCGAGCTTCGCCCACAGGTCGAACTGCCGATCGAGCCAGATGACGATGAAGCCGTGCAGCAGGTAGCAGTAGAACGTCCGCCCGCCGAGCACCGTCGTGATGGACCGGGACCGGGGGATCAGCGACAGCGTCGCGAACGTCAGCAACGCGCCGACCAGCAGCAGCTCACCGCGGGTCATCATCCCCTCCCACGGCCCGACGTTGAACGGCTCCTCGGAGTAGCGGGCCTTCCACAGCAGCCACTGCGTCTCCCAGTCGTGGGAGTTCAGCTGGCAGATCGTGAACGATCCCGCCAGCACGACGACCGAGGCGATCCGGATGCGCCAGTCGCCGAGCCGCATGAACAGCTCGCGGTTCATGTGCAGGCCGATGACCCAGAACGGCAGGAGGGCCAGCACCTTGGGCAGCGCGAGGACGTTGGGGATCTCGATCAGCCCGGCGAGCAGGGAGATCACGATGGAGGTCGTGATGGGGTACTTCAGCGCCCGCCAGATGGGGGTCGTGATGCGCCAGATGAACAAGGCGGCGAGGAACCACCCGAGCCACTGCGGCGACAGGATCATGAGGTGGGTGGGCTCGTCGTCGTAGTGCTTGGTGATGAGCTGCAGGCTGGTCTCGACCAGGAGGTACGGCACGATCAACGTGCTGACGATGCGCCGGATCTGGCGGAAGTCGCCGACGTAGTGGCGCGCGGTGTAGCCCGAGATCAGGATGAAGAACGGCATGTGGAACAGGTAGATCCACGTGTAGACGCCCTTGGCGGAGTCCATCACGACCAGCTCGGTCAGCGAGTGCCCGATGACCACGAGCAGCATGACCCAGTAGCGGGCGTTGTCGAGATAGGCCACACGCTCCTTCGGCGAAGCGGTGGCCACCGGCAGTGGGTCGAGGGCGCTCATCGTGGATGACTCTAATAGCCTGAGACCAATTCGCTGACTGGACCGACCTGTGGAGGGCGTGTGCGCGATCCCATCCGGACGCAGCGCCTAGGCGCCTACGCCGTGGTCATCGACGGTGACCGGATCCTGTTGACCCGGATCTCCCCGGTCGGCTATCCCGCCGGCGCGTGGACGCTTCCCGGCGGCGGGGTCGACCACGGGGAGTCCCCGAACGACGCGGTCGTCCGTGAGCTCTACGAGGAGGCGGGGCTGCACGCCCTGTCCACCCGGCTGGTCGACGTCCACGACGTCCACGTGGTGGGACCCGCGCAGGACGAGCGCTACGAGGACTACCACGGTGTCCACCTGCTGTACGCGGTCGAGGTCGACACCACGCAGCAGCCCCAGGTCATCGACGTGGGAGGCACGACGGACGTCGCCGCCTGGGTGTCGATCGCCGACGTCGGGTCAGCCGTGCGGCCGATCCTGCCGAAGGTCGAGCACGCGATCGCGCACCGGGGACGGTTCGCGGCTCAGGCCGGCGGCGGGGTGTAGAACAGCGCGGTGTAGTTGCCGCGGGCCGACAAGATGTACACCGCTCGGGCGGTCGCACCGTTCTTGGTCTGGAAGGCGTACATCGTGCTGACGGAGTTGAGGTCCTCGACGACGTCCTTGATCAACGTCCCCTTGGGGCTGTTCGACAGGACGAACTGCTCGGCGATCTGGTCGGCGTCGACGGCCCGCTGGGTCGTCAGGGCGGCGAACGGCGGGTTGAACCCGCTGAGGAGCAAGGTCGCCGACTCCGGCGCGATCCAGCCGTTGACGAGAGGGACGGTGATCTCCGCGTCGAGGTCCATCTTCGGCCAGATGAGGCCCGACTTCTCCTCGCCCTCGCGAACCTCGGCGATGTCGCCGAGCGAGCCCGTGTCGCTGCCGAGCTGGCCGGCGCGGGGGTCGCCGATGTACTCCGTCGTGACCTGCATGACCGGATGGGTGAGCGCGGCGGGCGGTGCCGTGCGCGTGGCCAGGTCGCCGGCGTCCACGTCCATCGTCACGCGGATCTCGCGGCTGTCCTCGGTCATGCCGCTCACGTCGACCTTGCACCGGGTGATGCGGCGCTCCTCGGCGGTGCAGTACGGCGACAGGTCGTCGAGCACCAGGTTCGCCTCGGGGATCGCGGCGTCGATCTGCGCGAGCATCCGCCGGACGACCTCGGTCGGGTCGCCGTCGATGCGCATCAGCGAGATCGACGTGTCGGGACGCGGCGGATCCTCGATGAGCTTGAACGAGTCAGGGCTGGGCCGGGTCGTGGGCGTCGGCGTGGGGGTGGGGACCGGGGTGCCGTTGGCGGCGTCGCGGGCTGCCTCGTCGGCCTGTTCGGCGGCGCGCTGGGCCTCGATGGCCTGCAGCTCGGGACGGTACGCCGCGATCAGCCGCGAGCTGCGGTACCGGAACAGCGGTCCGAGCTGGGTCGCCCCCTCGGGCACGAACAGTCCGTACGCGATGGGGCTCTCAGGCCCGGACTCGTGCTCGGACAGGTCGGGGGCCTTGGTGTTCGTCGTCGATGGCTGCGGTTCGGGGTCGTCGGTCGACGTGCCGCCCTCGCAGGCGGCGAGCGCGAGCATCGCCACGGCGGTGAGCAGCACCCGACTGGACCGAGCCAACATGAATTCCCCTCATCGATGTCCCGTCACCGGACGTGGACCTCCGAGCACGTGGACGCCGCAGTGGCTGACGTCATCTCGTGCATCAACACCACACGATATCGTTTGCGCCAAGGTCCAGGACCCAGAGGGAGCGTTCGGTCACGATGGCACGTATCTCCACGACCGATCGGGTGTTCGTGTCCCTGCGCGAGTCGATCGTGACGGGGGAGTTCCCGGCCGGCTCCCTGCACTCGATCTACCGCCTGGCCGACCTGCTGGAGGTCTCGCGCACGCCCGTCCGCGAGGCGGTGCTGCGACTCGCCGACATCGGGCTGGTGACGATCGAGCGCAATCGCGGCGTGCGGATCCGCGGGGTGACGGTTGCCGATGTGCGCTCGGTCTTCGAGCTGCGGCTCATGATCGAGGTCCCGGCGGCCGCCTATGCGGCCGCGCACGCCGACCCTGCGACGGTCGGCGCGATCCGCTCAGAGCTCGACCACATGCGGCGCTGCGCCGCCGAGGAGGACGAGCAGCAGTTCACGGCGCACGACCGGCTGCTGCACCAGGCGATCGGGGCGGCGATGGACAACCCGAGGCTCCAGACGGAGGTCGCGACGCTCCGCGACTCGATCCAGGCGCGTGGCGCCACGACGATCCGCCGATCGCGGGGGATGGTCGAGCTGGCCCGGGAGCACGCCCCGATCGTGGAGGCCATCGACACGGGCGATCCGCTGGCCGCGGCAGCCCACATGGAGCAGCACCTGGTCCACACCGCGACCCTGCTGATGGAGCAGGTGGCGATCACGGGGGTCGATGTCGTCGACCCCGACTGGTCGCGGGGGCTGCGCGACCACCTCTACGTGCCGGGGCGGTCGACGTCCGTTGCCACCCCTCCGTCGAAGTAGCATGCTAGTGTCGGACGACGAGCCGAAGGAGCCGAGATGACCGCCTTTCACCCCCAGCAGCCCGAGTCCGTCTTCACCTATGGGGCGCCGGGGCTGAAGTTCGGCGTCGGAGCACGGCTGGAGCTCGGCTACGACCTCGCCCAGCTCGGCATCGGACGGGTGCTGCTCGTGACCGATCCGGGCGTCGCCGCTACCGGGTCGCCGGCCGAGATCGCGGAGGTGCTGCGGGCGTCCTCGATCGAGACCGTGGTGTTCGACCGCACGCGGGTCGAGCCGACGGACGCCAGCCTCGACGAGGCGATCGCCTTCGCACGGTCGGAGGGGCCCTTCGACGCGATCGTGGCCGTCGGCGGCGGGAGCAGCATCGACACGGCCAAGGCGGTCAACCTGCTGGTGACCAACGAGGGCGAGCTGATGGACTACATCAACGCGCCGGTCGGCCGGGCGCGGGCGCCCCGGAACGCGCTGCTGCCGCTCGTCGCGGTGCCGACGACCACCGGCACGGGCAGCGAGAGCACCACGATCTGTGTGCTCGACGTCGTGAGCCAGCACGTCAAGACCGGCATCTCGCACGCTCGCCTGCGGCCCACCCTGGCCGTGGTCGACCCGCAGCTGACCCTGACCCAGCCGGCCGGGGTCACGGCGGCATCCGGCCTGGACATCCTCTGCCACGCCCTCGAGAGCTACACCGCACGCCCCTTCTCGTCGTACGAGCACAAGCAGGCGAAGGAGCGCGTCCCCTACTGCGGCGCCAACCCGATCGCCGACATGTGGTCCACGAAGGCCCTGAGCCTCATGGCCGCCTCGTTCCGGACCGCCGTCCGTGACGGAGACGACCTCGCGGCCCGTACGGAGGTCGCGATGGCCGCGACGTTCGCGGGCCTGGGCTTCGGCAACGCCGGCGTCCACATCCCGCACGCCAACGCCTACCCGATCGCCGGACAGGTGCGCGACTTCCGGCCCGAGGGGTACGACGCCGACCACGCGATGGTGCCGCACGGCATGGCGGTCTCCCTGACCGCTCCGGCGGCGTTCCGCTTCACCTTCGACGCCGCCCCCGAGCGGCACATCCATGCGGCCGAGCTGCTCGACCCCACCGCGGCGCGTCCCGACGACCCGGCCGAGTTCCTCCCGCAGGTGCTGGCCTCGATCATGCGCGACGTCGGCATCCCGTCGGGCATCGGCGCGGTCGGCTTCGGCGAGGGCGACGTCGACTCGCTGGTCGAGGGCACCATGAAGCAGCAGCGACTGCTGGCGACGGCTCCGCTGACCGTCACCGAGGAGGCCGTCGCGACGATCCTCACCGAGTCGGTCGAGATCTGGTGAGCACAGCGACAGTCCACGGCCAGACGGAGGTCGTTCACGAGCTGACCCGCCTCGGGGTCGCCGACGTCGACGACTCCAGCCTCACCAGGGCGCTCTACAGCACGGACGCCTCGCTGTACCGCGTCGTCCCGCAGGTCGTGGTCCGCCCACGGAGCACCGAGGAGATCCTCGCCACGATCGACGCGTGCCGCCGCACCGGCACCCCGCTGACCTCGCGCGGCGCCGGCACCTCGATCGCCGGCAACGCGGTCGGCACCGGTGTGGTGATGGACTTCACCCGCCACCTGAATCGTGTCCACGAGATCGACGTGGAGGCCCGCACGGCCCGCGTCGACCCGGGCACGGTCCACGCCGTGCTCCAGAAGGCAGCGACACCCCACGGCCTGCGCTTCGGACCGGATCCGTCGACCCACACCCGCTGCACCGTCGGCGGGATGATCGGCAACAACGCGTGCGGGTCCCGTGCCCTGGCCTACGGGCGCACGGCCGACAACGTCCTCGGTCTCGACGTCGTGACGATGGCCGGCGAGGAGCTGACGATCGGCCAAGGCGCTGCCACCGCTTCACCGACCCTCGACGCGCTGCGCGACCTGGTGGGCGCCAATCTCGCGACCGTACGGACCGAGTTCGGCCGGTTCGGCCGCCAGGTCTCGGGCTACAGCCTGGAGCACCTGCTGCCCGAGAACGGCTTCGACGTCGCGACGTTCATGGCCGGAACCGAGGGCACGCTCGCGACCATGACCTCGGCCACGGTGCGCCTGGTGGAGGACCCGCCCCACCGCCAGATCTTGGTGCTCGGCTACGCCTCGATGGCCGAGGCGGCCGATGACGTGCCGTCCCTGCTGCCGTTCGGGCCCACGGCGTGCGAGGGCCTCGACTCCCGCATCGTCGACGTCTACCGCACACACCGCGGCACCGTCCCCGACCTCCCCCGTGGTCAGGGCTGGCTGTTCCTCGAGATCTCCGGCGAGCACCCCGGCGAGGTCGCCGCGACGATCGCGCAGGCGGCACGGGCAGCGTCCGCGATCGACCGACGGGTCGTCACAGACGCGGGGGAGCAGGCCGTGCTGTGGCGTATCCGTGAGGAAGGCGCCGGTCTGGCGACCCGCACCCTGCCCGGCAAAGCGCTGTCGGGCTGGGAGGACGCGGCGGTCCCGCCGGAGCGGCTCGGCACCTACCTGCGCGAGCTGGACGCGCTGCTGAAGGACAACGACCTGGACGGCGTGCCGTACGGCCACTTCGGTGACGGCTGCGTCCACATCCGCATCGACTTCCCGCTCGACGCCGACGGCGGCCACCAGGTGTTCCGCAGGTTCCTCACCGACGCCGCCACGCAGGTCGCCGCCCTCGGCGGCTCCCTCTCGGGTGAGCACGGCGACGGCCGGGCCCGCTCCGAGCTGCTGCCGCTGATGTACTCCGGCGACGCGATCGCGCTGTTCGAGCAGGTCAAGGCGGTGCTCGACCCGGACGACCTGCTGAACCCCGGTGTCCTGGTCCGGCCGGCGGCCGTCGACGCCGATCTGCGGGGTCCGGAGTCGGTCCACTCGCCGGGACGCGAGCAGCTGTCGGCGCGGCTCGGGCTGCGTCTGCTCCACGACGACGGCGACTTCGGCAAGGCCGTGCACCGCTGCACGGGTGTCGGCAAGTGCATCGCCGACAACCGCGGGTCCAACGGCGTCATGTGCCCGTCCTTCCAGGCGACCCGGGAGGAGAAGGACTCGACCCGCGGCCGGGCACGCGTGCTGCAGGAGATGATCGACGGTCGCCTCGTCACGGGTGGCTTCCGGGCTCCGGAGGTGCACGAGGCGCTGGACCTGTGCCTGTCGTGCAAGGGCTGCCTCAACGACTGCCCGACCGGGATCGACATGGCGTCCTACAAGTCCGAGGTGCTCCACCAGTCGTATCGCGGGCGCCTGCGCCCCCGCAGCCACTACGTGCTGGGCCGGCTGCCGTTCTGGGCCCGTGTCACGTCACCGATCGCCCGCCTGGCCAATCTCGGGCTCCGCACGCCGGGCCTGCGCTCGATCGCCCGCTGGGTGGCCGGCGTCGACCAGCGACGCAGCCTGCCCACGTTCGCGACCCGCCGCTTCACGCGGGCCGCGCGTCCGGCCCTCGAGGCCGGACGTCCCCGGGTCGTCATCTGGGCCGACTCGTTCACCGAGTACTTCTCCGCCGACGGCGGCCACGCGGCCCTGCGGGTGCTGGACGCCGCGGGCTACGACGTCGAGGTGCTGCGCCGACCCCAGTGCTGCGGGTTGACCTGGATCACGACCGGACAGCTCGACACCGCCCGGACGATGCTGCAGCGGGCGGTCGAGCAGCTGCACCCGTACGTCACGGCCGGCATCCCCGTCGTCGGCCTGGAGCCGTCGTGCCTGGCGGTGCTGCGCTCGGACGCCGTCGAGCTGCTCGACGACCCGCGGGCCGTCGACGTCGCGGCCGGCGTGTTCACCCTCTCGGAGCTGCTGCGCCGCACGGACGGCTGGACGCCCCCCGACCTGACCGGCACGACGCTGGTCGTGCAGCCGCACTGCCACCAAGCCTCCGTGCTGGGATTCGAGGCCGACCTCGCGATCCTGACCGCGACGGGCGCCACGATCGACCGGTTGTCGGGGTGCTGTGGCCTGGCCGGCAACTTCGGCGTCGAGAAGGGGCACTACGAGGTGTCGGTGGCCGTGGCCGAGCAGCAGCTCATGCCGGCCATCCGTCGTGCGCCGGAGGGTGCGGTCGTCGTCGCGGACGGATTCTCGTGCCGGACGCAGCTGGACGACCTGGCGGCGGTGGACGCCGTGCACCTGGCGGAGCTGCTCGCTCCTTGAGCTTGTCGAGAGGCCGATCCCGCCTTTCGCTGTCACCTCACCAGGTCTCGACAGCTGGACGCCTTCGGCGTGTCGCGCTCGACCTCCCCTCACGCCGCTCGTTGCACTCGCTTGGTTCGGTGATCGCTTGGTTCGGTGAATTTGGTTCCGGGTGGGGGTGACCGGTAGTATTTAGCGCTGTGCCTGAACTCCTCAGGCCGGTGCACGCATCCCGCCGAATTTTCACGGCGGCGAGTGCATCACGACTCATGGCTCGCGCCGCCAGAAGAAGGAAGTTTGTAGTGCCCACGATCAACCAGCTGGTCCGCAAGGGCCGCCAGCGCAAGGTCGTCAAGACGACGACTCCCGCGCTGAAGGGTTCACCTCAGCGTCGCGGTGTCTGCACCCGCGTCTACACCACCACTCCGAAGAAGCCGAACTCCGCGCTCCGCAAGGTTGCCCGCGTGAAGCTCTCGAGCGGTACCGAGGTCACTGCATACATCCCCGGCGAGGGCCACAACCTCCAGGAGCACTCGATCGTGCTCGTGCGTGGCGGACGAGTCAAGGATCTCCCCGGTGTGCGCTACAAGGTCATCCGCGGCGCGCTTGACACGCAGGCCGTCAAGGGTCGCAAGCAGGCTCGCAGCCTGTACGGCGCCAAGAAGGAGAAGAAGTAATGCCTCGTAAGGGTCCCGCGCCCAAGCGCGTCGTCGAGACTGATCCCGTCTACGGGAGCCAGCTCGTCACTTCACTCATCAACAAGGTCCTGGTCGACGGCAAGAAGCAGGTCGCCCAGCGCATCGTCTACACCGCTCTCGAGGGCACCCGCGAGAAGTCCGGCACCGATCCGGTCATCACGCTCAAGCGTGCGCTCGACAACGTCAAGCCGGCCATCGAGGTCAAGAGCCGCCGCGTCGGTGGCGCGACCTACCAGGTCCCGATCGAGGTGCGCGCGGTTCGCCAGAACACGCTCGCGCTGCGCTGGCTCGTCAGCTACGCCGGCTCACGCCGTGAGAAGACCATGGCCGAGCGCCTCATGAACGAGCTGCTCGACGCCAGCAACGGCCTGGGTGGCGCAGTCAAGAAGCGCGAAGACACTCACAAGATGGCTGAAGCCAACAAGGCATTCGCCCACTACCGCTGGTAATCGCTCACTCCTGAGCATCACCACCTTTCACCCGCACCGCAGTGCAATCTCTAGTAGGGAAGCAACAGACTCGTGGCTACTGACATCACCACCGACCTCAGCAGGGTCCGCAACATCGGCATCATGGCGCACATCGATGCCGGAAAGACCACCACGACCGAGCGCATCCTCTTCTACACCGGTATCAACTACAAGATCGGTGAGGTTCACGACGGCGGCGCCACCATGGACTGGATGGAGCAGGAGCAGGAGCGCGGCATCACGATCACGTCGGCCGCGACGACCTGCTGGTGGAAGGACAACCAGATCAACATCATCGACACCCCCGGGCACGTCGACTTCACCGTCGAGGTCGAGCGCAACCTGCGCGTCCTCGACGGTGCCGTCGCCGTGTTCGACGGGGTGGCCGGTGTGGAGCCGCAGTCCGAGACCGTCTGGCGTCAGGCCGACAAGTACGGCGTCCCGCGCATGTGCTTCGTCAACAAGCTCGACCGCACCGGCGCCAGCTTCGAGTACTGCGTCAAGACCATCCGTGAGCGCCTCGGCGCCACGGCGCTCGTCCTGCAGGTGCCGATCGGCGCCGAGGGCGACTTCATCGGCGTCGTCGACCTGATCGGCAACCGCGCCCTCGTGTGGCGCGGCGAGACCGCGATCGGTGAGGACTACACGGTCGAGGAGATTCCGGCCGACCTCGTCGACATCGCCGCCGAGGCGCGCAACGAGATGGTCGAGATCCTCGCCGACAACGACGACGAGTTCGCCGAGGCCTACCTCGACGGCGCGGAGATCACCCCCGAGCTGCTCAAGCCGGCCATCCGCCGCGCGACGCTCGCCGCCAAGCTCAACCCGGTGCTGTGCGGCACCGCGTTCAAGAACAAGGGCGTCCAGCCCCTGCTCGACGCGGTCATCGACTACCTGCCGAACCCGCTCGACGTCGGCGCCGTCACGGGCCTCGATCCCCGCGACGAGACCAAGACCGACACGCGTGCGCCCAACGAGAGCGAGCCCTTCGCGGCCCTCGCGTTCAAGATCGCGTCCGACCCGCACCTCGGCAAGCTGACCTACCTGCGCGTCTACTCCGGTCGCCTCGAGTCCGGCTCCACGGTCATCAACGTGACCAAGGGCCGCAAGGAGCGCATCGGCAAGATCTACCAAATGCACGCCAACAAGCGTGCCGAGATCGCGTCCGTGGGTGCCGGCCAGATCGTCGCCGTCATGGGTCTGAAGGACACCACGACCGGCGAGACGCTGTCCGATCCGCAGAAGCAGATCGTGCTCGAGTCCATGACGTTCCCCGCGCCGGTCATCCAGGTCGCGATCGAGCCCAAGACCAAGAGCGACCAGGAGAAGCTCGGCACGGCCATCCAGCGCCTCGCCGA
>JAOPWZ010000073.1 GCA_025965435.1 Aeromicrobium sp.
ATGCTCTACGAGCACCGCAAGCACGACGGCTCGTTGCCGATCATCGGTGTCAACACGTTCCGTCGGCCGCCCAGCGAGGGCGAGGAGGAGCACACCGTCGAGCTCGCGCGGGCCACGGAGTCCGAGAAGGAGTCGCAGCTGGGCCGGGTGCGCAGCTTCCACGACGCGCACTCGCAGGAGGCGGCCGAGGCGCTGGACCGGCTCAGGCTCGCCGCGATCAACCACGAGAACGTGTTCGCCGAGCTCATGGCGGCGGCGCGGGTGTGCTCGCTGCAGCAGGTCACCGAGGCGTTCTTCGAGGTCGGCGGCCAGTACCGCCGCAACGTGTAGCCCGCCGGCAGCGACCGGCTGCGCGTCGGTTCGAGGATTGTGGGTACCCGGGGTGACGGGAGTCGCGCGTGGTCCATCCCGGGCCTTCGTGACGACGCCCGGGACCAAAGGAGATCGACATGTCCGACATCGACTGGTGGGTCTGGCTCATCATCGCGCTCGTCGTGGTCGCCCTCATCGCAGGCCTCATCGCCGCCTCGCGGGCCGCCAAGCGCAAGAAGGAAGAACAGCGCATCCAGCACGACCAGGAGCAGCGCGAGAAGGCCGCCCTGCTGCGCGAGGACGCCAAGTTGACCAGCGTCGACATCAAGCGACGTGAGGCCGATGCCCTGGCCGCCAAGGCGGACGCCGAGGAGGCCCGGATCGCTGCCGAGGAGCTGGAGCGTCGCGCCGAGGAGAACCGCCTCGAGGCCGAGCACACCCGCAGCGCCGTCGACGAGCGTCTGCTGGAAGCGGACCGCGTCGACCCGGACGTCGACGTCGACGCGGACCGCAAGGACCAGCGCTAGCGCGACATGAGCAGGCCGCGGGCCGCTGCGACAGCAACGGCCCGCGCCCGGCTCGATGTCTCGAGCTTGCGCAGCACCGCTGAGACGTGATGCCCGACCGTCTTCGGCGTGACGAACAGTGTGGCGGCGATCTCGGCATTGCTCATCCCCTGGCCCAGCAGCTGCAGCACCTCGGCCTCCCGGGTCGTCAGTCCAGCCGGATGGGCCGCGCTCGACGCACGGGGACCACGGACCGCCGACAGCCCTCGGGCGTACCGGTCGCGCATCACGGCGTCACGGACGCCCAGCGCACCCAGTGTCTCCAGAGCGACGAGCCCATGGCGGACATCCTCGACGTCGTCCGAGGTTGCCAGCGCCCTCGCGGCCCACACCGGTGAGCCGAGCGCGCGCCACCGCGCCGCGGCGTCCCGGTTGCGGCCGTCCAGCATCAACGCGAATGGTTCTGCCGCCGGTCCGGGGAGATCCCGCCCAGCCCCCGCAGCGTGCAACCGCCAAGCCAGCTCCCCCGTGCGCCAGGGGTGCGGTTGCTCGGCGTTTCGTGTCCACAGGATGTCCAGCGCTCGCGTCACGTCATCGGGACGGCCCGCGACCCAGGCCGCCTCGGCCATCGCGAGGGCGACCGGCACCAGCCGCTGCGGCTCCCGTGTCCCCTCGGCCAGGCGCCACGCCTCTCCCAGCGCGTCTCCGGGTCCGTCACCGCGGAGGATGTCGAGCAGCCCCTGGACGGTCAACGCGGGGATCCGTGTGACCACGGCCAGGTGCGGGATCCGGAGCAGACGCTCCACCAGCCGCTCCGCGTCCGCGAACGCACCGCGCTCGACTGCGGACGTCGCCAGCATCGCCGTGATGTAGTCGCCGTAGTAGTCCAGATCCCGCTCGGACGCGAACGTCACACCCTCGGCCATGACCTGCTCGGCCTCCGCGTGATGCCGATGCAGGGACAGCGAGACGCTGAGGTTGCAGTACGCCCGCGCCGCATGGTCGACGAAGCCATGGTCGAGCGCGAGGCCGAGACTCTCGCGAAGCATCGTGACGCCCTCGTCGAGACGGTCACCGTTCGCCAGGGCCGTGCCGACGTTGTTCAACGCATGAGTGCGCACGAAGACGTCGTCGAGGTCGGAGGCCAGCGCGAGGGCGCGACCACCCCAGATCTGCGCGCCGGCGACGTCGTCGCCCAGCATGCGGATCTGGGCCAGATTGCTGTAGGCCATCGCGAGCTCGTGCCCTGGCCCTGCCGGCTCGAGCACCTCGATCGCCCGGTGCGCGAACTGATCGCTGACGGCGCCGCGGCCCAGCATCCACGACAGCCGGCTGATCCAGCGCAGGGCCCGGCCCTCACGCACCACGTCGCCGCCCGTCCGATGCGCCGCCAGCGCCTGGTGCTCGATGTCCAACGCCTCCTGGGCGTGTCCCGTGAGGCACAGCTCTGTCGCCAAGCGGTCGAGCACGTCGGCCTGCGTCGCCGATCCTGCGGGTAGCGCCTCGAGGACGGTCCGAAGGTGCGCTGCCGCCTCCCGGTGCGCGCCCCTGGCTGCAGCCAGCTCGGCCGCACGCGGGCCGTGCTCGAGCACCGCGACACGATCACCACTGGCATCGGCGTGGTGGGCGAGTCGCCGATCGTCGCCGGACCCCCTGCGCCGCAGCTGGGCCAACGCGTGGGCATGCAGCTCGGTGCGAGTAGCCAGTGTGAGCGACTCCTCGACGGCTCGGCGTGCCAGCTCGTGCCGAAAGGTGACCCGCAGACCGTCCGTCACCAGCACGCCCCGGGCGACGCACTCGTCGATGTCCTGGATCGGGCGTCCGGCCACGTCCGCCAAGAGGTCCACGTCGGCATCCGGCCCGAGGACCGCCGCAGCGCCGAGGGTGCGGCGTGCACCCTCGCCCAAGCGGGACACCCGCGCCATGACCGCGTCGCGCACGGTCGCCGGAACGTCGTCGTCCCCGGTCGCAAGCACCTCGGTCACGTAGAACGCGTTGCCACCCGTCCGCTGGTGCAGCGTCGATGTGTCGACTCCGGAACCGACGGCGGTCGCAAGACGGTCGACGCCGGACGGGGACAACGGGGGCACCGCGATCCGCACCGTGCCGGCCGCGGTCGCGAGATCACCGAGGACGACGCGCAAGGGGTGGTCGGCGGCGACCTCGTCGTTGCGGAACGTGATGATGAGGGCGAGATCCAGACGATCGATCCGCCGGCCCAGATATCTGAGCAGGTCCAGCGAGGCACCGTCGGCCCAGTGCATGTCCTCCAGCACCACGACCGTCGGACCGGCCGACAGGACGCCACCCGCGACCCGGAACAGGACGGCATTGTCGTCATGCGGCGCGGGCAACGGCACGTCGTCCAGCTCCGGCGCCGCCTCCAGGAACGGCCCGAGTGGTGCCGGGGTCGTGACGTTGTCGCAGGCTCCGCGGCGGAGGGTCAGCGAGGCGGGCAACGCGCCGAGCAGTGCCTCCACGAGCGCTGTCTTTCCGACGCCCGCCTCGCCGCTCAGCAGCACGAGCTTGCCGTGATGGTGACTGGCGTCGTCGGCGATCCGGACCAGGGTCGCGAGGAGGTCGTCCCGCTCGACCAGACGAGGACGCTCCACGTCGATCTCGCTGCCTGGCTCGTCCATCTGGCTCTCCTTGGCGCCCGCTATCGATTGTGACCCCAAGGCGCCTCGCACGCCAGCACCCTGTCGCTGGCCGCGGTGGACGCGAGGAGCCCGTGCCGGCCGTGCCAGGAGGGACGCGCCGGCGCGGGCGGACCGCCCGGCAGCGTCGGCAGCCGAGCGGTCCACGGGTTCAGCCGCCTTCGACGACGAGGTGGATCTCGTCCGCCACCAGACCGTGCGCCTCCCGGTGCACGGTGTTCGCGGCCTCCGCATCGGGCGCGTCGACGAGGCAGAAGATCGTGCCGTTCGCCTCGTCCACCCAGTAGCTCCGGTAGTTGACGCCGTGCGCGTCCTGGGTCTCGAGATCGGCTGCGTGAGCCTTCTTCACGTCGTCGATCGTGACGGCGTCTTCGAGGTGGTGCACATCCATGAACAGTCCCATGAGGGCCTCCGGTTGTCGGGTGCGAACCGAGTGTCCGCCCTCACAGGAGACCGCAGCGGCCAGCCCCGACACATCGGGACATCGCCCCATGTTGGGCCCTCCCGACGAGGGCCCACTGAGCCAGGCTCAGGCCCGCTTCGGGAACTGCCCGAAGTCGGGGGTGCGCTTGGCCTTGAAGGCCTCGCGCCCCTCCTGGGCCTCGGCACTGCCGTAGAACAGCAGGTTGGCGTCGTGCGCCAGCTGCTGGATGCCGGCGTAGCCGTCCTCGTGGGCGTGGAAGCTGAGCTTCGACAGCCGCAGCGCCCACGGGGACAGCTGGAGCATCTCGCGGCACCACTGCACGGTCTCGGTCTCGAGATCGGCCAGCGGCACGACGGTGTTGATCAGGCCCATCTCCAGCGCGGTCGGAGCGTCGTACTGGCGGCACAGGAACCAGATCTCCTTGGCCTTCTTCGGCCCCACGAGATCCGACAGGATGCTCGCGCCGTAGCCGCCGTCGAACGAGCCGACCTTGGGCCCGACCTGCCCGAACACGGCGTTGTCGGCCGCGATCGTCAGGTCCGCGACGAGGTGCAGGACGTGCCCGCCGCCGATCGCCCAGCCGGCGACCATCGCGACGATGGGCTTGGGACAACGCCGCATCTGCACGTGCAGGTCCGTCACGTGGAACCGGCCCGTCGCGCCCTCGTCGGTCTTGTAGCCGCTGTCACCGCGCACCCGCTGGTCGCCACCGGAGCAGAACGCCTTGTCGCCGGCACCCGTCAGGATGATGACGCCGACCGACTCGTCCTCGCGCGCCTCGTTCAGCGCGTGCGACACCTCGATGAGGGTCTGCGGCCGGAAGGCGTTGTGCACCTCGGGACGGTTGATCGTGATCTTCGCGATGCCGTCGTCGGTCGTCGCGTAGAGGATGTCCTCGTAGTCGCCCGATGCGTTCCACGTGATGTCAGCGGTCTCAGTCATGGGCTCATTGTCTCGCAGGACGTTCCTGACATGTCGCCCGTCCCCCGCGCGTCCGGGTCGGTATCGTCGAGCGGGTGAGCATCCCCCTCCCGACCTTCGAGCAGGTGCTCGAGCTTCCGGCCCAGATCGACAGAGTCGTCCCGCCCGAGTACATCGACCTCAACGGCCACATGAACATCGGCCACTACCTCCTGCTGGGCGCCGAGGGCCTGTGGCTTCGCTGCACAGACCTGGAGATGGGCGACACCTACATCCCCGAACGCGGCCTGTCGAACTTCACCGCCGAGCACCACATCCGCTACTTCGCGGAGGTGCTGGAAGGCGAGCGGGTGTCCACCCACGTGCGCCTCCTCGACAGGTCCGACAAGGTGCTCCACGCCATCGCACTGATCGTGAACCGCAGCCGGCAGCAGCTGGCCTGCACCGTCGAGGTCACCCTCGTGCACATGGACATGGCGAGCCGCCGCTCCACCTCGTTCCCCGACGACATCGCACCCTTGGTCGACGCCGCCATCAAGGCCGACGACCTCGGCTGGCCGGCACCGGTCTGCGGTTCCATGGGCGCGCGCCGATCCTCATGAGCGACGACGACCTGGGGCACGGCGTCGACCTCGGCCACCCGGTCCGTCGCGTCGTGTCCCTCGTCCCGTCCCTGACCGAGGCGATCGCGCTGACCAGGCCCGACGCGCTCGTCGGTGCCACGGACTGGTGCACGCAGCCGGCCGACCTCGACGTCACCCGGGTGCGCGGCACGAAGAATCCCGACCGGTCCGCGATCGTCGAGCTGGCACCCGACCTCGTGATCGCCAACCGCGAGGAGAACCGCGAGCTCGACATCACCCGGCTGCGCGAGGCAGGCATCCCGGTGTGGGTCACCGTGATCGAGACCGTCGACCAGGCCTTCGCCTCGATGCGCCGCATGTTCGCCGATGCCCTCGGCTGGGAGATCCCCGACTGGCTCGTCGCGGCCGAGCAGGTCTGGGCCGCGCCCCCCACGCTCGACGGTCGCCGCGTCGCGATCCCCATCTGGCGCGACCCGTGGATGGTCGTGGGCCCGCGGACCTTCACGGGTGACCTGATCGAGCGCTTGGGACTCGTCAACGCCTTCGCCGCGGAGGATCCCGACGCGAGCCGCTACCCGCACGTGGAGCTCACCGACATCGACGCCGATCTGGTGCTGCTGCCCGACGAGCCCTACGTCTTCACCGCCGACGACGGGCCCGAGGCCTTCACGACGCCGACGCGACTGGTGCCCGGCCGGGCCCTCACCTGGTACGGACCCTCGATGGTGACGGCGCGGGCCGAGCTGGAGGCCTTGATCGGCTGACCATCGCCTCAGCGAGAGGTGAAGGCCTTCACCAGCCGCTGCGCCTCGTCACCCATGACGAGCGAGGCGATCGTCGTCGACTCGTCCGCACCCTGCTCGGGGCCGCTGGTGTCCCACGAGCTGCGGATCAGCCGGCGGGCCTGCCCCAGGGCGGCCGGGGCGGTGTCGGCCCAGGTACGGGCGATCTCGTCGACCCTCGTCTCGACCGCGTCGTCGTCGACGACGGAGGTCACGAGCCCCCAGTCGAGCGCCTCGTCGGCGCTCAGCACCCGTCCGGTCAGCGCGAGGTCGAGGGCCCGCTGCTGGCCGATCGCACGCGGCAGCAGGTAGGACACGCCGCAGTCGGGCGTGAGCCCGATGCCGGGGTACGCCATCACGAACTTGGTCGACCGCGAGGCGACGATGACGTCGGCACTCAGCATGACCGCGAGCCCGGCTCCGGCCACAGCCCCCCGCACGCCCGCGACGACCGGCGTGGCGAGGCCGGCGAGATCCCGCAGCGCCCCTTCGAGGACCTGGGCGAGCTCGAGCAAGTAGGCGGCAGGGTCATCCGATGCCAGGAAGGACGTGACGTCACCGCCGGCGCAGAATCGCTTGCCATCCGCGGTGAGGGTGATCGCGCGGACCTCGTCGGACGACACGGCGTCGACAGCGGCGGCCATCTCACGGGCGGCCGGGACGTCGAAGGAGTTCGACTGCTCGGGCCGCGACAGGACGAGCCGGCCGATGCCGTCGACGATCTGGGACGTGACTGCGGACATGACCGACCTGCCTTCGTAACGGGTACCCGGGACGCGCCCACTCTAGTTCGTGGGCCACACGGTGGCGTACGTCAGTGGAGGAGCCGGTAGAAGCGCCACAGATCGTGCTCTATCGGGAGCACCTCGACGTCCGTGAATCCCGCCTCGCGCGCGTAGCCACGCAGGACCGAGGGACGCATGACGGTGCCGGTGGCCCGCGACGGTGTCGTGCTCATGCTGTCGGGCAGGCAGATCGAGATCGAGAATCCGTACATCAGCTGCTCGACCGGGTCCCCGCTGCGACCCGTGAAGGACTCCGGCACCCGCTCGTCCATGACCAGCACCACGCCGTCGGGACGCGCCAGGCCGCGCATCGCCGCGAGCACCGCGACGGGATCGGGCAGGTCGTGGATGCACTCGAACGCCGTCACCAGGTCGAAGCCGCCGGCCGGGGCCGTCGTCCCGGCGTCGGTCACGTGGAACCGCACCCGGTCCGAGACGCCTGCCTCGGAGGCGTGGCGTCCGGCCGCCTCGACAGACGCCACGTCGATGTCGAAGCCGTCGACCGTCACGGCGGGGAAGCCCGACGCCATCGCGATCGAGGACCACCCCTCGCCGCAGCCGATGTCGGCGATCCGGGCGCCGGCTTCCAGGGTCGCTTCCAGCCCCGGGACGGCGGGCAGCCACTCCTGCGCCAGGAGATGCAGGTAGGCCGGGCGGTTGCCCTCGGCCTGGCCGGTCCGCATGTCCGGGCCGTACGCCTCCCACGGCACGCCACCGCCGGTGCGGTACGCCTCCACCAGGGCATCGGCACGGGTCGCCGCGGTCGCAACGACCCGCACGACCGGCGCGAAGTGGTCGATCGCGTCGCGGTCGGCGAGGGCACCCACATGCTCCGGCGGGAGGATGAACCGCCGTTCGTCGACGTCCACCGCGGCGTCCTCGACCTCCAGCAGCCCCGCGACCGACTGCTGCTCCAGCCACTCGCGGGCGTACCGGCGACCGATGCCGGCACGACCGGCGAGGGCGTCGGCCGTCATCGGGCCGTGCTCCTGCAGCAGCTGGTACAGGCCGAGCCGGTCGCCGAGGTGGATCGAGAGCACGTCGAGCGCCCCGAGCGTCGACTCGAAAAGTCTCTCCGCGAGCTCTTCAGTCTTCATGGGGACCTCCCTGTCCCACGGGAACTCCCTCAGCATCCCACCCCTCGACGAGCCGGTCGAGGGGTCGGCGACGCCCGAAGACGCGTGACTAGGGCGTCACTTGTCGAACGGCAGGGTGGTCTCCCCAGCTGCGGGAGCCTCGTCAGCGCTCGCCTGCTGGGCCGGTGCCTTCTCGGCGGGTGCCTTCTTCGCCGGCGCCTTCTTGGCCGGCGCCTTCTTGGCCGGCGCCTTCTTGGCTGTGGCCTTGGCAGCCGCCTTCTTGGCGGACGACTTCGACTCGATGCGCAGCGGCGACCGCGCCTCGACGACGACCGGTTTGAGCGCGACGACCGGCGGGGTCTCGCCCACGATCGCGTTGTGGCTCTTCTGGAACAGGTACTTGGCCGTCAGGTTCGTCATCGTGGCGAAGCGGTTGCGGTTGCCCAGCAGCGTCGCGACGTGCAGGCCGACCCAGATGATCCAGGCCGGGAAACCGGTCAGGCGCGGCAGGTGCTTGATCTCGGCGACGGCCGACGAGCGACCGATGGTCGCCATCGTGCCCTTGTCCTTGTACTTGAACGGCTTCGGCGCGGACTTGCCCGCGACCTGCCGGCGGATGACGTCCGCGACGTGCTTGCCACCCTGGAGCGCGGGCTGCGCCAGCTGCGGCAGGGGCTCGTCGGGGCTGACCGACACGTCGCCGATCGCGAAGACGTCCTGCATGCCCTTGACCCGCAGGTGCTCGTCGGTCTCGACCCGGCCACCGCGGCCCTGAGGCAGCGACCAGTCGCGCACCGTCGAGTGGGCCGTGATGCCCGAGGCCCACACGACCATGCCGGCGGGCAGGAACTGCTGCTCGCCGCCGTTCTCGACCAGCACTCCGTCGGGGCGGACCTCCTTCACGGCGGTCTCCAGACGCAGCTCGACGTCGCGCTTCTCCAGCGACTTCTTGGCGTAGTCGCGCAGCTTGGGATGGAACGGCGCCAGCACGTGGGGCAGCATCTCGACCAGCGTGATGTGGACGCGCTTGGTGTCGAGCTCGGGATACGTCGTGGGCATGTCGTTGTTGCGCAGCTCGGCGAAGGCGCCGGCCGTCTCGACGCCTGTGGCGCCACCGCCGACCACGACGATCCGCAGGTCACGGTCCTGGCCGTTGACCGCGGCCTCCTCGAGGTTGGCGAACATCTTGTCGCGCACGGCGAGGGCCTGCGAGCGGCGATAGAGCGGCATCGAGTACTCCGCGGCCCCGGGGATGCCGAAGAAGTTGGCCGTGACGCCCACCGCGATGACGAGGTAGTCGTACGTGACGTCGACGCCACCCTCGAGCCGCAGCGACTTCGCCTCGTGGTCCATCGAGACCACATTGCCCTTGATGAAGCGGACGTTCGACTGGTTGGCGCGGATGGCGCGCAGGAACCAGGTGATGTCGCCGGGGTTGAGGCTCGCGGTCGCGACCTGGTAGAGCAGCGGCTGGAACGTGTTGTACGTGTGCCGGTCGATCAGCGTCACGTCGACGTCCGCGCGCTTGAGCTTTCGGACCGCGGCGATGCCTCCGAATCCGCCTCCGACAACGACGACATGGGGACGCTTCTTGACGGTGGCGACGCTGTCAGACATGCCCCCAGTCTAGGGGTCGCCGTGAAAGAGCCGCACAGCGGCGACCCCCTTCGACGGGCGCTAGGACTTGGCGAACCAGGCGCGCGACTCGCGCTTGCGGAGCAGCACCGCGCACGTCAACGCGGCCGCCGTCCACGGGAGCCCGATCGGGAACATCAGGAGGGAGGTGACGACTGTGACGACCGCCATGACGAACAGGAAGACGTCACCCTTGCGCTTCTTGACGAGCACCAGCGTCGCCGCTGCGAGGCCCGCAACGGCGAGGGGAAGGCAGAGGCCCAACAAGGTCAGGGACATCCGGTAGAGCTGGTCGTAGTCCATGCCGGACTGGTCCAGCATGCTCTCGCTGACCGGGCTGTCGCGCAGCATCGTCTCGTAGTCGTCGCCGACGAGCAGGAGTCCCAGCAGGCCGAAGGCGGCGCCGGCCGCGACGATGGCCGAGCCGATCAGCGTCGTCCACACCGCGATGCTGACCGACCGGGGCAGCGGCTCGCGACCCGGCTGCGGCTGGTGGTAGCCGGGCGGCGGCGCGTAGGCCTGGGCGGACGGTGGCTGCGGGGCGGCGGCCGGGGGCGCGTAGGTCGGCGCGGACGGCGCCCGTGACTGACCCGAGGTCGACGGCTCGTACTCGACGTTCTCGGCGGGACCGGAGTCGGAGGAGAACTGGGGCGGAAGAGCGAACGGGTCGACCGATGAGTGCTGGGGGACCGGCGGCACGTGGCCCGCCAGCGTCCGGAAGTAGGTGCCGATCTCACCGGTCCACAACCGGACCGTGAAGGCGACCGCCAGCGCGCCGATCATCGCGAACAGGAAGGTCCCGCCCACCACCCCGAGGAACGTGGCGGTGCCGGCGACCCCGACGACGATCGTCAGGCCGACGCGGCTCGGCCGATGCCCGCGCGCGGTGTACAGCGCGAACACGGCACCGCACGCGGCCAGCACCGCCACCCCCGTGACGAACGCCTTGTAGAACGTCTCCGCTCCCGACGCGCCCAGCCCGGCATCACGCAGCACCTCGAGGGTCGAGGCGAAGTCGGCGGCGCGGTTCTCGGCGTTCCACGACGAGACGAGTGCGACGGCCCGGATCGCCATGATCACCGACAAGGTGCCGAGGTAGAGGCAGGCCCCCGTCAACATGGGAGGACGCCTCACCGCGGTGTCAGTCATGCGCCTATCGAATCATGCAGCGGCAAGTCAGCAACCCGCCGCCATCCGGGCCGCCGCCAGGGCGTCACCGAACCGGCGCCACCGTCAGCTCGTCGGCGTCGGGCATCCGGTCGACCACGACGGTGTCGCCGTCTCGGACCTCGCCGCCGAGCAGCGACCGCGCGAGCCGGTCGCCGATCGCCTGCTGCACGAGCCGGCGCAGCGGCCGGGCCCCGTAGGCCGGGTCCCAACCCGTCAGCGCGAGCCACTCGCGAGCCGCGGGGGTCACGTCGAGCGTGATCCGGCGGGCCTGCAACCGCTTGGCCACCGCGTCGACCTGCAGGTCCACGATGTGCGCCAGCTCGTCGGTGCCGAGCGCGTCGAACGTCACGATCTCGTCGAGCCGGTTGAGGAACTCCGGCTTGAACGACGCCTTGACGACCTCCATCACGGCCTCCCGCTTGGCGGCCTCGTCGAGCGTCGGATCGACCAGGAACCGCGAGCCGAGGTTCGACGTCAGGATCAAGATGACGTTGCGGAAGTCGACCGTGCGACCCTGGCCGTCGGTCAAGCGTCCGTCGTCGAGCACCTGCAGGAGGATGTCGAACACCTCGGGGTGGGCCTTCTCGACCTCGTCGAGGAGCACGACGGAGTAGGGCCGGCGGCGCACCGCCTCGGTGAGCTGACCGCCCTCGTCGTAGCCGACGTAACCCGGAGGGGCGCCCACGAGTCGACTGACCGAGTGCTTCTCGGAGTACTCGCTCATGTCGATGCGGATGATCGCCCGCTCGTCGTCGAACAGGAACTCCGCCAGCGTCTTGGCGAGCTCGGTCTTGCCGACGCCGGTCGGGCCGAGGAACATGAACGATCCGGTCGGACGGTCGGGGTCGGAGATGCCGGCCCGCGACCGGCGGACGGCATCGGACACCGCGGTCACCGCGGCCCGCTGGCCGATGAGCCGCTTGCCCAGCTCGTCCTCCATGCGCAGGAGCTTGCCGCTCTCGCCCTCGAGCAGACGTCCGGTGGGGATGCCGGTCCAGGCGGCCACCACCTCGGCGATGTCGTCGGCGCCGACCTCCTCGTGGACCATGGGTCCCTCGCCGCTGGCAGTGGTGCGCACCTCGGCCTCCTGGGCGTCGGCGAGCTGCCGCTCCATCGCGGGGATCTCGGAGTAGAGGAGGCGGCTGGCCTGCTCCATGTCGCCCTCGCGCTGCGCGCGCTCCGCGGCGCTGCGCACCTCGTCGATGCGCTCCTTGATGTCACCGACGGCGTTGAGGCTCTGCTTCTCGGCCTCCCACCGCTGCTCGAGCGCCCGCAGCGTCTCCTGCTTGTCGGCGAGCTCGACCCGCAGCTTGTCGAGTCGTTCGAGGCTCGCCTCGTCGGACTCCTTCTCCAGGTGCAGCTCCTCCATGCGGAGCCGGTCGACCGAGCGGCGCAGCTCGTCGATCTCGACGGGGCTGGAGTCGATCTCCATGCGCAGACGGCTGCCGGCCTCGTCGATCAGGTCGATCGCCTTGTCGGGCAGCTGGCGGCCGGGGATGTACCGATCGGACAGCGTCGCCGCGGCGACCAGCGCGGCGTCCGAGATCGACACCTTGTGGTGCGCCTCGTACCGCTCCTTGAGGCCGCGCAGGATCGCGATGGTGTCCTCCGGGGTCGGCTCCCCGACGAACACCTGCTGGAAGCGACGCTCCAGGGCCGGATCCTTCTCGATCCGCTCGCGGTACTCGTCGAGCGTCGTCGCACCGATCATCCGCAGCTCGCCGCGGGCCAGCATCGGCTTGAGCATGTTGCCCGCGTCCATCGAGCTGTCGCCGCCGGCGCCTGCCCCGACCACGGTGTGGAGCTCGTCGATGAACGTGATGACCTGCCCCTCGGACTCCTTGATCTCGGTCAGGACGGCCTTGAGCCGCTCCTCGAACTCGCCGCGGTACTTCGCGCCGGCGACCATCGCCGCCAGGT
>JAOPWZ010000102.1 GCA_025965435.1 Aeromicrobium sp.
GGGCTGATGTAGCCCTTGTCGAAGCGCATGCCCTCGGTGAGCTCGAGCTCGAGGCCGAAGGTGTTGCTCTCCTCGACGGTGATGACGCCTTCCTTGCCGACCTTGTCCATCGCCTCGGCGATGATGCCGCCGACCACGGTGTCGGCCGCGGAGATGCTCGCCGTGGAGGCGATCTGCTCCTTGGTCTCGACGTCCTTGGCCGCCTGGCCGATGGCCTCGACGACGCGCTCGACGGCGGCCTCGATGCCCTTCTTCAGGCCCATCGGGTTGGCGCCGGCGGCGACGTTGCGCAGACCCTCGCGCACGAGCGCCTGAGCCAGCACGGTGGCCGTGGTGGTGCCGTCGCCCGCCACGTCGTCGGTCTTCTTGGCGACCTCCTTGACGAGCTCGGCGCCGATCTTCTCGTAGGGGTCCTCGAGCTCGATCTCACGGGCGATGCTGACGCCGTCGTTGGTGATCGTGGGGGCTCCCCACTTCTTCTCCAGGACGACGTTGCGGCCCTTGGGGCCGAGCGTCACCTTCACGGCGTCGGCGAGCTGGTTCATACCGCGCTCGAGGCCGCGACGGGCTTCCTCGTTGAAAGCAATGGTTTTTGCCATGGATGGTTTCTCCGACTTGGTTGTCGACGTGGGGGCGATCAGGCGATGCCCGCGACGGACGGCTGCGGCGTGTGGCGAACCCTTCTCGCCGCGGCCCACAACCTCATCAACCTGATCGGATGTTCTAGCACTCTCACTATACGAGTGCTAATCACGCTCGCGCAATCAGGATGGCGATCCGACGTCGTAGGTGAGCTCGGCGAACTGTCCGCGCTGCTCGACCGAGACGAGCGTGAGCCGGTCCGAGCGGAGGTCGCGCGGCAGCAGCGGCGCTCCCGCGCCGAGGGTCACCGGTGCGATCGTGGCGGTGATGCGGTCGAGCAGGCCGGCGTCGGCGAACTGCCCGACGAGGTCACCGCCCCCCATCAGCCAGATGTCCCGGTCGCCCGCCGCGGCCACCAGCTCGGGGTGCACCTCGGCGACCGGCGTCTGCGTGAACCGGATGTCCGCGCCCTCGACGACCGGGAGATCGCGGTGCGTGAAGACCCAGGTGGGCCGGTCACCGAAGGACGCGGTCCAGCGCTCGGGGTGCTCGACCAGCTGCTCGAACTCGACCACCCACTCGTAGGTCGTCGACCCCATGACCAGGACGCCGATGCCCGCCAGGAAGGTGTCGAGCCCTGACTCCTCCTCGCCCGCCCCCGGCACCTCGAAGAGCCACTGCAGGGAGTTGTCGGTCGTCGCGAGATATCCGTCGAGTGTCGTCGCGGTGTTGTAGATCGTCGCCATGGACCGACGGTACCGAGATCCCCGGACAGAAGCCGGGGGTCAGACCGAGAACAACAGGTAGAGCCCGGTGAACGTGTAGACCACCATGAGCACCAGCATCGCCAGCTGGCCGCTCAGCCGGTGCGCCCTGGGCAGCAGCGCGAGGGCCTTGTCGTGGGCCGCGATCACCGCCACGACGTGCCCGGCGACCACGAACGTCACCTTCAGCGCCGCGAGCGTCGACGTGTGCTCGGAGAGGAAGTAGCTGGGGTCCGCAGAGCCCAGGGGCGTCCATCCGCGGCCCAGCGGGTCGAGCAGGGCGAAGAGGGCGGACTGCCCCTTTTCGACGAGGTACGTCAGGTAGTGGGCGAACACGTAGCCGACGACGATCGGCACCAAGGAGTGCGCCAGCAGACCCGGCAGCGCCCGACGCTCCTCGCGGCCGACTCCCCCGGTCGCCATCGCGGCGGCCACGAACAGCACCCCGACCACGAGGCAGAAGCCCAGCAGCGCCGCAGCGGCCTCGACGTCGGAGATGTCCTTGCCCTGCCAGAACGGCGAGGCCGCGAAGCTGTCGTACGCGGTAGAGCCCAGCAGCACCGCGATCACCGCGACGAGTCCTGGCGCCACCGGGATCGTCGTCAGGCCGCGCAGCGGGTTGCGCGACCGCCGGCCGCCGCGTGCGATCGGTGACATCCGGGCGACCAGCGCGCTGTAGACGTCGAAGGGATCGGCGCGGTCGAACCAGCGGGGGCCGAACGCGATCCCACCGGCGAGCATCGCGACGACGTACAGCGCCACCCAGATCCGCACCGCCCCGACGTCGCCCGGGTCGGGCGAGGCGAGCTCGAGCCAGACGAAGGCGAACAGTCCCGCCGCGGCGGGCCAGTAGCCCAGCCGTTCCGGATACGTCCACAGCCCCTGCCCCGTGAGCGTCCGCCACGGCGACAGGTCACGCCAGACGTGCCCGGCCAGGAGTGCGAGCGGGACGAGCCCGACCCACACCAGGATGTAGAGGGCCTGCAGCCCGCCGTTGGACGCGTCGGAGGGGCCGCCGTACAGGGCCGTCAGGCCCCACGCGGTGAGCACGAGCCCGACGACCGCGAGCCAGGGGCGGCGGGCCGGGACGGCATCGACCGCCGGCTCGTCCGCGAACCTCGGCGTCTTCCAGGCGAGCGCCAGCACCGCGAACGAGATGGTCAGCGCCCAGGAGGCACCGACCATCGCGTAGATGAACGGGATCGGCAGATCCGTCGCCCCGCCGACCCCGTGGGCCGCGAAGCCGGCACCCACTCCTGACGGCAGGGTCACGGACGGACGACGAGCTGCACGATCGTCGCGTCGAGGTGGTGGGCCTCGACCGCGACCTGTCCGGGGGTGTCGATCGTGAACGACTCGGTGACGGACTCGCCAGCGGTCACCTCGTACGTGTGCTCCGGATCGGAGTGCACGTGGATCTCCTCGTCGGCGTCCGAGGTGATCCTGAGCGTGATCTCCTGGCCGGCCTCGACCTCGACGCGTCCGCCCTTCGGGGTGACCTCGCCGCCACGGATGCTGATGTCGACCACCGCGCCGGCATCCGCTGCCGGCTCGGGGGCCGGGTCAGGGCTCGGCTCGCTGCTGGTGGCCGCACTCGGCGTCGACGGCTGGGGCGCCGGGCCGGACTCCGGGTCCGACGCTCCGCAGCCCGCGACCAGCAGGACGGACGCGGCCAGGGTGATGGCCAGCTTCATTCGTTGCCTTTCTTGTCCGGGTCGGCGCCGTCGGGCTCGGGCTCGAAGGCGCGGGCGAGGAGCTCGCGCTCCTCGCGCTCCTCCCGCCGGTCCTTGCGGGCGATGTACAGCACCACCCCGACCACGATCACCGCCGGGACGATCGCAGGGACGGCGAGCAGCGCGACGTGGTGGGCGAGGAGCTGCTCGCCGACAGGAGTCATGAGGTCAGCGTAGGTGTGCGACCGGGAGCCTCGGCGGCCTCGTGCTCCTCGAGCTTGCGGGCGACCCGCGAGACCGCGATGCAGATGCCGAGGATCATCCCGAGGCTGCACAGGAGCACGACCATGTTGGCGGCCATCCAGATCCACGCCGGGTGGTCGTCGGTGCGCTCCCGCTGCAGGATGTCGATCTCCGGGACGAAGTCGCGGGTGAACGAGGCCTCGGCCGGCACCTCCTCGGCCTTGAGCGGTCCGTCGGCCGGCAGGAAGATCGGCACCGCGGCCAACGTCCGGCCGTCCTGCACCCGCAGCAGCGTCTTCCAGTTGCCGCCGACCGGCACCGGTTTGGTCGTCTCGAAGGTGTTGTCGCCGGTTCGGCGCAGGCGATCGGTGACGACACCCTCGCCGCCGCCCTGCCAGGCGGTGATCTGGACCCAGGTCGGGTCGGCGTCGACCACGCCGTCGGAGATCGTGACCTCCGCGGTGACCTCGGGGGCGTCGGCCGTGCCGACCTGCGTCAGCGCGAACGTCGCGGAGCCGTCCTTGGGCACCGTCGCGTGCAGGCCGTTGGCGACCGCCGCCGAGAGAGCCACGACCGAGGCCGTCACGATGACGCGTCCGACGTTCTTGGACGGCAGGCGGCCCTGCAGGCCCAGGGCGAACAGGGCACCGCACAGACCCGAGCCGATCGCGACGGGAATCGCCATGGCCAGGCTCTCGAGCCACATGTCCTGCGTCCACGGGAACTGGAAGACCTGGTCGTTCCAGAGCTTCTCGAGCACGAGACCGACGGTGCCGATCAGCAGGCCCGCGACGGCACCGAACCACAAGGGCTTGTGGCGCAGCCGCGAGATCGCGAGCAGCTCGACGAGGACCGCGCTGCCGAGGTAGAGCGGGAAGACGTGGACGGCCTCACCCATGACGTCGGTGACGATGAACGAGATGATGCCGCGCATCAGCAGGAAGAAGACGACAGCGCCGATCGCAGCGCCCGGGCCGATGTACAGGCGGGCGGCGACCAGGGTGATGCCGGCGGCCGCGACGATCATGAGCGGCGCGAAGACCATCCGGAACTGTGCGATGCCGAAGTCGAACTCGGCCTGGAACACCGACAGGCCGATCAGCAGGGCGCCGAACGCGGTCGACGTCATGATGGTCTTGAGCCAGACCGGGACGGCCTTGCCGCGCAGGCGCATCGCGAGCTCGGCCTCACGGTTGAGCAAGATGATGCCCGCGGTCGAGAGGCCGGCCCCGCCGATCAGCATCAGGTGCGTCGGACCCCAGAGGGTCACGTCCTGGCCGAAGAGGCGGTGCCAAACGTCGTCGAGCGGGAAGCCGATGAGGGCGTACAGGCCGCAGCCGGCGATGAAGATGCCGCTGACGGGCGCGTACCAGTGGCGGGTGATGCGGACGGACGCGATGCCCGGCTTCTCGCCGTCGCGCGGGTAGACGATCGCCGACATGCCGGCGACGAACAGCGCGAAGAGCCCGTAGAGGATCAGGTAGTGGGCCGGATTGGCCAGGGGGCCGGCGTCGCGGCCTCGCCCCGCGTGCAGGCTCACGTCCCACATGAAGCCCAGCAGGGCGACGATCAGGGAGCTGGCCACGAACATGGTGGGGATCGTCGACCAGCCGGGCTCGTCGTACCGGGCGCCGAGGCGCTTGCCGAGGCGGTCGAACCACTCGATGCGGTGCGTGCGGTGGGCCCACGCGATGACCAGGAGGATGATCGTGACCACCGTCGCCGCGACCGACAGCCACACGACCTGCTCGAGCTCGGCACCGCCGGTGGGCGCGGTGACCGGATCCGCTGCTGAGATGAACATACCGCGAGTATGTCAGCGACGATGTGACATCGCAAGTGTCAGATAAAAAACGGCGAGGTTTCCGGCCGGAACCCCCGGCAGCGGAGCTCAGTGCGTGATGACCTCGTGTGCTTCGCGGCCCTTGGGCCCGTCGACGACCTCGAACTCGACCTTCTGGCCGTCATCGAGGGTCTTGTAGCCGTCGGAGGCGATCTTGGACCAGTGGACGAACACATCGTCCTGACCCTCGACCTCGATGAATCCGTAGCCCTTGTCCGCGTTGAACCACTTGACGGTGCCCTGCACCATGCCGCCACTCCCACCTGTTGCGTACGGACCCACCTGCCGAGGGGCCGCCACGCTGAGCCTATACGGCTCGGCCCCTCCCGGCCACGGCGGGATGTTGCCCCATCGCAGCTGTTATCAGAGCTCAGCAGCCTCCGGCGACGGCGGGGATGATGGACACCTGCGAGCCGCTGGGGGTCGCGGTCTGCAGCCCGTCGGAGAAGCGCACGTCCTCCTCCGCGACGTAGATGTTGACGAAGCGACGCAGCTTGCCCTCGTCGTCGACGACACGGGCCTTGATGCCGGGGAAGTCCGACTCCAGCGAGTCGAGGACCTCGGTGAGGGTCTCTCCCTCGGCGGAGACCTGGGACTGGTCCTGCGTGTACGTGCGCAGGATCGTGGGGATTCGAACGTTGATGCTCACGATGCTCCTAGGGATTCTGTGCTCGGTCGAGCAGTCAGGCGATGCCGGCGGCCACGAAGGCCTCATAGGTCGGTGCGATGGTGGCGGCGGCGCCGACGAGCCCCGTGACGGCGTCGAGCGTCTTGAGGCCGTGGCCCGTGTTGATCACGACGGTCTCGAGCTCGGGGTCGAGCTGGCCGGTGTCGACCAGCTTCTTGAGCACGCCGACGGTGGTGCCGCCCGCCGTCTCGGTGAAGATGCCCTCGGTGCGGGCGAGCAGCACGATGGCCTCGCGCACCTCGTCGTCGGAGATGTCGGCGATGGCTCCGCCGGTCTCGCGACAGATGTCGAGCACGTAGACCCCGTCGGCGGGGTTGCCGATCGCGAGCGACTTGGCGATCGTGTCGGGACGCACGGGGCGGACGACGTCCCATCCCTCCCGGAAGGCCTCCGAGACCGGCGAGCAGCCCGTGGCCTGGGCGCCGAAGATCTTGACCGGCTTGTCCTCGACGAGGCCCAGCGCGATGAGCTCCTTGAACGCCTTGTGGACCTTGGTGAGCTGCGAGCCGGAGGCGACCGGGATGACGATCTGGTCGGGCAGGCGCCAGCCGAGCTGCTCGGCGATCTCGTAGCCGAGCGTCTTGGAGCCCTCGGCGTAGAACGGGCGGACGTTGACGTTGACGAACGCCCAGCCGTCCTCCTCGCCCGCGATCTCGCCGGCGAGGCGGTTGACGTCGTCGTAGTTGCCGTCGACGGCGACCAGGTTCTCGGTGTAGACCGCCGAGTTGACCTGCTTGGGCGTCTCGAGGTTGCTGGGGATGAACACGACGGTCTTGATGCCGGCCCGGGCACCGGCCGCGGCGACGGCGTTGGCGAGGTTGCCCGTCGAGGGGCAGGCGAACACCGTGCTGCCGAACTCGCGGGCGGCGCTCAGGGCGCACGCGACGACGCGGTCCTTGAAGGAGTTGGTGGGATTGGTGCTGTCGTCCTTGACCCACAGCTTCGTGAGGCCGAGCTCGCGGGCGAGGTTGTCGGCGCTCAGCAGTCGCGTGTAGCCGGGCTCGAGGTTCGGGCTGAGCTCGATGTCGTCCGGCACCGGGAGCAGCGCCTTGTAGCGCCAGATGTTGCTCGGGCCGGCCTCGATCTGCTCGCGGGTGATGGCCGGGAAGTCGTAGCTGATCTCGAGCGGGCCGAAACACTCGCGGCAGACGTAGTACGGGCCGAGCTGCTGCGTCGCGCTGCACTCCCGGCAGACCAGCTCGGTCGCGTGCCCGAAGGCGCCGTCGCGAAGTGTCGTTCGGGTGGATGTCTCTGCGGTGATGCTCACGCGATCCTCCTGGTCATCTTTCCCGGATCGACTGTCGTCCGGGACGGATTGAGCACCTGGTCGCGTGCTGCGACTGGTTGCTGGGGTGTCGTCGGGCCGTGTCCCTGTACCCCTCTGGATGAGTGCTGTCAGCCTACGTGCGCGTCTCACGATGTGTCTACTCGGTCCAGATGCTGGGACGCACGGGCTTCGCCCGGACCTACGATCGTGTGAAACGGGTCGTCGGCGGGGGGTAGTTGCCGTCGGCGAGGTCAGCGAGGCGCTCGAACGGGTTGTAGGAGGAGCGGTCTCCCGCGAGGACCCAGGAGACCGCCACGGACAGCCCGTAGAGCGGCAGCATGACGATGCCGAGGACGAAGGCGTACTGCGTGCAGTGCCGGTCCTCGTGCCGGAGCAGCGCCGGACGCTGCGCACACCACGACCGGTCGTGCCGGGTGATGATGACGCTGCCGATCGTGAACGCGTTGGCCGCTGGGAAGCCGAGGCGGTAGCCGGTGGCCAGGTACGTGCCGCGGCCTCGCCGTGCGGTCGTGGCACTGCCGAGACGCGCGACCAGCAGCCCCAGGGGCGTGCTCAGGTTGATCCAGTTGAGGACGCCGCGCAGGCGCGTCCACCGGGTGTGCGGCAGCAGGTCAGCGCGACTCGAGCTCATCGGCCAGCGCCTTGAGCCAGGCCGCGACGGCATCGGGGCCGTCGAGCACCAGGTCGGAGCGGGACACCAGCGCGTCCTGCTCGTCCGAGGCCGAGCAGATCAACATGCCGGCGACGCCCTCCGCACGCAGATCGTCGACCGCGTCGAACGCCGGGAGGTCGCCGAGGTCGTCGCCGGCGAAGATCACCTGCCGGGCCTCGAGCTCGTGGGCGAGCGACCGCAGGGAGTCGCCCTTGTCGGTGCCGGGGCTGCGCAGCTCGATGACCTGCTTTCCCGGCTCGAGGCCCAGGCCCAGCTCGGCGGCCAGGGCGGCGACCGGATCGGCGAGGGCGTCGAGCGCTCCGGGGTCGACGCCGCGGGTGTGCAGCGCGATCGCGAGCCCCTTGTCCTCGATGCGGACGTCGGGCACTCCGTGCTCGTCGAGCCACGCCGGCATGCGGGCGGCCAGGTCGTGGATCGTGGACGTCCGCTCGGTCTCGGTGATCACCCCGTCGACCGCCGACCAGTGCTCCGCGCCGTAGTGACCGTGGATCACGAGCCGCTCGAGCCCTGCGCGGCCCTCGAACCCGCCGAGGTCCAGCGCCTGCCGCACGGGTCGTCCGGTGATGATCGCGATCCCCCCGAGCACAGCACCCAGACGCGCCAGGGCGTCGACCGAGTCGGGGTGCGCGAAGGCCTGCGTGGGGTCATCGACGATGTGGGCGAGCGTGCCGTCGAAGTCGACGGCCAGCAGGGTGCCGCCGGGATCGGCGAGCACGGCATCACGGACGGGCGAGCTCATTGCTCCATCATCGCGGGCGGGACAAGATGATCGTCAACCGGTCCATGCGCATGGGCGTGACGGCGGGCCGGACCCGCTGGATGCCGACGTCACCGGCGAGCAGCTGAGCCTGCTGCTGCAGGCCCGGTGCGTAGTAGATGGTGTTGCCGTCGATCGCCCCGGTCCAGTTGCCGACGCCGCCGAGCTGCCACCCGGCCTGGGCGACCTTGCCCGAGAACGTCCGGGCGGCGCCGCCGATGCCGGAGTTGTTGAGCACCGAGACGATCGCCGTGCGCTGGGTCACCGGCGCGGTCGGGGTGGACGCGGTCGGCTCGGGCGTCGTCTTCTCCGGCGCGGGGGTCTCGCTCGACCGGGCGGGCTCGGGCTCGGTCGGCTCGGCCTCGGACGGTTCGGCCTCGGTCGGCTCGACGGTCGCCGTCGCCGTCGGGGCCGAGGCGGAGGGCGATGCCTCGCCGGACGAGTCGTCGTCCACCAGCAGCCAGCCGAGCCAACCGGCTCCACCGATCACGACCATGACGGTCAGGACGATGAACCAGCTCGACGGGACATATGCCTTGCCGGCCGGGACGTTCTTGCGGTGCGCCACCATGGGACCGTCAGAGGTCGATGCCGAGACGCCTGGCCGAGCGGCTTCGCTGCCGCTGGGCCCGGAGGCGTCGGAGGCGCTTGACCAGCAGCGGGTCGAACGCCAAGGCGTCCTCACGGTCGAGCAGCGCGTTGAGGACCTGGTAGTAGCGGGTCGCGGACATGTCGAACTTGTCGCGGATCGCCTGCTCCTTGGCGCCGGCGTACTGCCACCAGAGTCGCTCGAGTGCCAGAATCTCCCGATCGCGCTCCGACAACGTCGAGGTGACGGCGGAGCCCTGCGGGTCGGACTTCTCCACGGCACTCATGCATCCGATGTTAGAGCATGAATCACACGGCTGTCATTCGCTTCGGGGAATGGCACAGTGAGGGTCATGACGACACCACAGACCATCCGCTGGGGGATCCTGGCCACCGGCAAGATCGCCGAGACGTTCGCCACCGACCTGGCCCTCGTGCCCGGTAGCGAGCTCGCCGCCGTGGGCTCGCGGCGGCCCGAGGCAGCCAAGGACTTCGCCGACCGGCACGGCGCCGCTCGCTCGCACGGATCGTACGAGGCCCTCGCCGCCGATCCGGACGTCGACATCATCTACGTCGCGACCCCGCACGGCCGCCACCTCGACGACGTGCGGCTCTGCTTCGAGGCCGGCAAGAACGTGCTGTGCGAGAAGGCGCTGACCCTCAACGCCGACGACACCGCGACCCTCGTCGCCGAGGCCCGGGCACACGGCGTCTTCTTCGCCGAGGCCATGTGGATGCGCACCAACCCCAACATCCGCCGGCTCAAGGAGGTCGCGTCGAGCGGCGTGATCGGGGACGTCCTGCAGGTGCGCGCCGAGCTGGGCTTCTCCGGACGCACCGACAGCGCCCGCCTGTGGGATCCGGCCCTCGGCGCCAGCGCGCTGCTCGACGTCGGCATCTACCCCCTGACGTTCGCGCACCTGCTGCTCGGCGAGCCGGTCGACATCGCCGCGGCCGGTGTCCTGTCCGACCGGGGCATCGACGTCAACGGCGGAGCGACCCTGACGTACGCGTCCGGCGCCGTCGCCAGCATCGCGTGGACCCAGGTGTCGCAGGGCGACAACACCGCGGTCGTCAGCGGGCCCGACGGACACCTCGACGTGCCCAGCCGGTTCCACGAGGCCACCGGGTTCACCCTCGTGCAGGGCGGCGAGCGCCGAGCGACCGAGCTGCCCCTCACGGGACGCGGGTACGCCCACGAGATCGAGGAGGTCGCGGCCTGCCTGCGGGACGGACTGACCGAGTCGCCCCTCCTGCCGCTGGACGAGACGGTGTCGATCCAGCGCCAGATGGACCAGATCCTCGCCCAGGTGGGCGTCGCTCCCCGGTGACGTCGTCGATTGACCGCTAGGGTGACGTCATGGCCGTTGGTAGTGCAGATTTCGTCGTCATCGCCAACCGTCTCCCCGTCGACCGCGTCACCGGGCCGAACGGCAAGACCATGTGGCGCACCTCCCCCGGCGGTCTCGTCACCGCCCTCGAGCCGGTCATGCGCAGCAACGGCGGCGCCTGGATCGGCTGGCACGGCGCGGCCGACGAGAAGGTCGAGCCGTTCGACCAGAACGGCATGCACCTGGTGCCCGTGCCGCTGTCGGAGAACGAGGTCGCGGAGTACTACGAGGGCTTCTCCAACGCGACGTTGTGGCCGCTGTACCACGACGTCGTCGCCCCGCCGGAGTTCCACCGCGAGTGGTGGGACTCCTACGTGCGAGTCAACCGCCGCTTCGCGCAGAAGGCCGCCGAGGTGGCGCATGAAGGTGCGGTCGTCTGGGTGCAGGACTACCAGCTCCAGCTCGTCCCGACGATGTTGCGCGAGCTGCGCCCCGACCTGCGCATCGGCTTCTTCCTGCACATCCCGTTCCCTCCCACCGAGCTGTTCCAGCAGCTGCCGTGGCGGCGCCAGATCCTCGAGGGGCTCCTGGGCGCCGACCTGGTCGGCTTCCAGCTGGCCGGCGGCTCGCAGAACTTCGTCCGCCTGGTCCGCCAGCGGGTGGGACACAAGACCCACCGGGACATGGTCTACCTCTCCGACGGGCGCACCGTCCGGGCCGGCGCCTTCCCGATCTCCATCGACGCCGCCGGCTTCGAGGAGCTCGCGCGCTCGGAGGCCGTCGAGAAGCGGGCGGTGGAGATCCGCGAGGCCCTCGG
>JAOPWZ010000105.1 GCA_025965435.1 Aeromicrobium sp.
CAGATCGAGGACCTGACGCAGACCCGCAACGGGCTGCTCAGCAGCACACGTCGCTCCGAGCAGGCCGAGAAGGAGACCAAGCTCCGCGCCGAGCAGCTCGCGATCCTGGCCGGCACGACCGGGGCGACCGGCAGCGGCATCGAGCTCGTGATCAACGACCCCGACAAGCGGATGGACGCCGCGCAGCTCCTCGACGCGATCGAGGAGCTGCGCGACGCCGGCGCGGAGGCCATCGTGATCAACGGTGTCGCCCGTGTCGTCGCGCAGACCTATTTCCTCGACGACGAGGACCAGATCCGGGTCGGCGGCCGGGAGATCAAGCGGCCGTACCGGATCGAGGCGATCGGTGACTCGGAGGACCTGGCCCAGGCGGTACGCTTTCGCGGCGGGCTCATCGACCGCGTCGCCATCCGCGGTGGATCGGCCTTCGTGTCCGAGAAGGACAAGGTCACGATCACCGCGCTGGCCGACGTCAAGAGCCCCGAGTACGCTCGACCCACATCTTGACTTGGCAAGGAGACCGCGGTGATCCCTGAGGATCTGTACTACAGCGAAGAGCACGAATGGGTGCGTCTCGACGACGACATCGCGACCGTGGGCATCACCGACTTCGCGCAGGACCAGCTCGGCGACATCGTGTACGTCGAGCTGCCCGCCGTCGGCGACAAGGTCGAGGCCGGCTCGGTCATCGGCGAGCTCGAGTCGACCAAGTCCGTCAGCGACATCTTCTCCCCGCTCAGCGGTGAGATCGTGGCTCGCAACGACGCGCTCGACGGTGGCCCCGAGGTGATCAACTCCGACCCGTACGGCGAGGGCTGGCTGATCAAGCTGCGTCCCGCCGAGGACGACCCCACGTCGGCCCTGCTCGAGGCCGAGGCGTACTCGGCGCTCACCGCTGACTGACGCCCGATCAAACTCCTTCTTGCCCGGCCCTCGTCGGTGCTAGGTTGGAAGCACGTCCACATCCCCGAGGTCGACCGCACACAGGAGTGAGAAGCCGATGTCTACGCCGGACCACGAGCCCGACGCTGCACGTCCTCAGCCTGGCGCCGTCCCCACGCCGGAGCCCGTCTCGGATCACACGACGCACATCCCGATCCTGGACGCCGACACCGAAGAGATGACCGCGTCGGACGTGTCCGCTGTCGAGAACCTCCCGGCCGGCAGCGCGATGCTGCTGGTGCAGCGGGGTCCCGACTCCGGAGCGCGCTTCCTGCTCGACAGCGACACCGTCTCGGTGGGGCGTCATCCCGACAGCGACATCTTCCTCGACGACATCAGCGTCTCGAGGCGGCACGGCACCTTCACCCGCAGCGGTGGCGGCTACCGCGTCACCGACCTGGGCAGCCTCAACGGCACCTACGTCAACCGCGACCGCATCGAGGGCGACGTGACCCTCGCCGGTGGCGACGAGGTCCAGATCGGCAAGTACCGCCTGATCTACTTCGCCGGCTCGTTGAAAGGCCAAGCGTGACCCAGCCGCTTCCTGAGCTGTCACGGCTCGGCATCGGCAAGGTCCTCGACGAGCTCCTGCCGGAGTTCCCGGACCTGACGATCACCAAGATCCGCTACCTGGAGTCCGAGGGGCTCCTGGAGCCCGAGCGCACCCCGTCGGGCTACCGCAAGTTCTCGTTCAACGACGTCGAGCGCCTGCGCTTCATCCTGCGTCAGCAGCGCGACAAGTTCTGGCCGCTGGGGCACATCCGACAGGTCCTCGACGAGATGGACCGCGGTCTTGTGCCCGACACCGAGCAGGCCGCGACCGCCCGCGTCCCGCACCTGAGCCTGGCCGAGGACGGACTGCCGACCGAGACGACGTTCCTCGAGGGGTCCAGCAGCATCCGGTTGTCGCGTGACGAGCTGCTCGAGGCCGCCGGCATCGACACGGCGACGCTCGAGTCGATCGAGGAGTTCGGGCTCATCCCGCGACGCCCGACGCAGACGTACTACGACGGCACCGCCCTGCAGGTCGCCTCGATCGTGGGGGAGTTCGCCCAGCTCGGCCTCGAGCCGCGCCACCTGCGCATCTTCGGCGCCGCCGCCGACCGGGAGGTCGCCCTGTTCGACCAGGTCGTCTCGCCCCGATCGCGCCAGCTCGACAAGGAGGCGGCCGAACGCACCGTCGCGAGCCTCGCCGCCCTGTCGATCCGGTTCCAGTCGGTGCTCGTCAGAAGTCGATTGCGCGGCTGACCCCCATGCGCGAGGTCGAGGTCGTGGGCGTCCGCGTCGAGATGCCGACCAACCAGCCGCTGGTCCTGCTGAGGGAGTCCGAGGGAAGCCGGTACCTGCCGATCTGGATCGGCGCGGTCGAGGCGTCGGCCATCGCGTACGCGCAGCAGGGCACGCCGACGGCGCGGCCGTTGACCCACGAGCTGATGCAGAACCTCGTGGTGGCCCTCGGCGACGAGCTGAGCGAGGTGCGCATCCTCGAGGTCCAGGACGGCATCTTCTACGCGATGCTGGTGTTCGCCTCCGGCGCCGAGGTCGAGGCGCGACCGTCCGACTCGATCGCCCTGGCCCTGCGCGCCGGCGCGCGGATCGTCTGCGCCGAGGACGTGCTCGACGAGGCCGGCATCGCCTCCACGACCGAGGAGGACCAGGAGATCGAGAAGTTCCGCGAGTTCCTCGACGACGTCGAGCCCGAGGACTTTGGCTGAGCCAAGCGCGCGCAGCGAGCGGCGCGAAGCCAGGTTGAGCGCGACACGCGCGAAGCGCGTCCGACTGACGAAGCCTCGCAGGCCATCAGGCTCGCCGCACCCATCAGCCCGCCAGACTCTCAACCCTCAAGCAAGACTTGAGAAAACAAAGCCGCGACATCCGCGCTCGGTCGTTGACCGGCCAAACTCTCACCTCTACCTTGAGAGTGCTGCCGAAGGTACACGGATGTAGTTCCGTGGCGGTAGTCTTCCCCCATACCAGCTTTGGAAGGCATTCCGGATGATCGAGTCGCACGACAACGACGCCACCGCCACACACCAGGCGGCAGCTGACGCACGTGACCAGGGTCTGCTCTTCCACGACGACGTCTCGCCGCTGCCCGAGGACGCGGGCTTCCGCGGCCCGACCGCCTGCAGCGCGGCCGGCATCACCTACCGTCAGCTCGACTACTGGGCCCGTACGGGGCTCGTCGAGCCGACCGTTCGCTCGGCGACCGGCTCGGGCACCCAGCGGCTGTACTCCTTCAAGGACATCCTGCTGCTCAAGATCATCAAGCGGCTGCTCGACGCCGGCGTCTCGCTGCAGCAGATCCGCATCGCGATCGACCACCTCCGGGTCCGCGGCACCGACGACCTGACCCAGGTCACGCTCATGAGTGACGGCGCCAGCGTGTACGAGTGCCGCTCCGCCGACGAGGTCATCGACCTCCTGCAGGGTGGCCAGGGCGTCTTCGGCATCGCCATCGGTGGTGTCTGGAAGGAGATCGAGGGCTCGCTGCACGAGCTTCCGAGCGAGCGCGCCGTCGAGATCTCCTCCGCCGACGACGAGCTCGCCGCCCGTCGCCGCGCCCGCCTGTCCAGCTGATCTCGGCCCACCAGCGCGACATCAGCTGACGGCGCTCCGCATCGGCCCGGTTGGTTGGTAGGCTGTCAGCGCTGTCGACCGCGCGTGGGAGAGTTCGCCCAGGCGACGCCGAAGGGGCAATTCCTCCCCGGAATCTCTCAGGCACCGAATCACGCGACCGAGGCAATTCTGGAGCACCGCCGATGCCGGCGGGTGACAGAAGGGGAGGCGTCGTCCGCCGCCCTACCTCCGGAGCTCCCCGTGCCTCAAGATCGTGTGTCCCACGACTTCGCCAGCCGCCACATCGGCCCCACCGCGTCCGACCAGGACGCCATGGTCCGCCGGGTCGGGTACGAGTCGCTCGACGCCCTGATGCAGGCCGCGGTGCCGTCGGGCATCCGCAGCACGTCGGCGCTGAACCTCCCGCCCGCCAAGAGCGAGACGGACGCCCTCGCCACCCTGCGGGCCCTCGCCGATCGCAACAACCCCGGTGTCGCGATGATCGGCCTCGGCTACCACCCGACCGTCACGCCGGCCGTCATCCGGCGCAACGTGCTGGAGGACCCGTCCTGGTACACCGCCTACACGCCGTACCAGCCGGAGATCTCGCAAGGGCGCCTCGAGGCGCTGCTCAACTTCCAGACCGTCGTGTCCGACCTGACAGGCCTGCCCACGGCCAACTCCTCGCTGCTCGACGAGGGCACCGCCGTCGCCGAGGCGATGACCTTGATCCGCCGGGCGACGAAGGGCAAGGACGCCCTGCCGATCATCATCGACGCGGGGCTGCTGCCCCAGACGCTGGCGGTGACGCACACCCGCGCCGAGGCGCTCGGCATCGAGCTGCTCGAGGCGGATCTCGTCGACGGCGTTCCCGATGTCGAGGCGTCCGGCGTCATCGTGGCCTATCCGCGGGCCGACGGCCGCGTCGGTGACCCCCGGCCCGCCATCGAGGCGGCCCACGCGGGTGGTGGCCTCGCGGTCGTCGTGGCCGATCCCTTGGCGCTCGTGCTGCTGGCCTCGCCCGGCTCGCTCGGCGCCGACGTCGTGGTCGGCTCGACCCAGCGCTTCGGCGTCCCGATGTTCTACGGCGGACCCCACGCCGGATTCATGGCGGTCCGTTCCGGGCTCGAGCGTCATCTGCCCGGACGCCTGGTCGGCGTCTCGATCGACAGCGCCGGACGCCCGGCCTACCGGCTGGCGCTGCAGACCCGCGAGCAGCACATCCGCCGCGAGAAGGCGACCTCCAACATCTGCACGGCTCAGGTGCTCCTGGCCGTCACGGCGTCGATGTACGCCGTCTACCACGGGCCGGATGGTCTGAAGAAGATCGCGGGCGACGTCAACGACTCGGCCCGCCGGCTGGCGTCGGGGCTCACCGACGGGGGAGTGGAGCTGGTCTCGGAGTCCTTCTTCGACACCGTCGTCGCCCGGGTGCCCGGACGGGCCGCGGAGATCGTGTCGAAGGCGCGAGCCCTCGGCGTCCACCTGCGCATGGTCGATGCCGATCACGTCGGCGTCGCGGCCAACGAGGCGACGACAGAGTCGCACGTGCGGCTCGTGTGGGAGGCCTTCGGCGTCGAGGGCAGTGACTGGTCGATGGCCGGCGCCTCGCTGCCCGCCGACCTGCTGCGCACCGACGAGATCTTGACGCACCCGGTGTTCCACGAGCACCACAGCGAGACGCAGATGCTGCGATACCTCAAGAAGCTCAGCGACCGCGACTACGCGCTCGACCGCGGCATGATCCCGCTCGGGTCGTGCACCATGAAGCTCAACGCGACCGCCGAGATGGAGCCGATCAGCTGGCCCGGTTTCGCCGAGCTGCATCCCTTCGTGCCTGCCGCCGACGCCGCCGGCATGATCGAGCTCGTCGAGACGCTCGAGGGCTGGCTCGCCGAAGTCACCGGCTACGCCGCCGTGTCCATCCAGCCCAACGCCGGCTCGCAGGGCGAGTTCGCCGGCCTGCTGGCCATCCGCGCCTACCACCGCAGCCGGGGCGACGAGCATCGCGACGTGTGCCTGATCCCGAGCTCGGCCCACGGCACCAACGCGGCCTCGGCCGTCATGGCCGGCATGCGCGTCGTGCTCGTCAAGTCGACGGGTCAGGGCGAGGTCGACCTCGACGATCTGCGCGCGCAGTGCGAGAAGCACGCCGACGACCTGTCGGCGATCATGGTCACCTACCCGTCGACCCACGGCGTCTACGAGCACGGCATCACCGAGCTGTGCGAGATCGTCCACGCCCACGGCGGTCAGGTCTACGTCGACGGGGCCAACCTCAACGCGCTGCTGGGCCACGCCCAGCCCGGCGTCTTCGGTGGCGACGTCTCGCACCTCAACCTGCACAAGACGTTCTGCATCCCGCACGGCGGTGGCGGACCGGGCGTGGGACCGGTCGCGGTGGCCGAGCACCTGGTGCCGTTCCTGCCGACCCACCCGCTGCACCCCGTCGAGAGCAAGCGTGAGGGTGTCGGTGCGATCAGTGCCGCCCCCTACGGCTCCGCCGGCATCCTGCCCATCCCGTACGCCTACGTCGCGATGATGGGCGCCGAGGGGCTCACGGACGCCACCTCGGTCGCCGTGCTGTCGGCCAACTACATCGCCCGGCGCCTCCAGGGCGCGTTCCCGGTGCTCTACACCGGTGACAACGACCTGGTCGCGCACGAGTGCATCCTCGACCTGCGGCCGCTCACCAAGGCCGCCGGGCTCAGCATCGACGACATCGCCAAGCGCCTGATCGACTACGGCTTCCACGCGCCGACGATGAGCTTCCCGGTGCCGGGCACGCTGATGGTCGAACCGACCGAGTCCGAGGACCTCGCCGAGCTCGACCGGTTCTGCGACGCGATGCTGGCGATCCGGTCGGAGATCGACCAGGTCATCGCCGGGCAGTGGCCCGACGGCGACAACCCGCTCGTGCACGCGCCCCACACCATGCGGACGTTGCTCGACTGGCAGCACGCCTACGACATCGGCACGGGCGCGTTCCCGGCCGGCACCACGGACGACAAGTACTGGCCGCCGGTGGGCCGCATCGACCAGGCCTACGGCGACCGCAACCTCGCCTGCTCCTGCCCACCGATCGAGGCGTTCGCCGAATAAACCACCGCTGACGGGTCACCTTTGGCCCCTTGGGGGGTCACTTCGTGTCCGACGAAGGGCAGAAAGGTGACCCGTCGACGGGCCACATGTGACCCGTCAGCGGTGGGGTTGGGTCTGTGTCCACCAGGAGAGGATCTGGTCGACGACGGGGGCGGGGGTCTTGACCCACTGGACGTGGTGGGTCGAGCCTCCCGCCGGGGCAGCGTCGCGTGTGTAGACCCAGCGCGTGACGGCCGACGGCTCGACCATCATCTCGGTGAAGACCTTGTTGGCCCCCGACACGGCGTAGGTGTCGCCCTGCAGGTGCACGACCAGGGTCGGCGTCATGATGCGGTGCGGCACCGCGAACGGCGGCCGGCCCGAGCGGACGAAGCGCGCCCACTCACGCATCAGCGTCCGCGCGCCGGGTGCACCGAAGAAGGGCTTGGGCAGGTAGCCGCGGACGCGGGCCACGACCGGAACGCTCAGCCCCATGACGAGCACCGGGATCCCGCCGTAGGGGTACGCGCGGAAGTGCGGCACCGAGGCGCCGACGGTCACGAAGCCGTCGGCGGGCGGGTGGTGCAGCTGGTGGCCGGCAGCGAGCTGCGCCCCGAGGCTGTGTCCCAGCAGGATGACCGGACGCTCGGGGTCCTCGGCACGTGCCTTCGCCACGGCGTCGGCGATGCCCTGCATCTCGTCGGCGTAGCTCCAGTCGTGCCGGCGCGACGCGACCGGCTCGCCCCGCTCGAAACCGCGGGTCGGGAGGGCGCGAGCGTGCCAGCCACGCGCCTCCAGCTCGGCGACCAGTGGCCGGTAGAAGCCGGACGGCACCGCCATCGCGGCGACGATCAGCACGATGGGCGATGTCATGGCGACATCATGTCATCGTGCTGATCGTCGACCGGACGGGCTCGGCCCTCGTAGGTCAGACCGCGATGATCGCGATCGGTGCTGCGGTCGGCTGATCCGAGCCGCCCTCGGGCTCGACGGTCACGGCGATGTGGTCGGCCTCGGCCACACCCTTCATGATCATCTCGCCGTCGGAGACGAACGTGCCCTGCGAGGTCGGCTTGGCCTCGGTGTCGACCATCCACACCTGATAGACCTTCCCCTTGCCGGGGCTGGGCAGCCGCTTGGCGATGATGACGGCGGCGTCGGCGCTCGGCGCGGAGTACAGCTTGACGCTGCCTCCGGCATCGAACGACTTGGACGCCGTGGTGACGTCGTCCGCACCGAGCACCGTCGACATGGCGACGGAGCGATCATTGGCCTCTTCGGCGTTCTGGTGCTCGACGAGGTACCCGCCCACGCCGACCGCGCCGACGAGGAAGGCCGCCGCCATCGCCAGTCGCGGCAGCGTGCGGCGCAGGCCGCGACGTTCCGCGAGGGCGGTGACGATCGGACGCTCCTGGGGGATGTCTCCGATCTCGGCGAGCAGACGCTCACGCAGCGCGGGCGGGGGAGCGTGACGGACGGTGTCGCCGAGGCGCACGGCCGTGGCCATGAAGCCGGCCATCTCGGCCCGGCAGTCCGCGCACTGGTCGAGGTGGGCCTCGAACCGTGACCGCTCGTCCTGGTCGAGGGCGTCCAGCGCGTAGGGCGCCATGAGGGAGTGCAGGTCGGTGCTCATGCCACGACCCCCATGCAGTCGCGCAGTCGGACGATGCCGTCCCGCATCCGGGTCTTGATCGTGGCGGTGTTGGCGTTGAGCGCGGTGGCGACCTCTGCGTAGGTGTAGCCCTGGTAGTACGCCAGGTTGACGGCTTCGCGCTGAAGCTCGGTGAGTCCGTCGAGGCAGCGCTTGACCTGCTCGTGCTCGAGCGTGATGGTCACGGTCTCCTCGACCTCGTCGAAGTCGGGACCGCTGGACCAGTCGTACTTGTTCTCGCGGTTGGTCGCCGCCTGGTCGTGCCGGACGGCGTCGACGGCGCGGCGGTGGGCCAGCGTCAGGAGCCAGCTCTTGGCGTTGCCCTTCGCCGGGTCGAAGCGGGCCGCGGACTGCCAGACCTGGATGAAGACCTCCTGCGCCACCTCCTCGGCGCGGGCCGGGTCACGGATGACGCGCCGGGCCAGGCCGAACACGGAGGAGCCGAGATGGTCATAGATCGCGGCGAACGCGGTCTCGTCGCCTCGCCCGACCTTGACCAGCAGGTCGTTGAGGCTGGGCTCGGCATCGTGCTCAGGTGCAGCCGCGAGCTTCAGCTGTGCGGCAGATGCCGACATGGCGCTCTCCTTTCCGAGAAGCTTTCTACGAACCATTCGTTGCCGCCTCCGGTCAGGATGGGTCCTCCGCCCGAATCTCCGGCGTGCCCGATGCCCAGTCTAGGTGTCCCACCGCAGGGTTACGGTGGTTGCATGCCTGCTTTCGACGCCCTCGACCCGCTGTCGCTCGACGACCTCCTCTCGACCGAGGAGATCGCGGTACGCGGCAGCGTCCGCACGATGCTGGCGCAGCACGTGCAACCGCACGTGGCCGAGTGGTTCGAGTCCGGTGGCGCGCCCGACCAGCGCGAGCTGTTCCGGGAGTTCGGCAAGCTCGGGCTCCTCGGCATGCACCTGGAGGGCTACACGCTCCCCGGCATGTCGTCCGTGGACTACGGACTGGCGTGCGCCGAGCTCGAGGCCTGCGACTCCGGCATCCGCTCGATGGTCTCGGTGCAGGGCTCGTTGGCGATGTACGCGATCTGGCGGTGGGCGTCGGAGGAGGAGAAGCAGCGGTGGCTGCCCGGTATGGGCACGGGCGAGCTGGTCGGCTGCTTCGGCCTCACCGAGCCCGATCACGGCTCCGATCCCGGCACGATGCGCACGACCGCGCGACGCGCCCCTTCGTCAGGCTCAGGACAGGCGGCCGACTGGATCCTCGACGGCAGCAAGATGTGGATCTCGAACGGCACGTTCGCCGACGTCGCCGTCATCTGGGCGCAGACCGACGAGGGCATCCGCGGCTTCGCGGTGCCCACCGACACGCCGGGGTTCACAACGCGCGAGATCAAGCACAAGATGTCGCTGCGCGTCTCCTCGACGGCCGAGCTGGTGCTCGAGGGCGTGCGGGTGCCCGCCGGGGCGATGTTCCCGGAGGTGCGTGGGCTCAAGGGGCCGCTGTCGTGCCTGACGGAGGCCCGCTACGGCATCGTCTGGGGCTCGATGGGCGCCGCCCGCTCGTCATTCGAGACGGCGCTGGAGTACTCGCGCACGCGCGTGCAGTTCGGTCGCCCGATCGGCGGGTTCCAGCTGACGCAGGCCAAGCTGGCCGACATGTGCCTCGAGCTGCACAAGGGACTGCTGCTGGCGTTGCACCTGGGACGCCGCAAGGACTCGGTGGGGCTGACGAACGAGCAGGTCAGCTTCGGCAAGCTCAACAACGTCCGCGAGGCGCTCGAGATCTGCCGGACGTCCCGCACGATCCTGGGCGCCAACGGCATCTCGCTGGAGTACCCGGTCATCCGGCACATGAACAACCTCGAGTCGGTGCTGACGTACGAGGGCACCGTCGAGATGCACACCCTGATCCTCGGCCAGGCGCTGACGGGCGAGAGCGCCTTCAGTTGAGCCGACCGGTGCAGCGTCTCAGGGGCCACGTGGGAGACTCTGTGTCGGACATTTCCATCCGTCCCCTCCGCGAGGGGCTTCGAGCAAAGGCAGCGCGTGACCGACCCCGTCGCCTACGGCATCGCTGTGCTGGCCGTCCTGGTGGCGGGCTTCGCCGGCTGGCACGTCGTGAAGCGGCGTGAGTTCGGAAATCCGTTGTTCTACGCCGTCTCCGTGCTGGAGGTCGTGCTGATCGTGATGCTCGTGGGTGGGTCCGTCGCGCTCAGCCAGACGTCCCGCGAGGTCGACGGCGTCCTGTTCATCTCGTACCTGCTGACCATGGTCATCATCCCGCCGGCCGCGGTCGTGTGGGGGATCGCCGAGAAGTCGCGCTGGGGCACGGGTGTCGTGGTCGTCGCGATGCTGACCGTCGCCGCGCTCTCGATCCGCCTCCTCGGCATCTGGGAGGGCATCTATGCCTGATCGACCCGACACCTCCCACGGCTTCGGCCGGGTCCTGGTGGCCGTCTACGCGATCTTCGCCCTCGCGGCCTCCGCACGGTCGATCGTGCAGCTCATCACCGAGGTCGAGTCCGACACCGTGGTGCCGTACGTCCTGTCGGCGTTCGCCGGGGTCGTCTACGTGCTCGCCACCTACGCGCTGGCGGTCAACCGGCGGCGCCTGGCGCTGGTCACGATCGGCATCGAGCTGGTGGGCGTCATCACCGTGGGCATCGTGTCGCTGGTCGACGAGGAGCTCTTCCCCGACCAGACCGTCTGGTCCGACTTCGGTCGCGGCTACCTGTTCATCCCGCTCGTGCTGCCGTTCGTCGGCCTGTGGTGGTTGCGGCGCACCAGCGGCCCCGAGCAGGAGTAAGGCCCCACGCACTCATACTGCGTAGGGCCACCACCATTCAAACCCGGCGAGACCCGCCGTCCGGGCAGCGACACGGAGAAGCCTCGATGAACTCTCACTACTCGCTCGCGTCGCGGTGGACGCTCGAGGCATCCCGCACCGAGTTGTGGGACGCCCTCGAACAACTGCTGGCGAGCCCCGATCCGATGACCTGGTGGCCGTCGGTGCACGTCACCGACTACGACGGCACGGCGATGACGGTGCGGACCGTGAGCGGGTTCGGCTATGCGCTGACGTTCTCGCTGCGCGACCTGTCGACTCGTCGGCCCGACACGCTGACGTTCACCGCGACGGGCGACCTGCGGGGCCGCGGCACCGCGACCGTCGTCGAGGACGGCCCCGGCGCCTGCGCCATGACCATCGACTGGCAGGTGTCCGTCGATCGCCGCTGGATGCGTTGGACGTCCTGGCTGCTTCGGCCCGTGTTCGTCGCCGGCCACCGCATCGTCATGCGCCAGGGGGAGCGGCACCTCAACGCCTGGCTGGCCGAGAGCGACTGGCGCGACTCGCCCGGTGTGGTGTAGCGTCCTGCGACGCATCACCCAGCCATCACGACACCGGACGAACGAGAGGGGCCACCGACGATGTTCACCACGTCGACCTATGCCCACCTCGTGCTGCCCGAGCTCTCGCAGCGCCTCAGCGGATCGCTGCCTGCGGTCGATGCCCCGTACCCGGACCCCAGCCCCGGCTGAACCAGCCACCTGATCCGGACACCGAGCCTCGACCGCACCTGCGGTCGGGGCTTTCTTGTTGTATCCATCCACCCACAGAAAGTGAATCTCATGGAGAAGATCTCCCAGCGGCTGTTCAGCTGGGCTTCCATCCTGGACACCAACGCGCGTGACCAGGCCCTCGCGGCGAGCACGATGCCGTTCATCTACCCACACCTCGCCCTGATGCCCGATGCCCACCTGGGCAAGGGCGCCACCGTCGGTTCGGTGATCCCCACGCTCGGTGCGATCATCCCTGCTGCCGTCGGTGTCGACATCGGCTGCGGCATGATCGCGGTCAGGACGGCGTACGCAGCGTCCGACCTGCCGTCGGACCGGCGGGCCCTGCGGGTCGCGATCGAACGCGCCATCCCCCTGTCAGCCGGCGTGGCCAACCGGGCGATCACCCGCCGGCACACGCAGGAGCGGGTCGACGAGCTGCGTGCAGATGCGGAGGTCGCGGGCTTCGACCCGTCCGACCGGGCGAAGCGCTGGGAGCTGCAGCTGGGCACGCTCGGCTCGGGCAACCACTTCATCGAGGTCAGCCTCGATGAGGACGACCGGGTGTGGCTGTTCCTGCACTCCGGATCCCGCGGGGTCGGCAACAAGATCGCCCAGCGACACATCGCGATCGCGCAGGAGCAGTGCCGGAAGTGGTGGATCGAGCTTCCCGACCGCGACCTGGCCTACCTCGTCGAGGGCACGGCGGAGTTCGACGCCTACGTCACCGAGCTGCAGTGGGCTCAGAAGTACGCCCTGCTCAACCGCGCCGAGATGATGGACCGTGTCGTGGCGTGCTTTGCGCACTGGATGGGCGTCGACGAGGTGGAGCGCGTCGAGGAGATCAACTGCCACCACAACTACACGACGCGAGAGAAGCACTTCGGCAAGGACGTGTGGCTGTCCCGCAAGGGGGCGATCGATGCGTCCGCGGGCGTCATGGGCCTGATCCCGGGCTCCATGGGCACGCGATCCTACGTCGTGGCGGGCAAGGGCAACCCGGTCGCGCTCAACTCCTCCCCGCACGGGGCCGGACGCGAGTACAGCAGGTCGAGGGCCCGCAAGGCGTTCACGCAGGACGACCTGCGGGTCGCCATGGGTGACATCGAGTACCGCGACACGGCGGCCTTCGTCGATGAGATCCCGGCGGCGTACAAGGACATCGACGTGATCATGCAGGATGCGGCAGACCTCGTCGAGGTCCGTCACACGCTGCGGCAGATCGTCAACGTCAAGGGGGACTGATGGGAAGGGAGGTCGACGGGCGTCGGCCTCCTTTCCCGCCTCAGCCGAGGCCGCAGCTCGTGCGGAAGAAGGTGAAGAAGGCCGACCGCTGCGACTTGGTGAGCGGCAGGAAGAACGAGGCCTTGTCGTCCAGGCCGGGTGCGCGAACCTCCACGCTGAACAGGGTGCCGACCTTGTCCTCGGCCAAGGCGTGCGAGTCGCACCGGGCCGGCGCCACGGACATCGTCAGCTCGGTGGGTGGATCGCCCGCCCGCAGCGGGACGTCCACCTCGGTGGGGGAGTCGGCGGTCTGTCGGAACAGCACCGTCGAGCCGAAGCCTGCGAAGCTCACCTCCTCGGCCTTGGCCGTGGGCGTGAGGGTCACCGGGAGCCGCAGGACGGAGTCAGCACCGACGCCGGTGACCTCGGGCGTGCCGAGTGCCAGGTCTGCTGCGGCCTTCAGGGTCGACTCCGCGCAGTCACGATCGGCGAGGTAGGCCGTGTTGCCGTAAGGGTCGTCCGCCGTGCCAGCAGAGCGGCGCAGCTCTCCGTCGCCCAGACGGTAGGTGAGGACGATCTCTGCGTCGATGTCGCTGCCGCAGCGGCCCCGAGGCAGGTCGAACTCGAGGTCGGTCTCGTACGTCGCGCCGATCTCCTCGCTGCCGGACCACTCGACGTCGTCGAGTCGCGGCGACGTCAGCTCGAAGGCTGTGATCGTGATCGTCTTCGCGGTGTTGTTCTCGACGCGCACGAACACCTCGCGTCCCTTCCGCTCTGCGCGCTTCTGGTCGAGGTGCATCACGATGCCGTCGGGCAGGGTCGTCGTCTCGATCTCCTCGCCGGCGTCGGAGCAGGCTGCGCCGACGGCGAGAAGGGCGACGACGAGCGCCGATCTGAGCCTGGCTCGGCCGTGAGCGGACGCCATGAGCCCCAGTATGCCGAAGGACGCGGCTGGGCCCGATAGGTCCGGCTTCCGCGTTCGACGACCGGACGGCGGCCCGGCTCGGAGCCTTCCGCAGAGACCGGTCGACCTGAGACGCCGTTGGGGTTATCGTCAAGTCACTACCATCACGGAGTCGACATGGATCTCGCGGAGCTCATGGACAGCGCGGCGAAACCCTGCGCGATCCACGTCTCCGAGGACGGCGAGCGTCTGGTCGCGATGCGGCTGGCCGATGACTGGGATGTCGGCCTGCGGCTGCACCGGCGGGGTTCGTACCGGAAGTGGAACGTGCTGGAGATCGCCGTCCGGCTGCGTGGCGACCAGGAGTCGATCAGCGGCAACGACGTGCGCGAGCTGCCGCTGGGCGCGCTCATCGAGGAGGCTCGGCGTCTGGCCACCAAGAGCGCGAAGGCGGACGTCGGTGGCCGCCCGGCCGTCGACCTGGCCGCGCTGCTGGAGGCGCGCGACGGCCGCTTCGGCAATGACGACGTGATGCTGGCAGCGCTGGCCTTCGAGTACGTCTCGATCGTCGAGACCGGCAGCCGGACACCCTCGCGAGAGCTGGCCGAGCGACTCGGCGGAGCAGCCGGCAGCTGGACCAATCGCGTCGGTGAGGCGCGGGCCCGCGGATTCCTCACGCCGGTCGATCGTGGCGAGGCCGGCGGATCGCTGACGCCCAAGGCGCTCAGCCGGCTGGGGATCTCACGCGACTAGGCGTGCGTCGGGGCACATCGTGACGGGCCGTCACCACGTGTTCATCTGACGGATCGTCCATCGTCAACTTCGACGGCTGTCGACATGCTGTTCGATCTGCACCCGGCCTACCGGACGTTGGCGACCAGTCCCGACGGCCAGTACGGCGAGTACGTCGCCGACGACGCGACCCACGACTGGGATCTCGACCTCGCCGCCGGTCAGGGAGCCGACCGTCTCTCGGGTGTGGCGGTGGGCCTCATCGGCTCGGCAGCCGTCGCGGCAGCGGCCGGAGGGGGCTGGTGGTGGCTACGTGGTGGTCGCAGGGCGATGCTGTCACCCTCCGCCGATCTGTCAGCCTGACGGCCACGACGGCGACAAGGTCACGACGTCGCCGATGATCGTGATGGCAGGGGACGTCGCGCCTGCCGCGGCGGCCACGTCGGCGAGGCTTGCCAGGGTGCCGACGGTGACCCGCTGCTCGGGTGTGCAGCCGCGCTCGACGATCGCTGCGGGAGTCCGCCCGTCGTGCCCGCCGGCGATGAGCTCGGCGCAGGTCTGGGCGAGGCGCTTGACGCCCATCAGCATCACGAGGGTGTGGGCACCGGTGCGGGGGAGTCGGTCGATCTCCTCGTGCGCAGCGACGACGCTGAAGCCCCGCGCCACCCCGCGATGGGTCACGGGAATGCCGGCGGACGCGGCGACGGCGATGGCGCTCGTCACGCCCGGCACGACCTCGACGGGGATGCCGGCGTCGCGGCACGCGATGAGCTCCTCACCGCCGCGGCCGAAGACATACGGGTCGCCGCCCTTCAGGCGGACGACGATCTTGCCCTGCCGGGCCCGGTCGATGAGGATCGCGTTGATCTCGTGCTGCGGGATCGGGTGGTGATCGGGCATCTTGCCGACGTCGACGACCTCGACATCGCTGTCCAGCTCGGCGAGCAGCGCATGCGGAGCCAGCCGGTCGACCACCACGACGTCCGCCTCGGCCAGGAGCCGGCGGCCGCGGGTCGTGAGGAGCCCGGGATCGCCCGGCCCGCCGCCGACGAGGGCGACGAGTCCGGCGGGATGATGGGTGCGGTGCCGCATCGGCAGCTCACCGGACTGCAGGGCGGCCGCCACACCGTCGCGCAGGGCCGACGCCCGCTTGGCGTCTCCTCCGCCGCTGATGGCGACCATCACGTCCTCCACCTGGGCGACGGCCGGGGCCCAGGCGGTGGCGTGGTCGGGGTCGCCGCCCTTGAGGCACCAGATCTGCGCTGCCTCTGCGTCGGCCGCGACCAGGTCGTCGACGGGGGAGTGGGTGGCGGTCTGGACGAGCCAGGCGCCGGCCAGGTCACCCGGCGCGTACGTGCGGCGGATCCACTCGACGTCGCCGCGACCGATCGACGACGCCAACGAGTCGGAGACGGCAGGGGAGACGACGACGACCCGCGCGCCGGCCTCGACCAGCGAGAGCGTGCGACGCGTCGCGACGTGCCCGCCGCCGACCACGACGACCCTGCGGCCGGCGACGCGCAACGTCAGGGGGAGGCTTCCGCCCGTGCTCATGCCGATGCGACCGCGTCGACCTCAGCCAGGGTGTCCAGCAGCGCGTCGCCGACCATGCCGGCCGCCAACGTCCCGCCGTCCTGGGCGTCGATCAGCAAGAAGGCGCCGGTGTCGCGGGAGTGCAGGTACTCTTCCGCGGGGATCGGCGCGGCGAGGCGCAGCGTCACGTGGCCGATGTCGTTGAGCCCGAGCGACTCGGCGGGCAGCAGGCGGGCGTCGTCGAGGTCGAGCTTGCCGCCGATGGCCTTGACCATCGCCTGCACGGTGCGCGTGCCGTGCTTGAGCAGCACCTTGGTGCCGGGCACCAACGTGTGGTCGGCGAGCCATGCGACGGTGCCGTCGATGTCCTGCGTCACCGGCGGGACGCTGCGCGACGTGACGACGAGGTCGCCGCGGGAGATGTCGATGTCGTCGGCCAGCCGGATCGTGACCGACTGAGGCGCGAAGGCCTCCTCCAGCTCGACGCCGGCGAAGTCGATGCCGGTGACGGTGCTGGTGCGGCCGCTGGGCTGCACCGTGATGGCGTCGCCGACGCGGACGAGTCCGGACGTGATCTGACCCGCGTACCCGCGGTAGTCGCGGAACGCGTTGCCGGCCGCCTGCTGGGGGCGGATGACCAACTGGACGGGGAACCGCAGCGGCTCGGAGTGCGGGCTGCCGACGGGGGAGAGCTGCTCGAGGTACGACAGCAGGCTCGGGCCGTCGTACCAAGGCGTCCGGTCGGACCGGTCGACGACGTTGTCGCCGTCGAGCGCCGACACGGGGATCGTGGCGACGTCGTACAGGCCCAGGCTGCGGGCGGACGCGAGGACCTCGTCGGACACGCGCGTGTACGTGGCCTCGTCGAAGTCGACCAGATCGATCTTGTTGACCACGACGACGACGTGCGGGACGCGCAGCAGGGAGGCGACGGCGAGGTGCCGCCGGGTCTGCTCCTGGATGCCGTGGCGCACGTCGACCAGCAGCACGACGACGTCGGCGGTGCTGGCACCCGTCACGGTGTTGCGCGTGTACTGCACGTGGCCCGGGCAGTCGGCCAGGATGAACGACCGCTCGGCCGTCGCGAAGTAGCGGTAGGCGACGTCGATCGTGATGCCCTGCTCACGCTCGGAGCGCAGGCCGTCGGTGAGCAACGCCAGATCGGCCGTGGCGAGGCCACGGTCGCGGCTGACCCGCTCGACGGCGTCGAACTGGTCGGCGAGGACGGACTTGGAGTCGAACAGCAGCCGGCCGACGAGCGTCGACTTGCCGTCGTCGACCGAGCCGGCCGTGGCCAGGCGCAGGAGCGTCCGCATCAGAAGTAGCCCTCTTTCTTGCGATCTTCCATGGCGGCCTCGGAGGCTCGGTCGTCGGCGCGGGTCGCACCGCGCTCGGTGATGCGGGTGGCGGCGACCTCGACGATGACGTCCTCGACCGTGACGGCGTCGCTCTCGACGGCACCGGTGCAGGACGCGTCGCCGACCGTGCGGTAGCGGACCTGGCGCTTCTCGACCGTCTCGCCGTCGCGGGGCAGCGAGACGTCGCTGACGCTGATCAGCATGCCGTCGCGCTCGAAGACCTCGCGCTGGTGGGCGTAGTACAGCTCCGGGAGGGCGATGTTCTCGGCGGCGATGTACTGCCAGATGTCCAGCTCGGTCCAGTTGCTGAGGGGGAAGACGCGGACGTGCTCACCGGGCCGGTGACGACCGTTGTAGAGGTTCCAGAGCTCGGGACGCTGGTTGCGCGGATCCCACTGGCCGAACTCGTCACGCAGCGAGAACACCCGCTCCTTGGCGCGAGCCTTCTCCTCGTCACGGCGACCGCCGCCGAACACGGCGTCGAACTTGTGGCCGGTGATGCCGTCCAGCAGCGGCTGCGTCTGCAACTGGTTGCGGGTGCCGTCGCTGCGCTCGCGCAGGCGTCCGTCGTCGATGTAGTCCTGCACGGCGACGACCTCGAGCCGCAGGTTGAGGCGCTCCACCGTCGCGTCGCGGAAGGCCAGCACCTCCGGGAAGTTGTGGCCCGTGTCGACGTGCATCACCGGGAACGGCACCGGGGACGGCCAGAAGGCCTTCGTCGCGAGGTGCAGCATGACGACGGAGTCCTTGCCGCCGGAGAACAGCAGCACCGGTCGCTCGAACTCGGCGGCGACCTCGCGGATGATGTGGATCGCCTCGGACTCCAGCCACTGCAGCTGGGTGAGACGGCGGTCGTCGGTCAGGGTCATCGGTGCCTTGTCGGAGTCAGGGGTCAGGGGAGCCAGGGAGTCTCTGCGGGAGTCGGGAGGGATCAGGTGTGCAGGCCGCACTCGGTCTTGTCGACGCCGGCCCAGCGGCCGGCGCGCGGATCCTCGCCCGGGGCGACCCGACGCGTGCACGTCGCGCAGCCGATGGAGGGGTAGCCGTCGTTGACCAACGGGTTGACGATGACGCCGTTGTCATCGGCGTAAGCGAGCAGCTCGTCGAACGTCCAGGCGGCGAGCGGGTTGACCTTGACCAGGCCGTTCTTCTCGTCCCAGGTGATGAACGGCGTGTTCGCGCGGGTCGGTCCCTCGTCGCGGCGGACACCGGTGATCCAGACCTCGTAGCCCTGCAGCGTCTCGTGCAGCGGCTCGACCTTGCGCATCTCGCAGCACAGGGCCGGGTCTCGCTCGTAGAGCCGCTCACCGAACTCGGCGTCCTGCTCAGCCACGGTGCGGCGGGGGGTGACGTCGACGATCGACAGCTTCATCGACGACTCGACCGCGTCGCGGGTGCCGATCGTCTCGGCGAAGTGGTAGCCGGTCTCCAGGAAGAGGGTGTCGACCCACGGAAGGTGCTTGGCGACGACGTCGGGCAACACGGCATCTGCCATCGAGCAGGCGACGGCGGTGCGGTAGCCGAACTCCTTGGCCACCCAGGCCAGCACGGTGTCGCAGTCGGTGTCGGCCAGCAACAGCTGGGCCGCCGCGGCGAGGTCACGGAGCTCCTCGTTGCTGCGACGGGGGGCGAGGAGCGCCTCACGGTCGGCGAGGTGGGTGGTGCGCTGCCGGTCGTGGGCGAGCTGCTGCTCCCGACGCTCCGCGATGGTCAGAACGGCCTCGGTCATCTCGTCAGCACCTCTCCCGGACGCAAGTCGCACGATCATCGTCGTCGCTCAGCATAGGTTGGCCCGCTCCCACGTCCCATGGATCGGATGCGGCGTCCGTATTGCGGAACGCAAATCCGTGACCCAGGTCACAGCAGGTTCGTTGTTGAAATCCCGTCAGCGGGGTACGAGGCGCGTCGGTGGCCACCGTCACCGACAAGAAGAGGGAGAACCCCATGGCTTTCATCCTGTGGATCATTGCGGTCGCGATCGCCATCTACGGCATCCTGCGCCTCGTGCGCGGCGACATCCTGATCGGCATCATCCTGCTGGTCGTCGCAGCGGCCGTCGGCCCCGGCGGTTACAGCATCTTCAAATGACCCGTGACGAGGGGCCGCGCGAAAGCGCGGCCCCTCGTCATGTCCGGACGTCGTAGGCTCTCCCCATGGCTCGATTCATCGACATCCACCCCAAGAACCCGCAGCAGCGAGCCGTCGACCAGGCGACCGCGATCATCGCCGATGGCGGACTGATCGCCTATCCCACGGACTCCGGCTACGCGCTGGGCGCCCAGATCGGCAACAAGGATGCGCTCGACCGCATCAAGGCCATCCGTGGGCTCGACGACAAGCACCACTTCACGCTGGTCTGCAAGGACTTCTCGCAGATGGGCCAGTTCGTGCACGTCGACAACACGATCTTCCGTGCCGTCAAGAATGCGACGCCGGGTCCGTACACCTTCATTCTCCCGGCCACCCGCGAGGTGCCCCGGCGCCTCCTGCATGACAAGAAGAAGACCGTCGGCGTGCGGATCCCCGACAGCGTGGTGGTCAACGCGCTGCTGGCCGCGCTGGGTGAGCCGATCCTGTCGACGACGTTGATCCTGCCCGGCAGCACCGACGCCATGACGACCGCCTGGGAGATCGCCGAAGAGCTCGGCGAACGCATCGAGGCCGTCATCGAGTCCGGGGAGGACGTCATCGCCGAGCCCACCACCGTCATCGACTTCTCGGACGGTCACGCCGAGGTCATCCGGGTCGGGGCAGGCGATCCGACCCCGTTCGAGTGACGTCAGGGGACATCCGGCCGCACTGAGCCGTCCCCGGGAGCTGGCCGAGGCGATCCTGCGGACGTCCTGACGCCCAGCACCGTCACGGCGATCACGCCGACCCCCACGAGCATGAGCTCGGTGGGGGACAGCGCCTTGAGGGCCAACGTGTTGAGCAGCGGAGCGGCGAAGCCGAGGTAGGTCAGGCTGTAGAAGATGGCGTTCAGCGTGCCCAGGTCGTCGGGGTGGGCGAGCTGCTCGACGGTGGTCAGGCCGCCGACCAGGATGAGCCCGTAGCCGATGCCGAGCAGGATCGTCGCCGGCAGCAGGAGCCAGGGCAGGTCGCTGCGGGCGAGGAGGACGCCGGTGAGGAGCCCGGCCGCGGTGGCGCCGAGCCCCGTCGTGATGATGAGTCGGGGGTCACCGAGCCGGCGGCCCAGTGGCTGGATCGCGACGCCGCTCCACAGTGCCAAGCCGGCCAGCGCTCCCGTGACCGCGATCGGCGCGACGTCGATCTCGACGAAGCTGGGCAGGGTCGCGAAGCTCGTCGACGCAGCGCCGAACACCCACGGCGCCGTCAGCGCGATGCCCAGGACGAAGGGACGGCTCCGCATGGCCTCCCAGACCTCGGTGCGTCGGGACGCGGCGCCGGGCACCCGGGTCGTGGGGAGCTCGGGAGCGCTCCACGCGACGACGACGACCAGCAGCATCAACACCAGGTGCGGCAGGTACGGCAGGACCGTCGGCCCGGGCAGCCACTGGGCGACGATGCCCGCGACGAGCGGCCCGGAGCCGAAGCCCGCGGACAGCGCCAGTGTCGCCCGCCGCGCGCCGGTGCCGCCCGGGCGATCCGCCGACAGCTCCTTGATCCACGCCGTGCCGGGCGCGAAGGCGGCTCCGGACGCGATCCCCGCCATCAAGCGTCCGAGCAACAGGATCCACAGGTTGCCGCTGCCGAGCACCAGGACGACCGTCGCGACGACCGAGAGCACCAGCACCGGCCGCATGACCACGCGACGTCCGATGCGGTCGGAGAGCGGACCGACGACCAGGAGCGCGGGGATCAGCCCCAGGGCGTAGGCGCCGAACAGAGCGGTGACCGCCTCGCCGGAGAAGTCGTCCTCGCCGCGGTACACCAGCAGCATGGCCGCGAACTGGTTGGCGCCCCAGCCGACCGCGAACATCGCGGCGGCGACGCGGAGCCACGGCGGCAGGCGGGTTGTCACCCCGTCACCCTAGGGTCAGTGCCGGTCCTGACGTAGATCGAGGCCGTACAGGGCCTTGGCGCCGTCGATGTCCGCCGCGACGACCTGCCAGCCGCGGCCCTCGTAGAGATGCGGGGCCGCACCCTGCCCGGGGACGGTCGCCAGCAGCGCCCGCTCCTGGGGGAGCCCGTCGACGAGGTGGTCGTGCAGGAGCCCGCCGATGCCCAGGCCGCGGTACGCAGGATCGACGACCATGTCGACCAGCTCGAAGTGGTCGCCCACCCAGGTCTCGACGATGTCGGCGGGCACGGCACCGGCGAGCCAGTCGCTCCAGAACTGACCGCGCTTGCCGGTGAAGCCGTAGCCGTAGCCCGACACCTCGCCGGCGGTGACGGACACGACCAGGCGGAAGCCGGCGCGTCGCGAGTGGCGTCGCAGGGTCGCCTCGGCGAAGTTCTCGGCGTCGAGGACGCTCTCGGGCAGGACGGCGTCGCCGTAGGCGGCCAGGTAGACCCGGGCCAGGGCATCGCGGAGGGCGCGGTCGATCTGCTTGCGCCCGAGGGTCTGCACGGTGGTCGTCATGATGAGATCAAGTCTGCCGGCGTGCCGATTCTTCCCAGCCGTCAGATCCGGCGATGATCGACGCGGGCCAGGCGCGGTCCGCGGCGTTCTCTCCGGGCGAGCGGGCTGAGCTGGATGAGTCGCACGACCCGGAACCGGTGACCCGCCCACGGCACGAGGACGCGGGCGAGCTCGGCGTCGTCGATGCGGCGGCCGAGCAGCGCGGTACCGACGTCGTTGGCGACGTGGAAGTCGCCGAACGGAACGGCGTCGGCGTCGCCGAGGGCGCGGTACCCCACCTCCGCGGCGGTCCACTCGCCGACGCCGGGAATGGTCCGCAGCCCGCGGTAGACAGCGGCGGGATCGACGGCGTGTCGATCGGCCAGCCGCTCGAGCTGGGTGGCGAGGCGGGCGCTGGCCTGGGCCGCCCGCGCCCGGCTGGGGTCGACCCCGGCCAGGTGCCACTCCCACGAGGTGATGGCGGCCCACCGCTCGGCATCGGGCGTGACCTGCATGCCGTCGGGCACCGGTCCGGGGGCCGGCTCGCCGAAGCGCCGGATCAGCCGCCGCTGCGCCGCGAAGGCGTCGATGCCGAGCACCTTCTGCTCGATGATCGCCGGGATCAGCGCCTCGAGGACGAGGCCGGTGCGGGGGACCCGGAGGCCGGGGAACCGCCGGACGCCGTCGGCCAGCACGGGGTGGTCGGGCACGAACGAGGTCGGGTCGTCGTCGGCGCCGACCAGCTGGGGGAGTCGTTCGAGCAGCTCCTCGCGTCCGGCGCCCCAGGCACGGCCCCGGACGTGGAACGGCGAGACCTGCTCGACCGCGTAGGTCACCGGACCCGACGGCATCCGGCTGGTGCGCCAGACGTGCCGGCCGTCGCGGCGGAACGTCGGGTCGCCCGGACCACGACGAAGCAGCGCCAATGTCAATGCGACGTTGACAGGCCGGGTGACGTGGACGTCCCGCGTCTCGGGCTCGGCCGATTGCGGGATCACGGGACCAGCCTGCCAGTGGGCACCGACACCGTCAGATCGTCCGGCGGCGTCGGGTCGTGAGGCGACGCCACCACGGCGGGGGAGCGGCCGCGGCCTCGGCAGCACGGATCGCGGCGAGGCGTGCCTTCTGGGCGGCGACCCGTTCGGTGCGGCGCCGATGCCACGACGCGACCTCGTCATCGCCATCGCGCAGGGGAGTGATGACCGGGGGACCGCCCTGCAGCTGGCGTCGCGCCTCGATGATGCGTGCGTTGAAGTCGTCGACGGCCTGGCGGACGCCGGTCGGCGTCGTGATGCGGTCGAGCGTCGCGTCCAGCTCGGCGTCCTCCTTGCGCAGCGCCAGCGCCGGGGGGAGCACGCCGGTGATGCGTTCGCGTTCGATGAGGCGCTTGATCCACCAGTCGGGGTCGTGCGGCCGGTCGATTCCCGCGATCGGCTTGCCGGCACCTGGGAGGTTGTCGAACTCGCCGCGGCGGATGGCCTGCTGGACCTGCATGTCGACCCACTGGGCCTGGTGCTCGATGCGCAGGGCCCGTTGGGCCGCGTCGTCAGGCTCGGACTCGGACTCGGCGGACCCGGCGGCGGCCGCCTCGGCCTCCAGACGCATCCGGTACTCGTGCCGCATTCGATCGCCGGCGCTCATCAGGACTCCACCTCCTGTCGTGCCATCCATCCTACGAGCTGTCCCGCATGGCGCTCGGGCTGAGCCGCCGGGACGTGCAGCTACACCGACGCCAGCACGCAGAACTCGTTGCCGTCGGGGTCGGCCATGACGACCCAGCCGGCGTCACCCTGACCGATGTCGAGCATGGTGGCGCCGAGGCCGAGCAGACGATCGACCTCGGCCTGCTGGTCGCCGTCCGGAGCGAGGTCGAGGTGCAGCCGGTTCTTGCCGAGCTTGGGATTGACCGGTGGACCGCCCCACGAGATCTTCGATCCGCCGGTGGGCGACTGGATGGCTGTTTCCTCGTCCTGGTCCCAGACCAGTGGCCAGCCCAGGGCGGCGCTCCAGAAGTAGCCGACGGCCTGCGTGCCGTCACTGGACAGTGCGCCGATGCGGCCCGTGTCGGCCAGGAAGTTGTTGCCGGGCCCGATGACGCAGAACTCGTTGTCCTCGGGATCGGCCAGCACGACGTGCCCTTCCTCGGGGCGCTGACCGATGTCGAGGTGCCGCGCGCCGAGCGCGAGGGCCCGGTCGACGGTCGCCTGCTGGTCGTCGAGCGACGTGCTCGTCAGGTCGAAGTGCATCTGGTTGGGTCCGCGCTTGGGCTCTTCGGACGGCAGGAACCGGATCCGGAACTCGGTGTCGTCCGACGGCACCAGCACCACACCCTCGCGCGGATCGTCGACGACGTCCCGGCCCAGGACGCCGCCCCAGAAGCTCGCCTGCCGTGCCGGATCGTGAGCGTCGAAGCCGAGTGCGTGGAGGTGGGCCGTCATGGACACAGCCTGTCAGGCGAGGGTCGATCTGGAAACACTTCGTCACGGCCACACAGTGATCGGACCGTGACCGGTCCCTGAACCCTCTACCGTGGCACGTACGAACCGGTCGACCCAGACGGTCCGAAAGGAGCGAGCCGGGATGTTCCCCTTTGGCGACGCGCAGCCTCCGCGCATCACGCCCTCTGACAACAGCGCACGACTGACCCGATCGACGGAGCACCGCCGTGAGTCGTCCGAGCGCCCGTTGCAGTACCGGCCGCGGCAGAGCCGCCTGCGCAGGATGGTCGCGCGCATCACCAGCCGTTGACGCCCCGGTCGTCCGGCGCGGAGGCTCGGGGGAGGGACGTCGGAGGCCGAGGCTAGGGTTCCGGCATGGGGATGGCCGAGAAGATCGTTCAGCGCGCGCAGGCGCAGGTGGAGCCCGGCGAGGTCGTCCACGGGGCGTTCGCGGCGCAGACGACCGTGGCGAACCGCATCGGCGACGGCGGGTACCGAGTGGTGGTCGCCACGGATCGACGCTTCCTGGTGTTCCAGTCCGGCACGTTCTCGCAGACGGTGATCAAGCAGCTCATCGAGGAGTCGTCCCGAGGTCAGCGTCTTGGCGAGCCGAGCGGCGCCTTCTACAACGTCACGATCGGCGAGCAGGCCTTGAAGGTGAACTTCCGCTACTTCAAGCAGGTGAGGGCGATCGACCTCGCATTGGACGGCCTCAGCCTCTGAGTATTGGTCGCGACTTCGTATTAGTTGACATAATGTGCATTATCGGACACTTATGAACTGGGCGGAAAAGCCGCGGAAGGGGCCTCGCTCGCTGCTCCCGATGGTCGTCCGGAAAAGCCCGCCTCTCGCTGTCATCGCAGCGAGAAGTGTCAGTGGTGACGTCTAGGTTGGAGATATGGCCACCACCACGGATCACGCACTGGACGTCTTGACCGACGTCGTGCGGGAACGTGCGCAGGCCGAGGCCCGTGAGATCGCCGCGATGCTGGGCTACCGCGATGACGAGCTGGCCCGCACCGTGACGGTCGAGCCTCCGATGCGTCGCCTGGTCGAACGCTCGGCGATCGCGCTGACGATCGGCGAGGCGACCGGGCTCAGCGAGGCGCAGGTCCAGCTGCGGCTTTCCGCAGCTGGCACCGTGCGCGAACAGGCGCCGCGGGTGTGGGCCGCGTTCACCGACGGACGGATCGATTTCTCCCGGGTCCGCGACATCGCCCACACGATCGACCATCTCCACCGTGCTGAGTCCGTCGAGCGACTCGGGCGGCTGGTCGTGGGCTATGCCGTCGACCACACCGGCGCGGAGCTGCGGCAGTGGTTGCGCCGATTCGTGCAGCGCGTCGAAGCCGACCTCGCCGTCGAACGGGCCGACGACGAACGCTCCAACCGGCACGTGTCGGTCAAGCACACCGACGACTCCATGGCCTGGCTCAACGCCTACCTCCCGTCCCACGAGGCTGCAGCCATCGAAGCCCGGCTCCGCCGCGAAGCCCGCCGCGCTGTTGATCCTGACGACCCCCGCACCGTCGCCCAACGCGAGGCCGACCTGCTCGTGGCGTGGTGCACCGACGCGCAGGCCGCCACCTCCGCCGTCGACGCGAACATCGCCGTCACGATCGGCGCGGACATCCTCGCCGGAGCCCACCCCGGCCTCGCCCACTCCACCGACGGCCGCTGGGCCGTCCCCGCCGCATGGGTCATCGACCTCGCCCGCACCGGCAACGTGTTCTGGCACCGGATCATCACCGAGCCCGTCACCGAAGACGTCCTCTCCCACGAATATCTGGGCCGCTACAGCCCCGACATCCTCGACCTGGCCCTCCGATTCCGCGACGGCGTCTGCCAAGCACCCGGCTGCATGGTCCCCGCCGAACGCTGCGACATCGACCATCGTGTTCCGCACCCCGAAGGCCCCACCCGCGCCGACAACCTCGGCCCACTCTGTCGAAGACACCACCAGATGAAGGGCCACGGCGTCCTGCGCTGGACCACCCGACCAGCCAAGGCCCCGCCGCCACTCGTGATCGAGATCTACCCGAGCCCGGTCTCCATGGAGTACGCGGCCTAGAGCGCCGCTCCCCTGTCTACTCCTCCCGGCGGGCCTGGAGCACGACGACGGGCCCTCGCTGTCCGTCGGCCGGCAGCCTCAGATCCGACACGACGTGCAACCCGGCGTCCTCGAGCATTGCGGTCAGCTGTTCCGCTCGCCACTGATACGTCGTCCAGGTCACCGGGACGCCGTTGTAGGCCTCGGTTCGCGCCACATCCTGGTCGCCCGCGTGGGTCGCGATGATCAGGTGTCCGCCCGGCATGAGCGCCTCGCGAAAGCTGGCGAGGACGTACGGCAGGATCTCGCGGGGCAGATTGAACAGCGACCACCAGCCGAGGATTCCTCCCAGGGACGCCGCCTGAGGTCGAGGTCGGTCGCCGATCCGACGGCGAAGCTGCACCCGGGATGCAGGTGCCTCG
>JAOPWZ010000110.1 GCA_025965435.1 Aeromicrobium sp.
ATTCGATAGATTGGCATCGACTTACGATGGAAGAGGTGATGTCCTGTGGGCAAGGCAACGGTCATGCTGCTGCGCGGTGTCCTCGTCGCGGTGCTGGCGGGTTCGGTGTTCGTGCAGGCGGTCATGGTGCCGCTGCTCGCCCACGACCTCGAGCACGACTTCGGGTCGGACGTCGACGACGTCGCGGTGCCGCTGATCGTGATCGTGGTGCTGGGCATCGTGACGGTGCAGGTCAGCGCGGTCTGCATCTGGCGGCTGGTCACGATGGTTCGCCGCGGGACCGTCTTCTCACCGGCGGCCTTCCGTTACGTCGACATCATCATCGGCGCGATCGCGACGGCCGCCGTCCTGGTGTTCGCGACCGGGGTCGTCCTGGCACCGGGCGACTCGGCGGCCCCGGGTGTCGTGCTGCTGATCGGCGGTCTCGGCGTGCTGGTCGCCGGCGTCGCCCTGATCGTCGTGGTGCAGCGGGCGCTGCTGGCCCAGGCCGTGGCCCGTGACGCCGAGGCGCACGACCTGCAGTCCGAGCTGGACGAGGTCATCTGATGCCGATCGTCGTCGACATCGACGTGATGCAGGCCAAGCGCAAGCTGTCCGTGGCGGCGCTCGCCGATCTGGTGGGCATCACCCCCGCGAATCTCGCGGTGCTCAAGAACGGGCGGGCGAAGGCTGTGCGGTTCGCGACGCTCGAGGCGCTGTGCGACGCGCTGGACTGCCAGCCCGGAGACCTCCTGCGCTGGGAGCCGGACGCCCCGAGCCGACCCGTGGGCTGAGCGGGTCGGCAGTATCGTCGGCACCATGGCTCTCGTGCTGCTCGACTCGGACGGCCCCGTCCGCACCGTCACGCTGAACGCTCCGGAGCGACGCAATGCGCTCGACTGGCCGCTGCTCGACGAGCTGGCCGCGGCCGTGCGGTCGGTCGCCGACGACCCCGAGGCCCGGGCGCTCGTCGTGACCGGGGCGGGCAAGGGGTTCTGCGCTGGCGCCAACCTCGCCAACCTGTTCGGCGACGTCGATCGACCGACGGACCAGATGCGCGATCACCTCATGAAGGTGTACGCGTCGTTCCTGGGCATCCGCGAGCTGACGATCCCCACGGTCGCGGCGGTCAACGGAGCGGCGATCGGCGCGGGTCTGAACGTCGCGCTGGCCTGCGACGTCGTGGTCGCCGGCCCGCATGCCGGCTTCGGCCCCACCTTCGCCGAGATCGGCCTGCACCCCGGCGGCGGGTGCAGCTGGATGTTGACCGAGCGGATCGGGCGGGGACGGGCCACCGCCGCGCTGTTCTCGGGGGCCGTCATCGGAGCCGACGAGGCGGGACGGATCGGGCTGGCGGACGTGGTCGTCGACGACGCGCTGGCGGAAGCTGCCCGGCTCGCTCAGCTGTACGCCGGGCGGGAGCCACAGCTGATGGCGGACATCAAGCAGTCGGTCCGCATCGCCGCGTCGTCCGATCTTCCGGCGTCGCTGGACTTCGAGTCGTGGGCGCAGGCCGCGTCGATGAAGAACGAGCGGTTCCGCGAGTTCATGCGCCGCTTCGCCGACTGAGCCCGATCAGCTGGAGGGCTCGTCCTCCGGATCGGCATCCAGCTCCGGGTCGCCGGGCTCGGCGGCCTGGCTGGGCGTCGATGTCTGGGTGCCCGGCGGGCGCTGACCGTCGATCGTCTCCGGCCCGAAGTCGGTCGGGTCGAGAAGCTCGATCTCGGGTTCCTGCTCGGAATCGTTCGGGTCGCTCATGAGAACTCCTTGATCGCTCGGTTCATGCCAGGCCCTTGACGTACTCCGCCTGGCCGAGGTGCTTGAGGTCGTCGCCGATGACGCTCACGAGGCGAGCGGCCACGGTGACCGGCGGATCCCACCCGTCGTCCACGACACGCCCGAGCTCGTCGTCGGTGAGCCCTGCGACGAACGTCAGCGTCGCCGCGGTGACGGCCTGCGCGTAGCCGGCGAGCAGCTCGGACGACGCTCGGACAGATGCCACGTCGTCGCGCGACTGGCCGTAGCCGGTGGCGCCAGGGTCGAACGGGAGGTCGAAGCGTTCCTGCCAGCCGTCCGCGGTCCAGACCTGCTCGGTGCCGGCGGCATCGGCGACGTGATCGTCCTGGACCCGCAGAAGGTGCCAGACGAGCCAGCCGATCGTGTTGGCGCCGGGAGCGATGCGGCGACCCAGGTCGTCCGCCGACAGACCGTCGAGGACCGTCAGGACGTCCTCGCCGATGCGGGCGAAGGTGTCACGGATGACCTCGGCGGCGGTGCTCACGACCCGGGCCACTCACCGGTGGCGCGCTCGAAGGTCTTGGCGCCCTGTCGCTGGATGACGGTCTTGACCACCGAGTAGATGGCGCCCTGCAGGATGGCCGCCAGGATGATCTCCTTGAAGGCGTACTCCGACTGGAGGGGTCCCGGAGGGTCGGCGCCCTCGCCCGCGCTGACCCGCTTCCAGATCTGCTTGAACAGCAGGCTGGCGATGAGCCCGCCCAGGATCGAGCTCACGATCCCGACCGGGCGGTAGAGGATCTTGGCGGAGGTGCTGGGGGTGCGTGCTGCAGGCATGCGGTCAGCCTTTCACGAGGACGGCGAGGGCGGGAGCTGGATCAGCTCGCGATCTTCTCCTGGCGGGCGACGGCCGCGCGCTCTCCCTCGGTCATGCCACCCCACACGCCGTAGGGCTCACGGACGGCCAGGGCGTGTTCGCGGCACCGGTCGATGACCGGGCACTGGTGGCACAGCCGCTTGGCGGCCTGTTCACGTCGTTCGCGCTTGGCGCCCCGCTCGGCCTCGGGCGAGAAGAACACGGAGCTGTCGACACCCATGCAGGCGCCTTGGTACTGCCACTCATAGGCATCCAGGATCGGACCGGGAAGCCGCTTCACGTTGACCATGAGGGAGACATGCCCCGATGTGAGAGGTCGAAACGCATATTCGGGACATTCACGCAAAATTTGTTCACAACTGGCTCAACGTGCGACTCGCGGCAGCCGACCTACGCTGGAGCGATGGCGACACCCCCGGACGATGACGCCGATCGCGAGCTGGGCTGGGGAGTGGGCACCGTCGCCGCGCGGCTCGGCATCTCGGCCTCGACGCTGCGCACGTGGGAGCGTCGTTACGACGTCGGTCCGTCGCGGCGGACGGCAGGAGGCCACCGTCGCTACAGCGAGGCCGACATCGAACGCGCCCTGCTCACCCAGCTGTTCATCGCCCGGGGCGCGCCGCCCAGCGATGCCGCCCGCGTCGCCCACTCGCTCGATGACGACGGCCTCGCCAGCGCCCTGGACTCCGAGCACGGCCTCGCCGAGCCCCAGACGGCCCGACCCTCCGAGGTCGTCCCGGCGCTGCTCGACGCGGCGATGGCCGACGACCCGCGCCTGGTCGGCCGCCTGGTGGCAGATGCCTTCAAGGTGCACGGCGCCATCGGCGCCTGGACGGAGATCATCGCGCCGGCGCTCGTCCAGATCGGGCTGGACTGGTCGGCCGGCCGCTTCCGGCTGGAGGCGGAGCACCTGGCCAGCGACGCGATCGTCAAGGAGCTGCGTGCCTACGTCCACGGGCTCCAGGAGGCGGACCGCACGGAGCCGACCGTCGTGCTGGCGAGTGCGGAGGACGAGGAGCACACGCTGCCTGTCTTCGCGGTCGAGGCGGCCCTGGCCGAGGTCGGGGTCGGCGCGCTGGTGCTCGGCGCGAGGCTGCCGACCGCATCGGTGGCCAGCATCGCGCAACGGCTCGGTCCGCGGGTGATCTTCCTGTGGGCGTCGATGCCGCGGTCCGAGCAGGACCCGATCTGGGACGTTCTCGCGACGGAGGGCGACGACACCACCGTGATCCTGGGGGGGCCGGGATGGTCGCCGCAGATGGCCGTCCGCCTCGGTCTGGGCCGTGCGGTCGCGCCGCCGGACCTGCCGTCCACGATCGAGGGGATCGTCGGGGCCCTCGAGTCGTCTACTCACCGGTAACCTAGGCGCATGACCGAACCCCGCGTGCTGCTCGAGATCGACGGCCCCCTCGCCTACGTGACGCTCAACCGGCCGGACAAGCTCAACGGAGTCGACCTCGACACGATCGACGAGCTCATCGCGGCGGCCACCTCGCTGCGCACCAATCGCGACATCCGTGCCGTCGTGCTGCAGGGGAAGGGCCGATCGTTCTGCGCGGGCCTGGACTTCGGCGCCGCCTTCAAGGACAAGAAGAAGGTGGCCCGCTTCTTCTTCGCCGGCCCGCGGGCGGTCAACCGGTTCCAGCGGGTCAACCAGGTCTGGCGCGAGCTGCCGGTGCCGGTCATCGCCGTGATCCAGGGGCACTGTTACGGCGCGGGTCTGCAGCTGGCGGCCTGCGCCGACTTCCGGTTCACGACGCCGGACGCCACGTGGGCGATCCTCGAGGCCAAGTGGGGCTTGGTCCCGGACATGGCCGGCACGGTGCCGTTCAGCGAGCTGCTGCCCGCCGACGTGCTGATGCGGCTGGCGATGACGGGGGAGTCGTTCACCGGCACCCGCGCCGCCGAGCTCGGGCTGGCGACCGAGGCCAGTGACGACCCGCTCGCCGCGGCTCTCGCGCTGGTCGACCAGATCGTCGGACGCTCGCCGGACTCCGTGGCCGCCACCAAGCAGCTGGTGTACGGCACCCGTCGCGGCAGCCTGCGCCAGACGTACCGCCTCGAGCGCAAGCTGCAGGCGGCGATGTTCAAGGCCCGCAACACCACGATCGCGCGCAAGGCGGGCATGGCCAAGGAGACCCCGGTCTTCGGTCGTCGCACGTATGGTCCCTAGCGACGCAGTCGCGTGAGGGAGCGCAGCGACCGTAGGGCGGTCCCCAGCGACGCAGGTAGTGTTGGGGGAGTGACTGATCCCAATCTTTCCCCTCAGGCCGGCGAGCCCCCCGCGTCCAAGAAGGTCGCCAACCAGTACGAGCGTGGTTACGACTACACCAAGTACTGGGACAACCGCGACTACGAGAACGCCGCCGAGCACATCGCGATCCGGCGCCTCCTGAAGGGCAACCACTATCGCAAGGCCGCCGACATCGGCGGCGGCTTCGGCCGTCTGTGCCTGTTGCTGCGCACCTTCTCCGACGAGGTCACCCTCGCCGAGCCCGCCGCGACCCAGCTCGAGGCTGCCAAGGAGGTGCTGGCAGGCACCGACGTCAAGCAGGTCCAGATGCAGGCGGACGACCTGAAGTTCGCCGATGGCGAGCTGGACCTCGTGACGATGGTGCGCGTCATGCACCACCTGCCCGAGCCGTCGGCGGAGTTCACCGAGATCGCGCGCGTGCTGGCACCCGGCGGCACCGCGATCATCGAGGTTGCCAACTACGGCCACTACAAGAACCGCCGCCGCCACAAGAAGGAGGGCAAGCCCCTCCCGACCGAGCCGGTCAGCATCCGCACCGTCAAGGCCGACGAGCCCGACGCGATCGCCTTCGTCAACCACAACGTCGACACCGTCGTGGGTCAGCTGGCCGCGGCCGGTCTGGTGCTGGAGAACAAGCTCTCGGTCTCCAACCTGCGCAGCCAGCGGGTCAAGAAGGCCCTGCCGACCAGCGCGATGCTGGCAGTCGAGCGCGCCACGCAGCGTCGCCTGGCCAAGAACAACTTCGGCCCGAGCATCTTCCTCAAGCTGCGCAAGAACTGACCCGCTCCCGCTGGGCCTGACGTCTCTACGGACGCGTCAGGCCCAGCGGGGTCAGTCGCGGTCTTCCCACCAGTCGCGGGCGGCGTCGGCGGTGTCGGCGTAGTCGGAGAAGACCCCGTCGATGCCGGTCTCGAAGAAGGCCCGCATCTCGCCGAAGATGTCGCCCTTCGCGTTGGGGTCGTCGCTGCTGCGGAAGTCGGCCGCCAAGAACTGGTTCTCGTCGCGGAACGTGTAGACGACGACCTTCAGGCCGGCGCGATGTGCGTTCTTGACGACGGGCGTCGACTTGGTGAGGAAGCCGGCCGCGTCGCGCGGGATGATGCTGCTCTTCTCCGGTCCGAGCCAGCTGGCGTACCGCGCGACCTGACGCAGCCCTGCGGGAGACATGAGGTCGGCGTACGTGCGCGGGTCGCCCTGGGCGACGAGGTCGTACGGGGCCCCGCTCGCCGACGTCAGCTGGACGAGGCGCACCTTGGTCTGCCGCGAGAGCTGGCGCAGGTTGGTCGTCTCGAACGACTGGATGACGACCTTGGCCCGCTTGGAGTCCAGACCCGCGCGGCGCAGCGACTTCAGCAGCGGACGCTCCAGCGACAGCCCGATCGACCGGAAGTACGTCGGGTGCTTCGTCTCGGGCGCGACGCCGATCGTCCGGCCGCGCTTGCGGCTCTCCCGCCGGACGAGCTCGAGCACCTCGTCGAACGTCGGGACCTGGAAGCGCCCGTCGTAGCGGGTGTTGCCCGGGCGGACGCCGGGGAGCCGTTCCTTGGCGCGCAGGGTGCGCAGCTCCCGCAGCGTGAAGTCCTCTGTGAACCAGCCGGAGATCGCCACGCCGTCGATCGTCTTGGTGGTCTTGAGCTGCGCGAACTCGGGATGGTCGGCGACATCGGTGGTGCCGCTGATCTCGTTCTCGTGGCGGGCGACCAGCACGCCGTCCTTGGTGCTCACGAGATCGGGCTCGATGTAGTCGGCGCCGAGCTTGATCGCGAGCTCGTAGGCGGCGAGGGTGTGCTCGGGTCGGTAGCCGGAGGCGCCACGGTGCGCGAACACCGTGATGGGCTGGGCGTGCTGCGGCCGGTCGAGCCGGCGGTCGGGAGCCTCGATCGTGTCGGCTCCGGCGGGGACGGCCGTCAGGCCGGTGGCGAGTGCGGCAGCCCCGATGACATGGGCAGCGCGCCTGACGCGTGGCGTCAACGTTCCTTGCGAGAGGAGTGTCATGTCCTCAGAGCACGCGTGCCGAGTGACGGGGGCGTGGATCTCACCCCGCCATCAGGTGAACATCGCGCGAGACCTACAAGGCGCCGAGGCGGGTCAGCACGTCGCGAACGTGCTTGAGCGCGTTCTTCTCGTTCAGTCCGGTGGTGTCGTCGAAATACAGGCCGTCGCCGATCAGCTGGATCGTGCGGGCCAACGACTCGTCCTCCAGGTGCTCCAGCAACACCGCGAACCAGCCCTCGCGCAGGTCACCGAGGGCCTCGGATGCCCGGGAGTCGTTCTCCTGCGCGATGCGGCCGGCGGCGATCAGGGCGCGGTCGAAGTCGCTGCCGGTGTTGATCGACGTCGTCAGGTAGAAGTCGACGGGGCCCTTCTTGGCCGTGCGCATCTTCTCGACGTCGACGCGGCCCTGCTCGCGCAGGCGCGTCAGCATGCCCTCGACCAGCTGGTCCTTGCTGTGGAAGTGGTAGAGCAGCCCGCCCTTGGAGACCTTCGCCTCGGCGGCGACGGCGTCGAGCGTGGCCGACCGGGTGCCGGCGGACACGAGGAGCGTCTCGAAGGCGTCCAGCAGGCGATCTCGCGTCGAACGTTCCGGGGTCGCCATGGCCCCACTGTAGCGAGACCAGAGTCACCGTCCCCGCCGTTGGCACTACACCGTCTGGACGGTACAGTTGTCAGGTGACAATTCACCGTGAGGAGGACGACATGACCACCATCAACACCACGACGACCGCTCGCAGGGCCGGTGCCCGCGAATGGACCGCCCTGGCGGTGCTGATGCTGCCCGTCCTCATGGTCTCGGTCGACAACACCGTGCTGAGCTTCGCGCTGCCGGCGATCAGCGTCGACCTGCGTCCGAGCGGCACACAGCTGCTGTGGATCGTCGATCTCTACGCGATCATGCTCGCGGGCCTGCTGATCGCCATGGGCAGCATCGGCGACCGGTTCGGTCGTCGGCGGCTGCTGCTGATCGGCGCCATCGGCTTCGGCGCGTCATCGCTGCTCGCGGCCTACAGCCAGAGCCCCGAGATGCTGCTCGTGGCGCGCGCGCTGCAGGGCACGTTCGGCGCGACGCTGATGCCGTCGACGCTGTCGCTGATCCGCAACGTCTTCCACGACCCGCGCGACCGCCGGCTCGCGATCGCCTCGTGGGCCGCGATGTTCTCCGGCGGTGCCGCGCTCGGCCCCGTCCTGGGCGGCTGGCTGCTGGGCCACGCCTCGTGGGGATCGGTCTTCCTGATCAACATCCCGATCATCGTCGTGCTGATCCCCCTGGCGCTCACGCTCCTGCCGGAGTCGCGCGACCCGGACCCCGGCCCCATCGACCTGATCGCGATCGGCCTGTCGCTGCTCACGATGCTGCCGCTGGTGTTCGGCATCAAGAATCTCGCCGAGCACGGCCTCACCGACGTGACCCTGACGGCGTTGGCGGTCGGGGTGATCGCCGCGTGGGCGCTCATCCACCGGCTGCGCACGAGCGCCTCTCCGATGATCGACCTGACCCTGTTCGGCAACCGCGTCTTCACCGGTGCGATCGTGGCGAACCTGCTGAGCCTGATGGGCCTGACCGGCTTCCTGTTCCTGGGCGCGCAGCTGCTGCAGCTGGTGCTCGGCCTGAGCGCGATGGATGCCGCGCTGGTGCTGCTGCCGGGACTCGTCGCGACGGTCGCGGCCGGGTTCATCGCGGTACGCCTCGTCAACGTCGTGAGCATCCGGTTGCTCGTGACCGCCAGCTTCGTCGCGTCCGCGACCGGATATGCGATCACGGCGCTGACGGAGACCCCGACCGTGGTGTCGGTCGCCGTCGCGTTCGCGGTGATGGGGCTGGGCATCGGCATGGCCGAGACGCTGACCAACGACGTGATGCTCTCGAGCGTCCCGTCGTCGAAGGCCGGCGCGGCGTCGGCGATCTCCGAGACCGCCTACGAGATCGGTGCGGTGCTGGGCACGGCGGTGCTGGGCACGGTGCTGACGTCGACGTACCGCTCGCACCTGACGTATCCCGCGATGGTGCAGTGGGGTGAGCGTGACGGCTCCTTCGAGACGCTCGGTGGAACGGTCGAGGTGGCCAAGTACTACCCCAACGAGGTCGGCAACAGCCTGCTGGCCTCGGCGCGGGAGGCGTTCGACCTGGGGGTGCAGCAGACATCGGCCGCCGCCATCGTCATCGCCCTGCTCGCCGCCCTGGTCTCCTGGCGAACCCTCAAGCACGCCTGACCACGAGGAGTGCTGGGGTGGGTCCGCGCCCTCGTGAGCCTGGAACCGCGGCGGCATCGCCTTGAATCGTCTGCAAGGATGGGGGGCTAGACCGCTGGCCCCCACGATCTGGAGTACATCCATGCACAGCAGAGCGTTTGACCACGACCTCGGAGCCATGGCTCCACGGCCTGGTCGCTCACGCCTACTTCTGGGGCTCATCGTCTGCGGGTTGCTCCTGCTGCCGTCGGCCGCCCATGCCGGGGCCATCACGCTCAAGCCCGGCAAGCACGCCGTGAAGACGAGCCGGTTCGGGTTCACCAACGGCTCCGCCTCGGCGACGTTCCTGGTCCCCGCCTTCAAGGGTCCTTCCGTCCACCTGGGGCTCCAGCTGCGCGGCAAGGGCAACGGCAACGCGTACCGGGCCCGTCTCAAGGTCGAACGGGACGGCGACGCGTTCGTCGGCATCAGCCGCACGAAGAAGTCCGGCGACAAGCGCCTGACCAGCATCAAGCTTCCCGGCAGGATGAAGCGGGGTCAGCGGGTGGTGGTGAACGCCAGCGTGACCGGCTCGAAGACCGTCCGCATCGCGGTGCGGGCCTGGGTGAAGGGCAAGACCAGGCCGGGCTGGCAGCGGTCGTACGCCGACACGTCCCGCAAGCGCATCACCGGCTGGGGTCGCGTCGCGGCCTGGGGGCACCTGCCGAAGAAGGCGACGTCGAATGCGAAGCTCACGTTCGGCAAGGTGCGGGGCAAGGCCAGCCCCAAGCGAGCCTCCGCATCCGGTGCGAAGCCGTCTGCGGCCACCACCGGCGTCCCCAGCGGGACCCGGCTGACCCGCCACAACGGCAACATCGTGGTGACCAAGGACGGGACGCACCTCGACGGTCTCGACATCTACGGATTCGTCGACATCAAGGCCAAGAACGTGACGATCTCGAACTCGCGGATCCGAGGCGGGCAGGCCACCGGCAACCGGGGCATCGTGATGAACCTGGGATCCCCCAACTTCGTGATCCGCGACAGCGAGATCTCGCCGCAGTACCCGTCCGTGCGCCTCGACGGCCTCCTCGGCTGGAACTTCTCGGCGCAGCGCCTGCACATCGACGGTGGCGTCGACTCGATCAAGGTGATCGGCAGCAACGTCCGCATCGCGGACTCGCTCCTGGAGAACACCGACCACTTCGCGAGCGACCCGTTCCAGGGCGGTGGCCCGACCCACAACGACAACATCCAGATGCTGACGGGCACGAACGTCGCCATCACGGGCAACACGATTCGTGGTGCGCAGACCCACACCGTGCTCAGCCAGGCTGCGCAGGGCGAGGGTCAGGTGCTCATCGCGAACAACTGGCTCGACGGCGCCATCTGCAACGTCAAGCTGCAGCGCAAGAACGGTCACCACCTGGACGGAACCGTCACGGGCAACAAGTTCGGCGCCAATCGTGTCTGGCAGAAATGCAAGATCTCGGCGCAGTCCGGTGGCGGGGTGTCGATCTCGCAGAACACCAACACGATGGAGGTCGGCGGCGCGGCCGTCGGCGTCATGTGGGAGCGCTGAGCGGCTCAGGACGCGGGATGTAGCCGCTCGAGCTCACGCTGGACGTGCTGGCGGGCGGGGTTGTCCTGGCTGGCCGTGCGCCACAGCGAGCTGACCCGGCGTTGCGGAGTCGGGTCGACGACCGGGAGGGCCCGAACGTGCGGGGGCAGCATCTCCCGTCCCAGCCGCGGAACCAGGGCGACGGCCGCACCGTGCTCGACCATCGCGATGTGCGTCGAGTACGAGCCGTCGAAGTAGCGGATGTCCGGGCGTGCGCCGTGCATCGCGAACATGTGGACCAGCCACTCGTGGCAGATGGTGCCGGCCGCGGTCGAGACCCAGCGCTCGTGCAGCAGGTCCATGGGTGCGACCGACTCGCGCAGCGAGAGCCGGTGGTCCCACGGGAGGAGGACATCGGCCTCGTCGACCAGCAGCAGGTGGCGCTCGAGCGTCACCGGCACGTCCAGCGGGATGGTGTTCCAGTCGTGGACGATCGCGAGATCCGCGCCGCCCCGCTCGACCAGCGTCACGGTCTCGCGCGGGTCCGACTCGACGACGGTGATCTCGAGGTCCGGTGCGCTGGTGCGAAGCCGGGCGAGCAGCGGTGCCACGATGCCACGCGACGCCGTCGAGAACGCCGCGATCCGGAACGTGCCGCGCAGCTCCTCGGCTCCACCGACGGCGAGGTTCTCGACCTGCTCGAGGTCGGCCAGCAGCATCGAGCCCCGTTCGGCGAGGAGACGGCCACGCTCGGTCAGGATGACTCCTCGACCGACGCGCTCGAGCATCGGTGAACGGCTCTGCCGCTCGAGCTTCTTGATCTGCTGCGAGATCGCCGACGGGGTGAAGTCGAGCGCGGCCGCCGCCCGGACGATGCTGCCGTGATCGCGCACGGCGATCAGCGACCGGAGAGCTCCGAGGTCGATCATGAAGCAATCGTACGCTGTTCCGCGTACGACACGTTGCTGGTGCTTCAAGATCAGCCCAGGGACACTGGAGGCATGTCCCTCAAGCACAGCCTGCTCGCCGTCCTGGTCACGGTGCTGTGGGGCCTCAACTTCGTGGTGATCGACGAGGGGATCGGCGACATCCCGCCGTTGCTGTTCCTGGCCATGCGGTTCGTCCTGGTGGCGCTGCCCCTGGTCTTCTTCGTGCCCCGGCCGGCGGCGAGCTGGCGAGCGGTCGTCGCGATCGGGACGTTCATGAGCCTGGGTCAGTTCAGCCTGCTGTACATCGCCCTGGACGTCGGCATGCCGGCCGGGCTCGCATCCCTGGTGCTGCAGGCCCAGGTCATCCTGACGATCGTCATCGCGGCGGTCGTCCTCAGGGAGGCGCCGAGCCGCAAGCAGGTCGCCGGAGCGGTGATCGGCACGCTGGGCCTGCTCCTGGTCGTCACTGCCCACGGCGCGACGGCCCCGGTCGTGCCGGTGCTGGTGACGCTCGCGGCGGCGTTGTCGTGGGCGACGGGCAATGTCGTCGCGCGCAGCGCGGGAGTGCAGTCGGGGCTCTCCCTGGTGGTGTGGTCCGCCCTGGTCGTCCCGGTGCCGGCCGTCGTCCTGTCGCTCGTCGTCGACGGCCGCAGCGAGGTCACTCACGCGATGACGCACCTGTCGAGCACCGCGATCGCCAGCACCGCCTACACCGCCCTCGGTGCGTCCCTGCTCGGCTACGGCATCTTCAACTCGCTGCTCGCGCGGTATCCGGCCGGTGCGGTCGTCCCGTTCGTGCTGCTGGTGCCGGTGATCGGGATCGCGACGGCATGGATCGTCCAGGACGAGGTGCCCACGGGGCTCGAGGTCGTCGGGGGACTGGTGATGCTGGGGGGCGTGGCGGCTGCCACGATCAGCCGCCGGGTCAGGCCAGCAGGGCCGCGTGGGCCATCGTCGCCAGTCGGGTCCGCATCGACGACTCGCTGATGCGGGCGCTGTGCGGCGTGGAGTTGATCAGGCCGAAGGTCGCCTGGACCGCCGCGCGGGCCTCGGCGGCGTCGAGATCGTCGCGCAGGTGACGGACGGTGTCGACCCACAGATCGATGTAGGCGAGCTGGAGGGCGCGGACCTCCCGGCGTCCGTCCGAGCCGAGATTGGCCCACTCGCGTTCCTGGATCACGATCAGCGCCCGGTGGCTGAGGGCGAACTCGATGTGCCAGTCGACCAGCGCCTCGAGGGCCGCCTCGGCGTCGGGGGCGGCCTCGGTGCGGGACCGGCCCTCGGCGAGAAGTCGCTCGCTGATCGACGTCAGCGACCGGGCCAGGATGTCGTCCTTGCCGGCGAAGTGCTTGTAGAGCGCCGGACCGGAGATGCCGCATGCACCGCCGATGTCGTGCATCGAGACCCCGTGGAAACCACGCTCGGCGAACAGCGTCGCGGCCGTGTCGAGGATCTGCTCGCGGCGGGGGGTCGTCACCGCACCAGTGTAGCCGCGGCAGGTTAACGACTGTTAACCTATCCGGCATGCGTGAACTCGTCGAACAGCTGCGTGACCGGCTCTCGATCGTCCGGCAGGGCGGCAGCCGGGCCGCGCGCGACCGCCACATGGGCCGGGGCAAGCTCCTCCCGCGCGATCGGGTCGACCGTCTGCTCGACCCCGGGTCACCGTTCCTGGAGATCGGGGCGTTCGCGGCGCACGAGATGTACGGCGGCGACGTGCCGAGCGCCGGCATCATCACCGGCATCGGACGGGTCAGCGGCCGTGAGTGCGTCATCGTCGCGAACGACGCGACGGTCAAGGGCGGCACGTACTTCCCGGTGACGGTCAAGAAGCACCTGCGCGCGCAGACCATCGCGCAGGAGAACCACCTGCCGTGCCTGTACCTGGTCGAGTCCGGGGGAGCGTTCCTGCCGATGCAGGACGAGGTCTTCCCCGACCGCGACGACTTCGGGCGCATCTTCTTCAACCAGGCCCAGATGTCCGCGCTGCGCATCCCGCAGATCTCGGCGGTCCTCGGGTCGTGCACCGCGGGCGGCGCGTACGTCCCGGCGATGAGCGACGAGTCGGTCATCGTCAAGGACCAGGGCACGATCTTCCTCGCCGGGCCGCCGCTCGTGAAGGCCGCGACGGGCGAGGTCGTGACCGCGGAGGCGCTCGGTGGCGGCGACGTGCACGCCCGGACGTCCGGGGTCGTCGACCACCTCGCCGACGACGACGAGCACGCCCTGCAGATCGTCCGGTCGATCGTGGGCACGCTCGAACGTCCGACCAGCCAGCCGCCCCCGCACCAACCGGTCGCCCCGCGGGAGGATCCGCAAGAGCTCTACGACGTCGTGCCGGTGGACGGGCGGACGCCGTACGACGTGCGCGAGGTGATCCGCCGCATCGTCGACGACTCGCGGCTGCACGAGTTCAAGCCGTTGTACGGCGAGACGCTGGTGTGCGGCTTCGCGCGCATCGAGGGATACCCCGTGGCGATCGTCGCCAACAACGGGATCCTGTTCAGCGAGTCGGCGCTCAAGGGCGCGCACTTCATCGAGCTCGCCAACCAGCGCGGCATCCCGCTCGTCTTCCTGCAGAACATCACCGGCTTCATGGTGGGCCAGGAGTACGAGAACCGCGGCATCGCCAAGGACGGCGCGAAGCTGGTGACGGCGGTCGCGTCGTCGGTCGTCCCGAAGTTCACCGTCGTGATCGGCGGCTCCTACGGTGCCGGCAACTACGGCATGTGCGGTCGCGCGTACGACCCGCGCTTCCTGTGGATGTGGCCCAACGCCAAGATCTCGGTGATGGGCGGGGAGCAGGCCGCCGCGGTGCTCGCGACCGTCAAGCGCGACGGCATGGAGGCGCGCGGCGAGGAGTGGTCGGCCCAGGACGAGGCCGACTTCCGCGCGCCGCTGCGTCAGCAGTTCGACGACCAGGGATCCGCCTACTACTCGTCCGCCCGGCTCTGGGACGACGGCATCATCGACCCCGTGGACACCCGCCGCGTCCTCGCGATGGGGCTGCAGGTCGCCTCCGGCGTCCCCGTGCCCGAGCCCCGCTTCGGGCTCTTCAGGATGTGACATGACCGAGCGCAGCGAGGGAACTTCAGACCCGTCGTCCGGGCGCCGTCCTACCGTGCTTCTTCCCAGGAGGGTGACCGCATGACCTTCTCCTCTGTTCTGGTGGCCAACCGTGGCGAGATCGCCCGGCGGGTGATCCTCGCCTGCCGCGAGGCGGGTCTGCGCAGCATCGCGGTGTACTCCGACGCCGATGCGGACGCTCCGTACGTCCGGCTCGCCGATGACGCCGTGCACCTGGGACCGACGGCCGCTGCGGAGTCGTACCTGTCGATCGAGCGTCTGCTCGCCGCGGCTGCGGAGTCGGGCGCCGAGGCTGTCCACCCCGGCTACGGCTTCCTGTCCGAACGGGCCGAGTTCGCTCGGGCTGTCGCGGAGGCGGGGCTGGTGTTCATCGGCCCGACCGCCGACGTGATGGACGCGATGGGACGCAAGGACCGTGCCCGTGCCATCGCGGAGAAGGCCGGCGTGCCGGTCATGCCGCAGTTCTCGGCCGAGGCCGTGCCTGTCGACGCCTACCCCGTCCTGGTCAAGGCCGCGGCGGGTGGCGGTGGCAAGGGCATGCGGATCGTGCGGGAGCCGTCGGCCCTCGCAGCGGCGATCGACGCCGCCGGGCGTGAGGCGGCGTCGGCGTTCGGGGACGACACCCTGCTGGTCGAGAAGTACGTCGAGGCCGGGCGGCACGTCGAGGTGCAGGTCTTCGGCGACACCGCCGGAAACGTCGTCCATCTCTTCGAGCGCGACTGCTCGGTGCAGCGCCGGCACCAGAAGGTCGTCGAGGAGGCGCCTGCGTTCGGGCTCACCGACGATCTGCGGCGAACCTTGCACGACTCGTCGGTCGCGTTGTGCCGCGAGGTCGGCTACACCGGCGCCGGCACGGTGGAGTTCCTCGTCGCGGACGGGCAGGCGTACTTCCTGGAGATGAACACGCGGCTGCAGGTCGAGCACCCCGTCACCGAGGTGATCACCGGGCTCGACCTCGTGCAGTGGCAGCTGCTCGTCGCGGCGGGAGAGCCGCTGCCACTGGGGCAGGACGAGATCACCGCCACCGGTCACGCCATGGAGGTGCGGGTCTACGCCGAGGACCCGTACGCCGGCTTCCTGCCGCAGGCGGGGCACGTGCTCGACGTCGCGTGGCCGCTCGATGCGCGGGTCGAGTCCGATCTGGAGGGCGACGCCGAGGTGTCGACGGCGTACGACCCGATGCTCGGCAAGATCGTCGTGGCCGGCACGGACCGCGAGGACGCCCGCCGGCGCATGGTCGCCGCCCTGGACGACACCGGCGTGTTCGGGGTGACGACCAACCTGGGCTTCGTCCGCCGGCTCGTCGCGAGCGAGGCATTCGCCGCCGGCGACATGCACACCGCGTGGCTCGACAGCGACGCGTCGGCGGACCTGCTGACCGCCCCCGCCGTGCCGGAGGAGTCCGCTCTGGCCGCCGCACGGCTGTGGGCCCGTCACGAGCTGTCCGGCAGCGACGACCCGTTCGGGCGGCTCGACGGCTGGCGATCGGGGGGCGACCCGGCGCCGACCCGCATCGCGCTGGTCGACGAGACGGACCGGCTGTGGACGTCTGCCCTGAGCGACGACGAGATCGACGACGCCGAAGGGATCGCGATCATCGACCACGACCGCATCACGGTCGCGTGGCAGGGCCAGACCTGGATGTTCGAGACACCCGATCCGATGCGGGGCGGGCACCGCGCCGGCGCCGCGACGGACGCCGACCTGGTGTCACCCATGCCCGGCACCGTCCTGCGGGTCGACGTCGCGGCCGGTGAAGCGGTGACGCTGGGCCCGCAGCTCGGCGTCGTCGAGGCCATGAAGATGGAGCTGGCCCTGACCGCCCCCTACGACGGCATCGTGTCCCACGTCGGGGCCGCCGCCGGCGACCAGGTGCCGATCAAGCACCTCCTCTTCACCGTGGACCCCACATGACCCGCCCCCGCCCCCTTGACCGCGAGTGGTGCAATTCGGGGTTTTCGAGACGGCGTGTTGCCCGAACTTGCACCACTCACGGCGCGGTTTGCACCACTCGAGGAGACATCTGATGACCCGACCCATGGTCGTCCGCGACCCCGCGCTGCCCGAGGCGGTGACGATCTACGAGGTCGGCCCCCGCGACGGTCTGCAGAATGAGTC
>JAOPWZ010000127.1 GCA_025965435.1 Aeromicrobium sp.
GTCATCTCCGCCCTGTCCGGCGGGGTCGACTCGGCCGTCTCGACCGCGCTGGTGCAGCGCGCGATCGGCGACCAGCTGACCGCGGTGTTCGTCGACCACGGCCTGCTGCGCCACGGCGAGGCCGAGCAGGTCGAGAAGGACTACGTCGAGGCCACGGGCGTCGACCTCAAGGTCGTCGACGCCAAGAAGCAGTTCCTCGGCTTCCTCGAAGGCGTCTCCGACCCCGAGGAGAAGCGCAAGATCATCGGCCGCGAGTTCATCCGCGTGTTCGAGGCCGCGGAGCGCGAGGTGCTGGCCACGCCCGGCCCGCCCGTCAAGTTCCTGGTGCAGGGCACCCTGTACCCCGACGTCGTCGAGTCCGGCGGGGGAGCGGGTGCCTCCAACATCAAGAGCCACCACAACGTGGGTGGTCTGCCGGACGATTTGGTGTTCAGCCTGATCGAGCCGCTGCGGACCCTTTTCAAGGACGAGGTCCGCGACGTCGGTCGTCAGCTCGGCATCCCCGAGGCGATCGTCGGGCGTCACCCGTTCCCCGGCCCGGGCCTCGCGATCCGGATCGTCGGCGCCGTCGACGAGGAGCGCCTCGACATCCTGCGCAGGGCCGACGCGATCGTGCGCGAGGAGACGACGGCCGCAGGCCTGGACGGCGAGATCTGGCAGTTCCCGGTCGTCCTGCTGGCCGATGTCCGGTCGGTCGGCGTCCAGGGCGACGGCCGCACGTACGGACACCCCATCGTGCTGCGGCCGGTGTCGAGCGAGGACGCGATGACGGCCGACTGGAGCCGCCTGCCGTACGACGTGCTCGAGCGCATCTCGACCCGGATCACCAACGAGGTCGACGAGGTCAACCGCGTCGTCCTCGACATCACCAGCAAGCCCCCGGGAACCATCGAGTGGGAGTGAGCCGGGCGGTCTGACCTGCGGAAACGTACCCCTCTTCGTACTTCACCTCTGTCCCCTGCGGCGAACGACTCGCCGAGATCGGCGCCGTCCCCTCGATCGGGACCGTCGGCGACAGCCGTGACGACGCTCTGGCCGAGACCGTCAACGGCTACTACAAGGCCGGACTGATCCGGGGCCCCGCCCGCGCGGGCAGACCTTGGAAGACCGTCGAAGACGTCGAACTGGCGACCCTCAGCTGGGTCCACTGGTACAACCACGAGCGCCGGCACAGCTACCTCAGTGACGTTCCGCCGACAGAGTTCGAGCAGGCGCTCTACGCGACGAAGCTGATCGACGAGCCCTTGGTAGGAAGCCAATAGCCAGAGTCTCCATCAGACCCAGTGCGATTCACCTCGGGCCTAGGAGAGAGCCCCGCCGACGGTGGGCGCTCAAGCCACGTGCCGAACTCACCGATGAGAAGGGTGTCGGCCACGAATCAGTGCCGGAGTCGTCGCAAGCGGAAACCAGGCGGGAGGCACCCAACGGCGCGCCCGGCCCGGTGGATCCCCCGCCATCGCCCGCATCCAACGAAAGCTTGGCCATGTCCCCAGTTTCCCCACAGCGCTCCGTGTCGACGGCGATCGTCTTCGTCCTGTGCGTCGCCGCGCTTGTGGCGACCATCGCCTCGTTCCTTCTGGACGGTGACTCCCGGACCCATGTCGGCAATGCCGGTTGGCTGCTGGCGGGGTCCGCCTCGGTCTTGGCGTTCGCCGCCGGCCGGCGGCGAACCCCGGTCGGCGCACGGCGCTTGTGGACGCTGCTCCTGATCGCGACGACGTCGTGGACGCTGGGCCAGGCGCTGTGGACGCTCTACGCCTTCATCCCGGCACCGTCGTCGCCGAACGTCGCCGACCTCGGGTGGTACGTGTTCGCGATCTGCGCCGGCATGGCGTTCTATGAGGTCTCTCTGAACGCGTCGCGCGACCGCACGATGTCGCGCATAGAGATCGTGCCGCTCGTCGTCGCCGTCTGCGCGCTCGTCACCGCGCTGCTCTGGGACGACATCAACCGCTCATCCCTCGACACAGCCAACATCGCCGCGGTCCTCGCTTATCCGGTCTTCTACGTCTCGGCGGCGATGGCCGTCATACAGTCGGTCTCCACCGGCGCCATCCGCCTCAGGCGCAACCCGGCGGCCGTCGCTCTTGTGGCGGGCGTCCTCCTCGAGGCTCTCGCCTTCATCCTGTGGTGTCCCGCGCTCCTCGCCGGCGACTATGTAGCAGGTGCCGGCCCCATCGACCTGTTCTGGACCCTCGGGTTGATCGCACTCGCCGGCGGCGCCTGCGCCGCCCCCAAGGCCCCGGAATCCCCACCGGCCCAGGTTCGCCTCGGCGGCGTCCTGCCCGCCCTTACCCTCCTGGTACTGGTCGCGGTGCAGGTGCGGTTCATCCTCGGCGAGGCAGCGATAGTTCCGCGGCTGATCCTGGCGATCGGCGTCGCCTTCGTCACCGCGACACTGCTGGTGCGCAGCGACCTGCTCCGGCGCGCGCAGGTCCGGCTCGCCGAACGCGAGCGCGCCGCGACCGCCGAGGCCATGGCGGTTCGCGCGGAGCTCGACGGCTTCTTCACCCTCTCGATCGGCCTGCTCGGCGTGGCCGGGCTCGACGGGCGCTTCCGGCGTCTGAACCCCGGCTGGAACGAGACTCTGGGCTGGTCGCTGCAGGAGCTGCAGGAGACCCCGTTCATCGACTTCGTCCACCCTGACGACGTGGAGGCCACCCTCGTCGAGCTGGCCCGGCTCAACGACGGCGCCGAGACCCTCCAATTCGAGAACCGTTACCGCTGCAAGGACGGCTCCTACCGCTCCTTGTCGTGGAAGTCCCGCCCCGATGTGGACGCCGGCCTGGTCTTCACCGCCGCCCACGACGTGACCGAGTTGCGCGCCATGTCGATGAAGCTCGAGATCGCCCGTGACGCGGCGCTCGAGGCATCGCGCCAGAAGTCCGAGTTCCTGGCGATGATGAGTCACGAGATCCGGACGCCGCTCAACGGCGTCCTCGGCATGACGAACGTCCTCGCCGGGACGGATCTCGACGATGAGCAGCAGGTCTTCGCGGCGACGATCCAGTCGTCGGGGGAGGGACTGCTGACGATCATCAACGACATCCTCGACTTCTCGAAGATCGAGGCTGGTCGAATCGACCTGGACATCGTCGCGTTCGACATCCGCGAGGTCGTCGAGGCAGTGGGCGAGCAATTCGCGACAGCCGCCCACGGCAAGGGCCTCGAGATCGCGCTCGACGTGGATCCGGACCTGCCGCGCAGCGTCAAGGGGGATCCCACCCGCATCCGTCAGGTGCTGACGAATCTAGTCGGCAACGCCGTCAAGTTCACCGCGGCCGGCGAGATCGTCGTGACTGCGCGCGCCGAGATCGACCCCTCGGGTGACACGCAGGTACGCTTCGAGGTCCGGGACACCGGCATCGGCATCGACCCGGATGATCTGCCCCGGCTTTTTGAGTCGTTCACCCAGGCCGACAGCTCGACCACGCGGCGCTTCGGCGGCAGCGGCCTCGGTCTGGCCATCTCGCAACGCCTCGCCGAGCGGATGGGCGGCGACATCGGCGCGTCCTCGCTGCCGGGGTCCGGCAGCACCTTCTGGTTCACGGTCGGCGTCGTCAGTGTCGCATCCCACGTCGCGTGCGAGCCGCTGCTCGACCTGGCGGGCGTGAGTGTCCTCGTCGTCGACGACAATGCGACGAACCGCGAGATCCTCGAGTACCAGCTGCGATCGTGGCAGATGCATCTCGAGACCGCCGAGGACGCCCCGTCCGCGTTGCGGCGATTGCGCGCGGGTGTCAGGCTCGGCAAGCCACACGAGCTCGTCCTGCTCGACTTCAACATGCCTGGAATAGACGGTCTCGAGCTCGCGCGCATGATCAGCGCCGACTCCGAGCTCGCCGGCCTGCCGATGATTCTCCTGACGTCGTCGGGTGGCCAGGCGGAAGCGGGACGCCGCGTCGGCATCAGCACCTTCCTGACCAAGCCGGTTCGGCAGTCGCTCCTCTTCGACGCCATCGCGAAGATCATGGGCAGCGCCGTCGCGGACGAGTCCGCGCACTTCACGGCCGCGCTCTCCGGCGAGCCGGACGTCCCCGCGAGCGGCGTTCCGCGGGTACTGGTCGCCGAGGACAACGAGGTCAACCAGGCCGTGGCGACCATCACTCTGCGCCGACGCGGGGTCGAGGTCGACATCGCCCCGGACGGGTCGGCCGCGGTGGCGATGGCGCAGGCAGGCACCTACGCCGCGATCTTCATGGATTGCCAGATGCCGGTGATGGACGGATACGACGCGACACGGGCGATCCGCCTGGCGGAGGGCGACCGGCCACGGACGCCGATCATCGCGATGACCGCGAGCGCGATGCGCGGCGACCGGGAGCTGTGCCTGGCCGCCGGGATGGACGACTACCTCACCAAACCTCTGCGGCTCGAAGAGCTCGACCGCGTTCTCGCCGACTGGGTGCATGGCCACCAACCTGCGCCCACCACGACCGCTCTGCCAACCGCACTCGCACGACTACGCGATCTGGTCGGCGATGACGCGGTCACCGAGATCGTCGAGCTGTGGTGTAGCGAGAGCGAGGGCCAGGTCGCCGAGTGCCAGGCCGCGCTTGAGTCCGGGGACGCCGATGCGCTGCGTCGGGTCGCGCACCGGATCAGGGGCAGCGCGGCCAACGTCGGGGCAGCGGATGTCGCGGACCTCGCCGGCCGGATCGAGCGGATCGCCCTCGACGGGCACGCGGATGCCGCACGCCCCTTGGTCTGCCGCCTGCCCGAACAGGTCGAGCGCGCCGTCGCCTCCCTGACTCGTGAGCTGGCCGCCGGACCGTGAAGGTCTTGATCGCCGAGGACGACCCGATTTCGCTGCTGCTGCTGCGACGGGCGGTCGAGCGCCTGGGCCACGAGTGCCTGGCGATGACCGACGGCGTCGCGGCGTGGGACGCGTTCGTCGCCCATGCGCCCGAGGTTGTCATCACGGACTGGATGATGCCGGGGATGGACGGGCCCGAGTTCGTGCGCCGGATCCGTGACGGCGAACGGTACTGCTACGTCGTCATGCTCACCGCGCTCGCCGACCACCATCACGCCCTAGCCGGCATGTCGGCCGGAGTCGACGGCTACCTGGCCAAACCGCTGGACAGCGCCGAGCTCAAGCTCGCCCTGATCGCGGCCAGCGAGGTAGTGGGGCTCTAAGGTGGCCTGACGGGTGATGATCAGCCCGCGCAGGATCAAGCCCGCAATCCCCGCTCAACACACCGCGATGACGAGGTTGAGTACAGCGACGGTTTGCCACATGGACCGACGATGACGGGTCAGCGGGTACCGCGTAGGGCCTTGAGACCTGCTGTGCCTCGCGGGCAGTTGGCTCACCGTCGAATTGCACGCCAGGGTTCCTCTCGCCTTCATTGCCGGCGGGGATGTTCGAGAGCGGACTCTAGGTCCTCGAGCTTGATCCGAGGATCCCCCCGAACCTGGACAGCGCATCCATGTGTCTGACGGATCCCGCCGCGGTGTCACGCGGTAGGAAGAATCCCCGGGGACCCGAACGCACCCTGGCCTTCGTCGACGCGACGGTACCGCGTTTGCCTCTCGAGGTCATCCGCTACTGCGCGGAGCGAGATTCTGAGATGGTTCAGTTCGTCTCGCGTCCGGCTCATTGCATTCTGATCGAGTGGGCCGCCTAGACGGGCTTGCCGTTCGATCTCGTGAAGTTGTCCAGCCAGTTCAGTTCCGCCGAGGTTGGACACTGAGCCCTTCATGCGGTGTGCATCGAAGGCCACCGCGTCGAGGTCATGCCTCCGGACGGCGGTCTCGAGGTCGTCGAGCATTTGGGGCGCGCGGGCCGCCAGCGAACGAAGTAGCTCAGCGAAGAACAACGCATCCTCAGTCAGATCCTGCCCGGCGGCGTCGACCAGCCGCTCCCATATGGCCTCAGTTCTTGCGTTCGCGGGATCAGGGCTGCCGGCCCGGTCCGCGCCTGGATTCGCTGGGGTTGAGACTAGTTCGGTCAAGAGGAGGTCGAGCTGATGCAACCTGAGTGGTTTGGAGAGGTAGGCGTCCATGCCAGCCCGAATGGATGTCAGCCGGTCCTCGTCGCGCTCGCTGGCAGAGACCGCCACGACCCGTGGTTGGAGATGCTCCGAGAGTCCGGCTCTGATTCGCGCAGTCAAACGTAGTCCGTCGAGCAGTGGCGCGTGAATGTCGATCAGCACGATGTCGTACGCGACCCGATGGACGGCACTGAGGACCTCGATCCCGCTCGAGACGGTGTCGACGTCATGACCGAGCTCAACCAGCATGAGCTGGGCAACCCTCTGGTTGATGACATTGTCCTCAGCGAGAAGGACGCGTAGGGACACGGCGGGCTACCGGCGCACGGGGACAGTGGTGTCCGGTTGTCCGGCGCATACCTCGACCATTGTCAGTACTGGCAGAACCACCCGCGTCATAGGCGATACATCGGCCAGCCCGGCCACGAACTTGAGGCGGGCGGCCATGTGATATCGGTCCGCTGGCTGCACAACGCGAGGTCGATTGGTCGGTGAGTGGTTGCACGGGACGGGCTTCGACTCAGACTTCTTCGGGATCAGTTGCCGACGGGGTCGCGCACCTGCTCGGCCGTCAGGATCAGCGCGGTCAGCTCGTGCACACCGCGCCGTGCCACGAAGACCCGCGACGGCTCGCGCGCCTCGTATTTCATCGCATCGATTGATGTCGCCAATTGATGCAACGAATTCATAGCGTCCGGCCCACTACCGGGAGTAGCAGTGGGACGGCCTTGTTAGGGTCGATCGAAGTCCACCGGAAGGCAGCATCGTGAGTGAGTCCGCCACCCCGCGGAACAGGTCCGTCCTGATCGTCGTCGTCCTTCTCGTGGTCGGCGCCATCGCGCTCGCCTGGTGGCAGCTCGGCGGCGACGACGAGGCGGAGCCGCTCGCGACGCCGTCACGGGCGACCACGACGGCGCCGACGTCCCCGACGCCCACGCCGACCGCCTCCTCCACGACGCCGGCCCCCACCCCTGAGCCCACGACCACGGCGTCCTGCGAGGGCCCCGACACGGTGTTCAACGAGGAGGGCGTGGAGCAGGACAGCCTGCTCCCCGACTGCGGCGTGGCGGTCCCGGTGACGGTGCCTGAACAGCAGACCTCCGGTCTCGGGCTCGCGTGCGGCGGGTCGTATCCCGTGATCCTCTACAAGACGACCACGTCGGGCGCGAAGACGTCGATCTGCGGCCGCGACAGCTCGGGCTCGGACTTCCGCGTCGTGACGAAGCCCGACGGTGGTGCCGTGGTCGACCTCAAGGGCCGGTACGAGTCCAGCCTCGATGCCTTCGTGGCCAAGGACGGCGACACCTCGTACGCGGTGCTGGCGTACGACGGCACGCTCGAGGTGACCAAGAACGGCAAGAAGTCGTCGCAGAAGGCGTCCGACTGGATCTCGCTGGACAACGAGCCCGACGGCGAGTGACGGGCGGCCGCTTCTCGCGTTGCGCGCCGGAGCGACCTGCCTAGGCTTTGTGGGTGGCCCAAGAACCTGAAACCCCCGCCCCGCACGTCTTCGTCCTCTTCGGAGCCACGGGTGATCTCGCCCGGCGCAAGCTCTTCCCGGGGCTCTACCACCTCGCAGCCGCCTCCCGGCTGCCCGAGGAGTACGCCATCATCGGCTCCGGCCGGCATGCGCGCGGATCCGACGAGGAGTTCCGCGGCACGATCCGCGAGGCGCTCGCCGAGTTCGTCGACGACGTCGACGACGACATCGCGGACGACCTGCTCGGCCGGCTGACCTTCCAGGTCTCGGACGCCGACGACGGCAAGGACCTGGCGACGGCCGTCGAGAAGGCGCTCGCCGATCTCGGCGAGGACGCCCGGAAGCTCATCTACCTCTCGGTGCCCCCGGCCGCGATGAAGCCCATGATCGGCATGCTGGGACGTGAGGGACTGGCCGATGACGCACGGCTGGTGGTCGAGAAGCCCTTCGGCACCGACCTGAAGACAGCCCGCGAGCTCGATGCGACGCTCAAGGACGTCGTGACCGAGGACCAGGTGTTCCGCATCGACCACTTCCTCGGCAAGGAGGCGGTGCAGAACATCCTCGCCCTGCGCTTCGCGAACGGCCTGATTGAGCCGGCGTGGAACCGCAACAACATCGTCTCGGTGCAGATCGACGTCCCCGAGGAGCTGACCGCCGAGGGTCGGGGCAGCTTCTACGAGTCGACCGGATGCTTCCGCGACATGATCTCGACGCACCTGTGCCAGGTGCTCGGCTTCGTGGCGATGGAGCCGCCGGTGCGCCTGGACGCGCTGGCCCTGCGCAACGAGAAGTCCAAGGTCTTCGCCGCGATGCGGCCGCTCGATCCCGCTCGGGTCGTGTTCGGCCAGTACGAGGGCTACCGTGACGAGGACGACGTCGCCGACGACTCCGAGGTCGAGACCTTCGTGGCGCTCGAGGTGTTCGTCGACACCGAACGCTGGCAGGGTGTGCCGTTCTACCTGCGCACGGGCAAGGCGCTCGGGGCGACGAGACGTACCGTGACCCTGACGTTCCGCACGCCGCCGATGGGCCGGTTCGGCGACGACGCCTACGGACCCAACGAGCTCGTGCTCGAGCTGACCGACAGCCCCAAGATGACGGTCGACCTGCACACCAAGCGACCCGGTCCGACGATGGAGCTGATCAGCGCGGCACTCCACCTCGACCTCGCAGCCGAGGACCCGGACGACGTCCCCCTCGAGGCGTACGAGCGCTTGCTGCTCGACGTCATGCGCGGTGACCAGACCCTGTTCA
>JAOPWZ010000002.1 GCA_025965435.1 Aeromicrobium sp.
GTCGTCGGGGCCGGTGTGGTCGGAGCCGGCTTCGCCTCCTTGGTCTTCTCCGGCTTGGGCTTCGGCTTCGGCTTTGGCTTGGGCGCGATGTAGACCGTGCCCTTCTTGCTCCTGATGTTGGCCGGCGGCGGGAAGGTGCCGCACTGCGACGGGTCGAGCGCCTTGTCCATGTACGCCTTGAACGTCCGGGCGGGGATCGTCCCGCCGTAGAAGGGCTGCATGTAGCCCTCGAGGTCCTCGTTGCCGACCCCGCGGTTGTACATGACGGCGGTCGCCAGCTTGGGTGTCATGCCGGTGAACCACGACGACGACACGTGCTGGTCGTCATCCTCGCCGGCGGTCGCGGTGCCGGTCTTGCCTGCCGTCGTGCAGACCGTGCGGGCGGCGGTGCCGGTGCCGGCACGAACGACACCCTGCAGCGCGGCGACGGTGTCGGCTGCGACGTCCTTGGGGATCGTCTGCTTCGTCGTGACCTCGTGCTTGTGCAGGGTGTTGCCCTGGTAGTCCTGGACCGAGTCCACGACGTACCAGTCGGCGCGCTTGCCACCGGCGGCGATCGTCGCGTAGGCGTTGGCCATGTCGACCGGCGGCACGGGGTTGGTGCCCAGCGAGACGTTCGCGACCTTGGTCCAGCTGTCGGTCAGCGTCTTGGGGATGCCGGCGTCGTTGGCAGCGTCGAGCACCTTCTGCGCGCCCACGGCCCAGTCGCTGTCCATGCCGCCGGACATCTGGATCGTCAGGTCGACGAACGCGGTGTTGATCGACTTCTGCGCCGCCACCGACAACGGGACGCTGCCGAACGACCCGCCGCCGCCCTCGCCCTGGTTCTCGGTGATCTGCTTCCCGTCCTTCATGAGCGGCGAGTTGCCGTTGAGCGTCGTCGTGAGGCTGTACCCGTCCTCGAGGGCCGCGATGATCGCGAAGACCTTGAACGTCGAGCCCGGCTGGGTGGGCAGCGTCGCCCAGTTGTTCTCGACCTTGAGGAAGTCCGAGCCGCCGTACAGGGAGCGGACCGCGCCCGTGCCCGGCTGGACCGAGGCAAGGGCCGGGTGCAGCTCGGGCGCGCCGGACGGCTTGAAGGTCTTGACCGCCTCGACGGCGTCCTTCTGGTCCTCGTAGTCGAAGGTCGTGACGATCCGCAGACCGCCGCCCTCGATCTGCGACGGGCTGAACTCGAGCTTGCCCATCTGCTCCTTGACGACGCTGAGCAGGTATCCCTTGGTGCCGCCGAAGCGGTTGAGGTCCTTCTTGTCCTTGACGTCCGGCAGCCTGTCGGAGAACTTCGCAGCCTCGTCGGCCGTGATCGCCTTGGAGTCGACCATGCCCTTGAGCACGTAGTTGAAGCGGGGCTGGATGCGTTCCGCGGCGCCCTCGGCGTACGGGTCGTACAGGCTGGGGCTGTTGATGATCGTGGCGAGCAGGGCCGACTGCGCGTAGTTGAGCTCGGAGGCCGACTTGCCGAAGTAGTTCTGCGACGCGACCTGGATGCCGTAGGCGCCGTTGCCGAAGTAGATCGTGTTGAGGTAGCCCTCGAGGATCTCCTTCTTGCTGAGCTGGTTGTGGATCTTGATCGAGAGGATGGCCTCCTTGATCTTGCGCGAGTACGACCGCTCCTGCGTCAGGTAGAGGATCTTGACGTACTGCTGCGTGATGGTCGATCCGCCGCCCTGGATCTCGCCGCTGGTCGTGTTGTCGCGCGCTGCGCGGACGATGCCCTTGATGTCGATGCCGCGGTTCGTGTAGAACGTGCGGTCTTCGGCAGCGATCGCGGCGGCCTGCATCGAGGCCGGGATCTCGTCGATCGAGACGTTCTCGCGGTCCTGCATCGCGAACTCGCCGATCTTGTGCTTGCCGTCGGAGTAGTAGACCTGTGTCGTCTGGGTCTGGAAGTCGGCGTTGGCATCGGGGATCTCGATCGCCCGGTACAGGATGAAGAACGACAGGGCCGAGGTAAGGATGCCGACGACGAACACGAAGGTGAACCACCGGGCCGCCTTGGCCCACCACGGGCCACCTCCGCCGATCCTGCGACCGAATGCGGCGAAGCCGCCGGCGGTCTTGCCCTTCTTCGCGGTCGACCGGGTCGTCGTGGCTCGCTTCGTCGTCGCTGCGCGCTTCGTGCTCGCTGCGCGCTTTCGCTGTGCTGCCAAGGCTCTGTCTACCTCCATACGGGACCCGTGGAGCGGATCCGCCGTCGGTCAAGTGTGCCGAACGTACCTGAGACCTGGGTAATCGCCCGGGGGTTCGGTGTCGTCCGTCACGGCGCGGGTGGTTCCCACCCATGCCGAAGCGATGTATCGTCTCGATATAACAACAACGGCACACATGTCTGGACGGACGATGACACGACGCGGCGCGGCACTCGAGGTGGCAGTTCTCGGACTGCTCCACGATGCCCCGATGCACGGCTACGAGCTGCGCAAGCAGGTCAACGCCTTGCTGGGCTGGGGTCGCATCCTGTCCTACGGCACGCTCTATCCCGCCCTGAAGGCTCTCGGCAAGTCCGGCTACATCGTGGCCGACGAGACCATCGATCCCGAGGGTCGGGGCCGGCGTGCCCGCATCGTCTACAAGCTCACGGCCGAGGGCAAGGAGTACTTCGCCCAGGCGCTCGAGGACTCCGGTCCGTCGACGTGGGACGACGAGACATTCGGCGTCCGGTTCGCGTTCTTTGCGCGCACCGACGCCGCCTCGAGGGTTCGCATCCTCGAGGGACGCCGGAGCCGCTTGGAGGAGCGGCTCGAGAACGTACGAAAGGCCGGGCAGCGCAAGCGCGATCGCGTCGACTCCTACACCTTGGAGCTCCAGCGACACGGCTTGGAGTCAGTCGAGCGAGAAGTGAAATGGCTGACCGAGCTGATCGACCGCGAGCGTTCGGGTGGCTATCCCGACGCTCCCGTCCCCGAGACCACCACCACCGAAAAAGCCACCACAGAGTGACACGTCACCACAACGAAGGAGAACCCATGGGTTCGGTACGCGTAGCAATTGTCGGTGTGGGCAACTGCGCCACATCCCTGATCCAGGGCGTCGAGTACTACAAGGACGCTGACCCCGACGGCAACGTCCCCGGACTCATGCACGTCAAGTTCGGCCAGTACCACGTCAACGACATCGAGTTCGTCGCGGCATTCGACGTCGACGCCAAGAAGGTCGGCTTCGACCTCGCCGAGGCGACGCAGGCCAGCGAGAACAACACGATCAAGATCGCGGACGTCGCCCCCACGGGCATCATCGTCCAGAAGGGCAACACGCTCGACGGCCTCGGCAAGTACTACCGAGAGACCATCGAGGAGTCGGACGCCCCGGCCGTCGACATCGTCCAGGTGCTCAAGGACACGAAGGCTGACGTTCTCGTCTCCTACCTGCCCGTGGGCTCGGAAGAGGCCGACAAGTTCTACGCGCAGTGCGCCATCGACGCGAAGGTCGCGTTCGTCAACGCCCTGCCCGTGTTCATCGCCTCGGACCCCGACTGGGCCAAGAAGTTCGAGGACGCCGGCGTCCCGATCATCGGCGACGACATCAAGAGCCAGGTCGGCGCGACCATCACGCACCGCGTCATGGCCAAGCTGTTCCAGGACCGTGGTGTCGTGCTCGATCGCACGTACCAGCTCAATGTCGGCGGCAACATGGACTTCAAGAACATGCTCGAGCGTGAGCGTCTTGAGTCCAAGAAGATCTCCAAGACGCAGGCCGTGACGTCGAACATCAACCACGACCTCGG
>JAOPWZ010000041.1 GCA_025965435.1 Aeromicrobium sp.
GAGTCGGTCTGCCGCACGAGCTCACCGAGCCACTCGGTCAGGTCCTCGAGCTCCTCGTTGCGCACCGACACCGGGACCGTACGGCCGAGCGTCTTGTAGACGTCGGACAGGTAGCGCAGGACCAGCCCCTCGGACCGGGCCAGCTGGTAGTCCCCGATGAGCTCGGAGAACGTCATGGCCCGCTCCCACATCTCGCGGACGACCGACTTGGGCCGCAGCTCGTGGTCGGCGACCCACGGATGCCCGCCGCGGTAGGTCTCGTACGCCGCGTTCAGCATGTCCTCGAGCGGCTTGGGGTGCGTGATCTCCTCGAGGAGCTCCATCCGCTCGTCGTACTCGATGCCGTCAATCTTCATCTCGTTGATGGCCTCGCCGCGGGCCCGGTGGCGCTGGGCGTTGATGATCGGGCGCGGATCGTCGAGGGTCGCCTCGATGACCGACACGACGTCGAGCGCGTACGTGGGCGACTCGCGGTCGAGCAGGTCGAGCGCCGCCACGGCGAACGGTGACAGCGGCTGGTTGAGGGCGAAGTTGGCCTGCAGGTCGATCGTCAGCTGCAACGTCCGGCCCTCGTCATCGGGCGGGTCGATGCGCTCGACCACCTCGCCGGCCAGGAGCGCCTCGATGATCTCGTCGACCTGGGCCAGCATCCGGTCCTGCGACTCCTCGGTCTCGCCGCTCTCGCGCAGCAGCCGCTCGAGGGACGCCCGCGCGTCGCCGGGCCGCGAGATGACGTCGAGCACCATCGCGTGGCTGACCTTCATGCGCGACACGAGCGGCTCCGGCGTGCCGGTCGAGAGCTTCTCGAACGTGCCCTGGCCCCACGAGACGAAGCCCTCCTGCGGCTTCTTGCGGTTGATGCGCTTGAGCTTCTTGGGGTCGTCGCCGGCCTTGCGGACCAGGCGGGCGTTCTCGATCTCGTGCTCGGGCGCCTCGACGACGACGTGCCCGATGGTGTCGTAGCCGGCCCGGCCCGCGCGGCCGGCGATCTGCTGGAACTCGCGCACCTGCAGCTGCCGCTGGCGGACGCCGTCGTACTTCGACAGGCCGCTGAACAGCACCGTGCGAATGGGGACGTTGATGCCGACGCCGAGGGTGTCGGTGCCGCAGACGACCTTGAGCAGCCCCTGCTGGGTCAGCGTCTCGACCAGGCGGCGGTAGCGCGGGAGCATCCCCGCGTGGTGGACGCCGACGCCCATGCGGATGAGCCGCGACAGCGTCTTGCCGAACGCCGAGGAGAACCGGAAGTCGCCCAGCGCGTCGGCGATGATGTCGCGCTCCTCGCGGGTCGCGACCTTGATGCTGGTCAGCGCCTGCGCCCGCTCGAGGGCCGACACCTGCGTGAAGTGCACGACGTAGACGGGCGTCTGGCCCGTCTCGATGAGCTGCTCGAGCGTCTCCTGCACGGGCGTCGAGACGTACTCGCTGACCAGCGGCACGGGACGCTCGGTGGACGACACGACCGTCGTCTCGCGGCCCGTCCGCCGCTCCAGGTCGGCCTCGAGCTTCGTGGTGTCACCGAGCGTTGCCGACATCAGCAGGAACTGCGCCTTCGGCAGCTCGATCAGCGGCACCTGCCAGGCCCAGCCGCGGTCGGGGTCGGCGTAGAAGTGGAACTCGTCCATCACGACGAGACCGATGTCGGCCTCGGCGCCCTCGCGCAGGGCCATGTTGGCGAGGATCTCGGCCGTGGCCGCGATGATCGGGGCGTCGGCGTTGACCGCGGCGTCGCCGGTCACCATCCCGACGTTCTCGGCGCCGAAGATCTCGCACAGGTCGAAGAACTTCTCGCTGACGAGCGCCTTGATCGGCGCGGTGTAGACGCTGCACTCGCCCCGGGCCAGCGCGGCGGCCATCGCGCCGGTGGCCACGAGGCTCTTGCCGGAGCCCGTCGGGGTGGCGAGGATGACGTTGGAGCCGGCGACGCACTCGAGGATCGCCTCGTCCTGCGCGGGGTACATGGTCAGGCCGCGGGAGTCCACCCATTCGGCGACGGCTTCGTAGACGGCGTCCTCATCGGTCGTCACGCCCTTGGGCAGCAGATCGATCAGGCGCATACCGCCATTGTCCCTTGCGGGCGGGCGGCCGCGGACGGCACTGCCGCAAACAGGTGAGCAAGCGCTTACCTGTGCGCTATGGTCGGTCCATGAGAGCGATCCAGATCACATCCCTCGACGGACCCGACGCCGTGGAGCTCCTCGACGTCCCCGATCCGGCCCCGGCCGACGGCCAGGTGCTGATCCGGGTGCACGCGGCCGGCGTGGCGTTCCCCGAGGTGCTGCAGAGCCGCGGGCTCTACCAGATGAAGCCGGATCTGCCGTTCACCCCGGGCGCAGAGATCGCCGGTGAGGTGCTGAGCGCTCCCGAGGGATCGGGCCTCGTCGCGGGCGACCGCGTCGCGGCCCTGTGCCTGCTCGGCGGGTTCGCGGAGCAGGCCGTCGCACCCGTCACCGAGACCTTCAAGCTGCCGGCCAACGTGTCGTACGAGCAGGGTGCCTCGATCATCTTCAACTACGGCACGGCCTACTTCGCGCTGGTCGAACGTGGCAAGCTCGAGCCCGGCGAGTCCGTGCTGATCCAGGGGGCGGCCGGTGGCATCGGCACCGCTGCGATCCAGGTCGCGAAGGCCTTCGGCGCCGGTCGCGTCGTCGCCGTGACGTCCACCCCCGAGAAGGGGGCCGTCGCGCTCGAGGCCGGGGCCGACGAGTTCGTCCTGGCCGACAGCTTCAAGGAGGCGACGCTGGCCGGCGGCAAGGTCGACATCGTCGTCGATCCCGTCGGCGGCGACCGCTTCACCGACTCGCTGCGCTGCCTCAAGGACGACGGCCGCCTGCTCGTGATCGGCTTCACGGCCGGCGAGATCCCGACCGTCAAGGTCAACCGGCTGCTGCTCAACAACGTGTCCGTCGTCGGCGTGGGCTGGGGCGCGTACGTGCTGCAGCGTCCCGGCCACATCGCCACGGAGTGGGCCGCCCTCGAGCCCCACCTGGCCAGCGGGGCCCTGCGCCCGGTCGTCGGGCCGACGTTCCCGCTTGCCGAGGCGTCAGCCGCCCTGCTGACCCTCGACGAGCGCCGCGCCACCGGCAAGGTGCTGCTGACGATCTAGGCATCCCCTGGGGCCGGGGCGACGGGGTTGGCCAGCGTCCCGGCGAACAGCAACGACTGGGCCTGGTCGCCGAGGTCGACCATCTGGCGGGTGTCGCGCAGCTGCAGCCGGTTGAGGCACGAGTGGGCGAACTCGGCGGCGAACAGGTCGATGCGCGCGAACGAGTCAGCCAGCTCGGGATGGTCCGCCTGGTGATCGGCGATCGTCCCGGCCACGAGCGACCAGAACTCGTCGGACGCCATGACGCCGTCCTCGACCAGGATCGCGGCGAGGAAGCGCAGGAAGCCGTCGAAGACGTCCGTCAGGACGGACAGCGCCTTGACGTCCTGTGGCACCTCGACCCGGACCCGCTCGATGTCCTCGGGCAGCGGGAGGTCGCCCATCACGGCGATCTCCTCGCCGATGTCCTTCATCAGCACGCGGGTCGGCACGTGCCCGTCCAGCACGAGGATGAGGTTCTCGCCGTGCGGCATGAACACCAGCTCGTAGCGGTGCAGGCAGTGCACGATGGGCCTCAGGTACGCCCGCAGGTAGCTGCGGACCCACGCTGCGGGGTCCAGGCCGGACGCCCGGATCAGCGCGACCGCGTACGAGGCGCCCGCTGCGTCGCGGTGCAGCAGCGACGCCATCGTCGCGAGCCGCTCGCCGTCCGCGAGCTGCGACTCCGGGCTCTCGCGCCACAACGCCGCGAGCATCTTGGTGTGGGCGGACGAGGTGCCGAGCCGGTGGTAGGCGTCGCCGGTGTAGCCGATCGCCGCCCGCTCGCGCAGCACGCCGAAGCCCGTCGCCTGCAGCTCCTCATCGGCCGCGACGATGCCCGCGACCCAGTCGTTGATCGCCGGGGTGGCCTCCATGTAGCGCGGGGACAGTCCGCGCATGAAGCCCATGTTCTGGATCGACAGGGCGGTCTTGACGTAGTGGCGGTCGCGGCGCCCCGTGTTGAAGTAGGTCCGGATCGACTGCTGTGCCTGGTACTCGTCGTCGCCCCGACCCAGCAGCACCAGATCCTGGCGTCCCACGTCGGCCGCGAAGGTGATGGCGATCTTATGCTCCCACTGCCACGGGTGCACCGGGATGCGCAGGTAGTCGGATGGCTCGAGACCGCGGGCGCGCAGCGTCTCGTCGAAGCGCTGACGGGTCGCGGCATCGAGCTCAGCGGCGTACAGCGAGTGCTCGGTGAGGCCGTCGCCGACCGCGAGACGGGTCAGCTCGCGGCGGGCGGCCACCCACACGAGGGCGAATCGCTGCCCCGTCTCGGGGGCGTAGGCGGCATGCTCGCGTACCGAGAACCCGATGCGTCCGTTGTTGGCGACGAAGGCCGGATGCCCCTCGGTCATCGCGGCCTCGACGACCTGGAAGTCGGCGCCGACGAGGTCGCGGACCGGTCTCGTGCTGTGCACGCGCTTCCAGGCGGCGCCGGCCAGCGTGCTGCTGACCTCCTCGAGGTAGGTCGGCAGCAGGGTTGCGGGGATGCCCAGCACCTCGGCGTGCTCGGCGATGAACGCCAGCGCGTCGATCTCGGCGGGCTCGTCGTCCACGAACCGGTCCAGCGACCAGGGCCCGACGACCCAGTGGTCGAGCTCGTACCGGTGGGCGTGGAAGCGGTAGCGGACCCGTCCGTCGGGCGACACGATCTCGTGGTCGACGTCGACGGGTCGCGGGTCGAGCAGCCGCTCGTGCGCGAACTCCCCGATCGCCTTGGCCACCAGGAACCGGTGGGCCTCCCCCATCGGCTCGGGCGCCAGGTGCTCGGTCAGGGCGGCCTCCTCGCCGAGTCCCCGGCACAGCCGGCTGGCCCGGAAGTCCTCCCGCGTGCAGGTGCTGAGCGCGGCGAGCTTGTCCGTCAGCCGCACCTCCCCCACGACCCGGAACCCGGCGGCCGCGTTGAGCGCAGCGATGCGCTCGTTGCGCACGTCCGGCTCGACCACGACCCGGTGACGCCGCGGATCGTCCAGGCACAGCTCCATGACCGTGCGGAAGACCGCCGAGCTGAACCCGCTGCGCGGCCGGTCGACCGGCGCGACCAGGACGTGCATCCCGATGTCGCCGGGCCGCCAGTCGTACCGGCCGGCCAGCTCGCTGTGCTCGGGGTCGTACGTCTCGGCGAGGAATGCCGCCTCACCGTCCACCCGGCCCAGCCAGGCCTCGTGGTGCCGGTCGGCGCCGATCGCCGCATACGCCTCGAAGACGTCCTGGACGGTGGCGTCCTGCATGCCCCAGAACGACGACCGGGGATGTGTGATCCACGTGTGCAGCAGCTCGCCGTCGCGATCGATGTCGACCGGCTCGATCGTGATGCAGCCGATCCCGGTCTCTCGGGTCAGCAGGATGCCCGCAGTCATGCCGTCACCTCCCTGGAAGAAGCACAGTACGAAGGCGCCGGCACGACAACCTCATGGTTCGCTCGCTGGCGCTCGCTCATGCCGTCACCTCCGCAGGACGTCGGGCCAGGTCGGCCGGCACGCCGAACTCCTGGAACGCGATCCGCTCCTCGATCGGGTAGACGTCGCGTCCGCACAGGCCGCGGATGATGATCGAGTTGCGGTAGGCGCCCATACCCAGATCGGGCGCGATGAGGCCGTGGGTGTGTTCCTCGGCGTTCTGCACGAAGATCTCCTGGTCGTGGTGGTCGATGGAGTAGCCGGCCGCGACGGCGTAGCGACCGCCCTCGTCCCAACGGATGCGGTCGGCCACGCCGGACACGAAGGCCGGCACCTGCGGCCGGTAGCCCGTCGCGAGGACGAGCCCCTCGGTCGGCATGCTGAGAGCCTCGTCGAGCTCGATGTGCCGCATCGCCAGGTCGTACCGGCCTGCGGCGGGGTCCCACATGGCGCCCACGAGCTCGGTGCTGGTCAGCAGGCGCGTGGGCACGTCGCCGTGCACCCGCTTGCGGTACAGCGTGTCGAAGATGGTGTCGACGAGGTCGCGGCTGATGCCCTTGTACAACCCCTTCTGCTCCTGCAGCAGGGCGTCGCGCGCTGCTGAGGAGAGCTGCTGGAAGTGCCGGGTGTACTCCGGCGAGGTCAGCTCGAGCGTGAGCTTGGTGTACTCCATCGGGAAGAACCGCGGCGACCGTGTCGCCCAGATCAGCTCGTAGCCGCGCGAGTCGATGTCCTCGAGCAGGTCGAGGTAGATCTCTGCGGCACTCTGGCCGCTGCCGACGATCGTGATGGAGCCCCCGGCCTGGAGCTGCGCCTTGTGGCCCAGGTAGTCGGCCGAGTGGATGACGGGACCGTCCAGCCCGCCCACGGCAGACGGGACGTGCGGCCGGGTGCCGGTGCCGATGACGAGGCGCCGCGCCCGGTACGTCTCGGTGGAGCCGTCGCGCAGCCGCGCGGTCAGCACGTACGCCTCACCGTCGTGCTCGGCGCGGTCGACGTGGCGGCCGAACCGCACGCCGTCCACCCGGTCGGCGGCCCAGCGGCAGTACGCGTCGTACTCAGCGCGCAACGGGTAGAAGCTCTCCCGGATGTAGAACGGGTAGAGCCGCCCGGTGTCCTTCAGGTAGTTGAGGAACGAGTAGCGCGACGTCGGATCGGCCATCGTCACGAGATCGGCCATGAACGGCACCTGCAGCGTCGCGTCGTCCAGCATCATCCCGGGGTGCCAGCTGAACTCGTCGCGAGACTCCAGGAAGACGCCGTCCAGTCCGTCGACCGGCTCGGCCAGGCAGGCGAGGCCGAGGTTGAACGGTCCCAGGCCAATGGCTGCGAAGTCGTGCATCAGTGCACCTCCTGCGAGGTGTGGCGCTCGTCGACCAGCCGGTGGCCGGTCTCGCAGACCAGGTCGAGGACGGCGCGCAGGTCGTCGATCGTCGTCTCGGGGTTGAGCATCGTGAGCTTCAGCCAGGACCGGCCACCCGACGTGGTGCCGGCGATGACCGCTGAGCCGCTCCCGGCGATGGTGCGGCGGATGGCGGGGTTGACCACGTCGGCATCGGCCTGCGAGAGCCCCGCGGGTCGGAACCGGAACACGAGCGTGCTCAGCATGGGTGCGGTGACGACCTCGAGATCCGCGTCGTCACGCAGCAGGTCGTACCCGGCCCGCGCGAGGTCGATCACGGCGTCGACATACTCGCCGATCGCATCGGCTCCCATGGTGCGCAGCGTGAGCCACAGCTTGAGCGCGTCGAACCGGCGAGTGGTCTGCAGACTCTTGTCGACCTGGTTGGGCTGCGCCGACGACCGCGGGTTGAGGTAGTCGGCGTGATACGTCACGTGGCGCAGCGCGCGCCGGTCGCGGAACACGACGGCGCTGGAGCTCACGGGCTGGAAGAACGTCTTGTGGAAGTCGATCGTGACCGAGTCGGCACGCTCGACGCCGTCGAGCAGATGGCGCCGGCGGCTCGACACGAGCAGCCCTCCACCGTACGCCGCGTCGACGTGCATCCAGACGCCGTGCTGCGCGCAGACGTCCGCGACCCGGTCGAGCGGGTCGATGCTGCCGTAGTCGGTCGTGCCGGCGGTCGCGACGACGGCCATCGGGACGTGCCCCGCAGCCCGGGCGCTCCAGATCGCGCGATCAAGCGCCACCGCATCCATCCGGCGGCGCTCGTCCGTCGGGATCGTGACGACGGCGTCCATCCCGAGACCCAGGACGCGGGCGGACTTCTCGACGCTGAAGTGGCTGTCACGGGAGGCGAAGATGCGGAAGCGCGACGCCGTCTCGGGCAGCGTCGCGGACAGGTCCGCGTCACCCGCGACGTAGGCCTCGCCCCGGGCCACGAGCAGTGCCTGCAGATTGGACTGCGTCCCACCGCTCGTGAAGACGCCGTCGGCTTCCGGCCCGAGGCCGAGGCGCGCGGCCGTCCAGTCGATGAGGCGTCCCTCGATGTGTGTGCCCCCGGCGCTCTGGTCCCAGGTGTCGAGGGAGGAGTTGACCGAGGAGACCAGCACCTCGGCCACCAGCGCGGGGATCACGACGGGGCAGTTGAGGTGGGCGAGGTACCGCGGCTCGTGGAACCACACGGCGTCGTCGAGATAGACGCGACTCACCTCGCTCAGCGCCGCGCCGATGTCGTCGAGCGGGTGGTCGAGGTCGACGGCGTCGACCCGGCTCCCCACCGCCTCGACGCTCGCCCCCGACGACGGCCCGGACACCGTGGCGACGTGGTCGGCGACGGCTGAGACGCCGCGGCTCATCTGCTCGCGGTAACGGTCGATGTTGCTGGCGTTGAACAGATGCTGGCGCACAGTGCTTCTTCCCCGAGATTGACTTAGGACAGCCTTACCTAAGCGCACGTTGAGGGAAGAAGCAACCTCCAGACGTCAGCGCTCGCTGTCGAGCATCGCCATCTGCTCCTGCGCGTAGCGCGTGCCGGCCACCTGGTCGGCCGGCATCGCAGCCTCCATCGCCGTCAGCTGGGCGTCCGTCAGGGTCACGTCCCCCGCGCCCAGGCGGGTCGTAGTGACCGCTGATGAGACCGCGCGAGAGCACCCCGTACGCCGTGATCCCCGATGCCGCGCCGAGATCTGGGAGCGCCACGAGGTGGGCGCCAAGCATCCTCAGCACAAGCGTCTGGTCCACCCTCAGATCGGTGAGCTCATGCTCGACTGCGAGACCCTGGCGACGGCCGAGGACGGCCAGCGACTCATCATCCTCGGCGCGGCCCCGGGCACCGAGACGTACGGCAAGCTGCAGCTGCTGCACGTCGTCGGCGAGCAGAGACTGGGCGAGCAGAGCCTGCACAACCGGGACGCCGACGCCTGACCGTAAGGTCGGTACGTGCCTGAGTTCAACGGATTCCCCGAGGCTGCCCTCGACTTCTACGACGACATCGAGATGGACAACACCAAGACGTTCTGGGAGGCCCACAAGGACGTCTACCGCTCCGCCGTCGCCGAGCCGATGAAGGCGCTGACCGTGGCGCTCGCCGACGAGTTCGGCGACGCCAAGATCTACCGGCCCTACCGCGACGTGCGGTTCGCCAAGGACAAGACGCCCTACAAGACGCACCAGGGCGCCTTCGTCCCCAAGGGCCCGTCGACCGGGTACTACGTGCAGGTCGGCGCGCCCGGCGTGCGGGTGGGCGTCGGGTACTACGAGGCGTCCGGCCCCCGCCTCGCCAGCATCCGCGACGCCATCGCCGAGAAGCGGCGCGGCGGCGAGCTCGAGGACATCCTGGCGACCATGCAGGCATCCGGCTGGCAGCTCGGCGGCGACCAGCTCAAGACGGCCCCCCGCGGCTACGACGTCGAGCACCCGCGCATCGGCCTGCTGCGCCACAAGTCGATGACGCTCGGCAAGTCGTACGGCTTCGAGCCCGTCATCCACACCCCGGAGCTGGTGGACCGCGTGCGGGCCGACTGGCGCGAGGCCACCCCCTTCGTCGAGTGGGTCCTGCGCTACGCCAAGGGCTGACGCCCCCGGGTCACAGGTGGACGCTCTTCAGGGCGTCCTCCGCGTACCGCTCGCCGGCGGCCACGCCGACCGGGGCCGCTTCGTCGAGCGTGGCCAGGTCGGCATCGGTCAGCTCGACGTCCGCGGCAGCCACGTTCTCCTCCAGGTAGGTGCGCCGCTTCGTGCCGGGGATCGCCACGACACCCTCCTGGTGCAGCACCCACGCCAGGGCCAGCTGGCCCGGTGTGACGCCCTTCTGGTCCGCGAGCCCGCGGACCTTGTCGACGACGGCGAGGTTCGCCGCGATGTTCTCGTCGGAGTACCTCGGGTTGAACCGGCGGAAGTCGTCCTTGTCGAGGTCGTCGACGGAGGTGATGGCACCGGTGAGGATCCCGCGGCCCAGCGGCGAGTACGCCACGAACGCGATCCCGAGCTCACGGGTCGTGTCGAGCACGCCGTTGACCTCGGGGCTGCGCTCGAACAGGGAGTACTCCGTCTGCACCGCGGTCAGCGGATGCGTCGCGTGCGCGCGCCGGATCGTGTCGGGTGCCGCCTCCGAGATGCCCAGGAAGCGCACCTTGCCCTCGGCGACGAACTCGCCCATCGCGCCGAACGTCTCCTCGATCGGGATGTCGGGGTCGACGCGGTGGATGTAGTACAGGTCGATCGTCTCGCGTCCCAGGTGGCGCAGCGAGCGCTCCAGGGCCTTGCGGAGGTACGCGGGAGAGCCGTTCGTGCCGCGACGCTCACCCTCGTCGGTGATCTCGACCCCGGTCTTCGTCGCGAGCGCGTACTCGTCGGCGCGGCTGCCGATCGTCGCGCCGACGAGCTGCTCGTTGACGAATGGCCCGTACATCTCGGCCGTGTCGATCAAGGACACGCCGAGGTCGAGTGCGCGGTGCAGGGTCGCTGCGGACTCCTCGTCGTCCCGGCCGCCGTAGAACGCGGACATGCCCATCGCGCCGAGTCCCTCGACGCTGGCCTGGAGCCCTTGGCTCCCCCATGCTGTGGTCTTCACGAAGTCATCACTTTCCCTGCATCACTGCAGTGTTGTAGTAGTCGATCTTGCGGTTGATCGCGGCCAGGTGCGTCTGCACCTCGTCGAGGTCGTCGAGCACGTGCTGCCGGTGGGCCTGCAGGATCGCGAGCCGGTCGGCCTCACTCCCCTCGACCCGGTACAGCTCGACGAAGCGCTTGATGTCGCGGATCGGCATGCCGGTCTTGCGCAGCATCACGAGCGTCCCGAGCCATGCCACGTTCTGCTCGGTGTAGCGACGCTGCCCGGACGGCGACCGCCCCGGACGGTGGAGGGTCAGACCCTCCTTCTCGTAGTAGCGCAGCGTGTCGACGCTCAGCCCGCTCATCTCGGCGGCAGCGCTGATCGTCAGGCCCTCCGGGGGCACCTCGGTCACGGTCATGACTCCAGCATGAACCTTGGAGCGCGCTCCAGGTCAAGCGCGGCCGGGCTGGCCCGAACATGTGGCGAACCTGTGAATCATCGCCGCCCGCAGGGGCGGCGGTTCCCGATCTCTTCTTGCCGGATGAGGTCGCCGATCGAGCTCCTGCGGGTGGGTCAGGCGCCGGCCTGCAGGCGAAGACCGGCCAGGAGCAGGTCGAGACCGGCACTGAACTGGTCGGCGTCGTCGTGGACCTCGAAGTCGTCGACGATGTGGTGGACGAACGGGTACTGGTCGGCGTCCATCGCCCGCCACTGGGCGACGAACCGGCTGAGGTAGTCCTCGCGCGACACCTCGCCGTCCCGCACCTCCTGCGGTGGCTGCTGGCCCATGTCGGCGGCGATGCCGACGACGTAGCCGATGACGGCCGAGACGGCGTGGAACCGCTCGCGTCGCGTCAGGTCGAGGCGCAGGGTCTGCTCGCCGATCAGCTCGTACAGCTTCATCCCGTGGGGCTGGACGCCCGTGTTGCGCATGAAGTACGCCCCCAGCCACGGTCGATCGGCGATCGCGTCGAACAGGGTCATCGCGATGGCGCGCAGGTCGTCGATCGGGTCGTCGCTGCCGGTGAGCATCTCTGCGGCCCGCAGGACGTCGGCCAGGACGTGGTCGGCCGCGCGGTCGAGGAGCTCGTCCTTGCTCGACACGTACCAGTAGATGCTGCCCACCCCGCCGCCGAGACGCGCGGCGAGGGCGCGGAACGTCAGGGCGCTCTCCCCGGCTTCGTCCAGCAGGGCGACGGCCTCCGTCAGCACGGCCTCCATCGAGTGGGAGGCCCGCCGAGGGCCGTCAGGAGGCCTCCTGGTCCGGGGCCGACGTTCGGGGCTCATGGCGTCCATCCAACCATGTCTTGCGTTCTATCGAACATCGTTCTATTGTATCGAACGTTGTTCGAGAATCGAACATCGTTCGATCGTTTGCGAGGTTTCCCATGACGACCCCCACCACCCAGACCCCCACCAGCCAGACCCACACCTATCCGTCCCTGCGCGCGGCGTGGATCCCGCTGGCCGCCCTCTGCCTGGCCTTCTTCGTCGAGATGGTCGACAACACGTTGCTGACCATCGCGCTGCCGACGATCGGCCGCGATCTCGGCAGCGGCACGACCGCCCTGCAGTGGGTGACCGGCGCGTACTCGCTGACCTTCGGCGGCCTGCTCCTGACCGCCGGGTCCATGGCCGACCGGCTCGGACGCCGGCGCGTGCTGCTGGTCGGTCTCACCGTGTTCGGCCTGCTGAGCCTGTGCGTCCTCGCCGTCACGACGGCGGCCGAGCTCATCGCGCTGCGCGCCGCGCTCGGCCTCGCCGCCGCGGCCATGGCGCCCATCACCACCTCGCTGGCCTTCCGGCTCTTCGAGGACCACGCGCTGCGGATGCGCGCCATGACGGTGATGATCGTCGTCGGCATGTCCGGATTCATCCTCGGACCGGTGCTCGGCGGCACGGTGCTGACCCATGTGCGATGGGAGTGGCTGCTGGTCGTCAACGCCCCGATCGCCCTGATCGCGTTCGTCGGCGTCCGTCTCGGCGTCCCCGCCGATCGCCCCGAGGACCTGACCCGCGACGCGCTCGACCTGCCCGGTGCCGCGCTGAGCATCACCACGATCGGCCTCGGCTGCTACTCGCTGACCAGCGGCGTCGAGCACGGCTGGCTCTCCGCCATCACCCTCGCGTCCATCCTCGGTGCGGTGGCCGCAGGCATCGCGTTCGTCCGGCACGAGCGCCGCACGGCCTCCCCCATGCTGGACCTCGGCCTGTTCGCGAACGGCACCGTCCGCGGCGCCGCCATCGCCCAGATCGGCACGTCCATCGCCATGGCGAGCGTCATGTTCGGCCTCATCCTGCACTTCCAGTACGCCTACGGGTGGAGCCCCATGCGGGCCGGCCTGGCCAACCTGCCGATCATCGTGACGATGATCGCGGCGACCCCCGTGTCGGAGTGGCTCGCCCGGCGGTTCGGCCACCGCATCGCCTGCCTGGTCGGTGCCGCGCTCATGGGCGGCTCGCTCGCGGGCCTGTCCTGGAGTGTCTCCCACGGCTATGCCGCCATCGCCGTCTGCATGGTCGTGATGACCGTCGGGCTGCGCACCGTCATGACCATCTGCGCCGTCGCCCTGGTCGACGCGATGCCGGAGAACCGCACGTCGATCGGCGCGGCGCTCAACGACACGGCCCAGGAGGTCGGCACGAGCGTCGGCACCGCCGTGGTCGGCACCCTGATCGCCGTCCTGGTGACGACGCAGCTGCCCGCCGGGGCGTGGAGCGGCGAGCTCGTGGCGTCCTTCTTCCACGGCGAGCGCATCACGTACGCGGTGCTGGCGGCGGTCGTCGGACTGGTGGCGGCAGCCGGCGCGCTGACCCTGACCGACTCGCGCTCCACCGAGGAGGCGCGCTGATCCGATCGACCGCTCGTCGTGCCCGACCGACCGTTCGTCGTTCGGCAGTGGCGACGAACGGGGCCGATGTGATTCGGTGAGAGACGGCCCGCACCGCGGGCCGAGACCATCATCATCGGGGGCACACCATGACCACCACCCAGACCGATTCCCGCAGCCGCATCACCGGCATCGCCATCTGGACCGTCGTCGCCCTCGTGGGCGCCACCTGCTGGGCGGTCCTGGCGCTGTCCCGCGGCGAGGACGTGTCGGCGCTGTGGATCCTGTTCGCCGCCCTGTCGTCGTACGCGATCGCATACCGCTTCTACTCCAAGTTCATCGCCAAGAAGGTGCTGGAGCTCGACGACACCCGCGCCACACCGGCGGAGCGGCTCGAGAACGGCGTCGACTTCGAGGTCACCGATCGACGGGTTCTGTTCGGCCACCACTTCGCCGCGATCGCCGGCGCGGGTCCGCTCGTCGGACCCGTCCTCGCAGCGCAGATGGGCTACCTGCCGGGGACGGTCTGGATCATCGTCGGCGTCATCGCCGCCGGCGCCGTGCAGGACATGGTGGTGCTGTTCTTCTCGATGCGCCGCGACGGCAAGAGCCTCGGCCAGATGGTGCGTGAGGAGATCGGCGTCGTCGGCGGCACCGCGGCACTCATCGCGGTGTTCGCGATCATGATCATCATCCTGGCGGTGCTGTCGCTGGTCGTGGTCAACGCCCTCGCCGAGTCCGCGTGGGGCGTCTTCTCGATCGGCCTGACCATCCCGATCGCCCTGTTCATGGGGTTCTACCTGCGGTACATCCGGCCCGGGCGGGTGCTCGAGACGACGGCGATCGGCGTCGTCGCCCTGCTGGTGGCGATCATCGGCGGCGGCTACGTCGAGCAGCTCGGCCTCGAGGAGGCGCTGACGCTCTCGAAGGAGAATCTGGTCATCGCGCTGGTCGTGTACGGCTTCATCGCCTCGATCCTGCCGGTGTGGATGCTGCTGACACCCCGCGACTACCTCTCGACGTTCATGAAGATCGGCGTCATCGTCCTGCTCGCGGTCGGGCTCGTGATCGCCTCACCGGTGCTGCAGGCGGATGCGGTCTCGAGCTTCGCGACCGACGGTGACGGCCCGGTCTTCGCCGGCAAGGTCTTCCCGTTCGTCTTCATCACGATCGCGTGCGGCGCCCTGTCGGGCTTCCACGCCCTGATCGCCTCGGG
>JAOPWZ010000046.1 GCA_025965435.1 Aeromicrobium sp.
GATGTCCGTGGCCTTGCCCTTGCCTTCGTCGCCCCACTGGGCTCCGACGATGACGACTGCGGGCATGGGATGCACCACCCTCACACATGCGACAAGCCCCGTTCTCGCGGGGCTCTTACCGGTTCACTCTAGCCGAATTCGGGCCGCGCCGGGTCGCTCAACCAGAACGGCGGGCCCGGTACGCCGCGACGGCGGCTCGGTTGCCGCACGTGGTGCTGCAGAATCGCCGGGACCGGTTGCGGGACAGGTCGAGCACGATGCCGCGACAGTCGTCCTGGGCGCACACCCCGAGGCGGGACGTCTCGTCGGCGCGGATGACGTCGGCCATCGCCATGGCGACCTCGACGGCGATGCGCACCGCGAACGGCTGGTCGTCGTCGGTCGCATGCAGGTGCCAGTCGAGGCCGTCGTGACGCCGCAGCTGGGGTCGGGCGTCGCCGTCGCGCAGCATGCCGTTGACGATCCCGACCGCTTCGTCGCGCTCTGCCGTGAGGAGCCGGCGCAGCACCGGCCTCAACGCTCGCAGCTCGTCGAGCTCGGCCGTGGTGCCGGCGCGCAGGCCGGTGTAGCCCTGGGTGTCGTAGAAGTCGGCGACGTCGTCGACCGTCGTCAGGGTGTCGGGCTCCTCCGCGGAGTTCGCCAGCACCACCCCCGCGGCGAGGGCGAGTTCCACGTCATGAGCAAAGAGCATGTTGACACCTTACAACCAGGCGGCCTAGTGTCACATGTCATGACGGCTATGACTCATGACAGCACCGACGTGACCCCGTCTCGTCTGGCCTCGGGCGTCGGTTTCGCCGTGGCCGGCGCAGCGTCGTTCGCGATGTCCGGTCCGCTCGCCAAGGGGCTGATCGCCGCCGGCTGGACCGCCGGCTCGGCCGTCACGGTTCGGGTGCTGATCGCCGCGGCGCTGCTCGCCGTGCCCGCCGTCGTCGCGATGCGCGGGCGCTGGCACCTCCTGCGCACCAACCTGGGGCTCCTCGTCGCCTACGGGCTGATCGCCGTTGCGGGGTGCCAGCTGGCCTACTTCAACGCGGTCGACCGGATGCAGGTCGGCGTCGCGCTGCTCATCGAGTTCACCTGCCCCGTCGCCGTCCTGCTCTGGATGTGGTGGCGCCACGGGCAGCGCCCGTCCCGTCTCACCACGACGGGAGCGGTGCTGGCGATCACCGGGCTGGTCCTCGTGCTCGACCTGACGTCGGGGGCCGACCTCGACGTCATCGGGCTGGCCTGGGCGTTCGGCGCGATGCTCTGCGCGGCGGTCTACTGGATCCTGTCCTCCGACGAGGACAACGGCTTGCCGGGCATCGCCCTGGCCGCCGGCGGCATGACGTTCGGCGGGCTGGCCCTGCTGCTGGCGGGACTCGTCGGCGTCATCCCGTTCGCCTCGACCCGCCAGGACGTCGAGCTGGCCGGGACGATGCTGCCGTGGTGGTCGACGCTGCTCGTGCTCGGCGGGCTGACCGCCGGGCTCGCCTACGTGCTCAGCATCGAGGGCAGCCGCCGGCTCGGATCACGGCTGGGCTCGTTCGTGGGTCTGGCCGAGGCTGTCTTCGGCGTCCTGTTCGCGTGGCTCCTGCTCTCGGAGACCCCTCTGGTCGTCCAGCTGCTCGGCGGGCTGCTCATCTTGGCCGGCGTCGTGCTGGTGCGGTTGGGCGAGCCGCGGGTCGTTGCCGCGCCGCCGCAGGCATGACCCCGTAGTCTTTGCACGCCATGACCCGTCTCCTCGCCATCGCCAACGCCGACGCAGGCAATACCGACGACACCGCCATCGACGAGGTGGTGATCGCCCTGCAGGCCGCGGTCGACCTCGAGCTCGTCAGGACGTCGAGCCCTGAAGACCTGTCGACTGCGCTGTCGGAGCGGCCCGACATCGACGGGGTCGTCGTCCTCGGCGGCGACGGCAGCCTGCACGCCGTCGTCCAGGCCCTCCATGACGCCAAGCGTCTCGACGGCCTCACCGTGGGGCTCGTGCCCCTCGGCACCGGCAACGACTTCGCGGCGACCCTGGACATCCCGCCCGAGCACGTCGCTGCCGCACAGGTCATCGCGGCCGGGCGGACCCGCCCGATCGACCTGATCGTCGACGGGGACGGCGTCGTCGTCGTCAACGCCGCGCACATCGGCATCGGGGCCGAGGCGGCCGCGGCCGCGCGTCCGTGGAAGAAGGCCCTCGGACCGATCGGCTACGTGATCGGTGCGATCCTGACCGGCCTGAAGGGCCTCACGACGCCCGGCGCGACGCTGCGGGTGTCGATCGACGGCAAGGCGCTCCCCCGCAAGGAACCGATCATCCAGGTCGCCGTGGGCAACGGCCGGTACGTCGGCGGCGGCGCACCGCTGCTCCCCCGGGCCGATCCCTCCGACGGGCAGCTCGACGTGTCGGTCTCCTACACCGAGTCGCCCCGCCGCCGGATCGCGTACGCGTTCAGCGTCCGCCGCGGCGAGCACCATCGACGCGACGACGTCGTCTACCTGCGGGGCACCGAGGTGACCGTCACCGGCGACGCCTTGAGCTGCACCAGCGACGGCGAGCTGACCGGCGCCTCGAAGCGCCACGCCTGGCACATCGTGCCGGGTGCACTGACGATGTACGTCCCGTAGCGCCGAGGCCCACCCGCCAGGCGCGCCTCAGCCCTGGGGCGCGACGAGCTCGGCGTACGCCTCGGGGCTCGACTCGTGCAGGAACTCGCGGCACCGGTGCGCCTCGCCCTCGTCGCCCAAGCGCTCCGACGCGTCCGCCAGCGCGGCGAGCGAGCGCAGGAACGGGCGGTTCGGCTCGTGCTCCCACGGCAGGGGGCCGTGACCCTTCCAGCCGTTGCGACGCAGCAGGTCGAGCGAGCGGTGATAACCGGTGCGGACGAAGGCGTAGCCTTCCAGGTCGCGTCCCTCCGCCAGGGCCAGCTCGGCCAGGGTGACCCAGGCGAGGGCGGAGTCGGGGTGCAGCGACGCCACGGTCTGCGGGCTGTCGCCCGCCGCGAGCTCCGCCGCTCCCGGATCCTCAGGCAGCATGGTCGCGGGCGGTTCACCGAAGAGATTCGTCATGCCGCCATCCTGTCACCCGGTCCGCGACGGTTTACCACGCTGGCAGGGGAAACCCCGTCGTGGCGCGGGAAACTTCCCGCGCCCGGACGACCCCTGCCCTGCCAGCGTGGTAAACCGCTGCCCCGCTCAGAGCTTGGTGCCGGCGCTCCGGAGGGCGGCGCACGCCTCGGCGACGCGCGTGGCCATGCCGGCCTCGGCGGCCTTGCCCCACGCGCGGGGGTCGTACTGCTTCTTGTTGCCGACCTCGCCGTCGATCTTGAGGACGCCGTCGTAGTTGGCGAGCATGTGGGCGGCGACGGGGCGGGTGAACGCGTACTGCGTGTCGGTGTCGACGTTCATCTTGACGACGCCGTAGTCGACGGCGGCGGAGATCTCCTCGGGCAGCGAGCCCGACCCGCCGTGGAACACCAGGTCGAACGGGGCGTCCTTGCCGTACTGGGCCGCGACGGCCTCCTGCGCGGCCTTGAGGATCTCGGGTCGCAGGGTCACGTTGCCGGGCTTGTAGACACCGTGGACGTTGCCGAACGTCAGCGCCGTCAGGTAGCGCCCCTTCTCACCGAGTCCGAGCGCGGCCGCCGTCGCCAGCGCGTCGTCGGGGGTCGTGTAGAGGTGCTCGCCGCTGCCGCCCTCGACGCCGTCCTCCTCACCGCCCACGATGCCGATCTCGACCTCGAGGATGATGTGCGCGGCAGCGGCGCTGGCCAGCAGCTCCTGCGCGATCTCCAGGTTCTCCTCCAGCGGCACGGCCGAGCCGTCCCACATGTGCGACTGGAAGTACGGCAGGCCGCCGGACGCGACGCGCTCCTGCGACGCCGCGATCAGCGGACGGACGAATCCGTCGAGCTTGTCCTTGGGGCAGTGGTCGGTGTGGAGGGCGACGTTGACGGGGTACTGCTTCGCGACCTCCTCGGCGAACGCGGCGAAGGCCAGCGAGCCGGAGACCATGTTCTTGACGGTGGGCCCGGAGAAGTACTCGGCGCCACCCGTCGAGACCTGGATGATGCCGTCGCTCTCGGCCTCGGCGAAGCCGGCAAGGGCTGCGTTCAGCGTCTGCGACGACGACACGTTGATGGCCGGGTAGGCGAAGGACTCGCGCTTCGCCTTGTCGAGCATCTCGGCGTAGACCTCAGGTGTGGCGACGGGCATGCTGATCTCCTGGTGAGCGGCGACGGGGGTGCTGGCCAGTATTCCAGTCCGAGGAGTCCGGTGTGAATCAGCCCACCAACGCCTTGACCGCGGCGCGAGCCGCGACCTGGATCGGGCTCCAGACCGACGAGAACGGCGGGGCGTACGCGAGATCCAGCATCACGATGTCGTCGACCGTGAGCCCGCCGGCGAGCGCCGTCGCGGCGACGTCGATGCGCAGGGCCGCGTCCTCCTCGCCGACGATCTGTGCGCCGAGCAGACGCCGCGTGCGCCGGTCGGCGACCATCAGCACCGTCATGGTGCCCGCGTGGGGCATGTAGCCCGCGACGGTCGTCGTCTCGATCGACACGACGACGGGGTCGAAGCCCGCATCGCGCGCCTGCTGCTCGCCCAGGCCCGTGCGCGAGATCTCGAGCGAGCAGAACTTCGTGATCGCGGTCTGCACGACCCCCGGGAACGACAGCCTCGGCTCCTCGCCCAGCAGGTCGGCCGCGATGCTGTCGGCCGCGACCATGCCCTGCTTGTTGGCGTGGGTGCCCAGCGGGAGGTGGACGAGCTCCCCGGTCACCCGGTCGAGGGTGGCGACGCAGTCACCGGCCGCCCAGATGTCCGCGAAACCCTCGACCCGCTGCCGGTCGTCGACGACGATGCCGCCCTTCGGGCCGAGCGGCAGGCCCGCGCTGCCGGCCATCGCCGATCGCGCCGTGACGCCCAGCCCGAGGATCACCAGATCCGCCGGCATCGCGCCGTCGTCGGTCTCGACCGCCGTGACCCGGCCCGCGTCGTCGAGCGTGAACCCCGTGACACCGACGCCTGCGCGCAGCTGGATGCCCCGCGCGCGCATCGCCTCGGCGACCTGGTCACCCAGCGAGGCCTCGATGATCGGCATGACGGTTTCGGCCTTCTCGATGACCGTGGTGTCGAATCCGCGCAGGACACACGCCTCGGCCATCTCCAGGCCGATGTAGCCGCTGCCGACGACCACCACGCGCCGCGGGTCGCGCTCCAGCTCGTCGAGGATCGCCTGCCCGTCGTCGAGCGACTGGACCCCGTGGATGCCGTCTCCGCCGATGCCCGGCAGGTCGGGACGCACGGGCTCCGCCCCGGTCGCGAAGACCAGCCGGTCGTACGCGACCGGGTCCCCGTCGGTGACCGACACCGTCCGCCTCGCCGGGTCGATGGCGACCGCCTCCACGCCGAGACGCACGTCGATGCCGTTCCTGCGGTGCTCCTCGGGCGTGCGGGCCACCAGGGCCTCGGGCGACTCGACGTCACCTGCGACCCAGTAGGGGATCCCGCACGCGGAGTAGGACGTCCACGTGCCTCGTTCCAGCACGATCACCTCGTCGGTGTCCGGCAGACGGCGACGCACCCCCGCCGCCACCGACATGCCTGCTGCGTCCCCGCCGATCACGACCACACGAGATGTCATGGCCAGAGCGTAGTTCGGCATCGGCCGAGCGGCCGCGGACGCCGTCAGAGCTCGGCGTGCTCGCGCACCCAGGCGTGCATCGCGATCGCTGCGGCGGCCCCGGCATTGATCGACCGGGTCGATCCGAACTGGGCGATCGACAGGGTCCGGTCGCACGCGGCACGGGCCTCGGCCGAGAGCCCCGGACCCTCCTGGCCGAAGACCAGCACGCACGCCGCCGGCAGCGAGGCCGACTCGATCGGCACCGAGCCGTCGACGTTGTCGATGCCCAGCACGGGCAGCCCCTCGCCGGCGGCCCACGCCGCGAAGTCCTCGACCGTCCCGTGGTGCCTGACGTGCTGGTAGCGATCGGTCACCATCGCCCCGCGGCGGTTCCAGCGGCGCCGGCCGATGATGTGCACCTCGGCCGCGGCGAACGCATTGGCCGTGCGCACGATCGAGCCGATGTTGAAGTCGTGCTGCCAGTTCTCGATCGCGACGTGGAACGGGTGCCGGCGCTCGTCGAGGTCGGCGACGATCGCCTCCAGCGTCCAGTAGCGGTAGCCGTCCACGACGTTGCGGCGGTCGCCGTCGCGCAGCAGCTCGGGGTCGTACCGGTCGTCCGCCGGCCACTCCCCCGCCCACGGCCCCACGCCGACGAGCTCGACCTCGGCGACCTCGGCGACCTCGCGCTCGCTCATGCGCTGATGCCGAACTCCTCGCGGTACCCGCGGACGGCGTCGAGGTGCTCGGCATGGCGGCCGGTCTGCTCCACGTACTCGATGATCTGGTCGAAGCCGATGATCGAGACCACCGGGACGCCGAAGTCGCGCTCGACCTCCTGGATCGCGGAGAGCTCGCCGCGTCCCCGCTCCTGGCGGTCGACCGCGACGACGATGCCGGCGCAGGTCGCGCCCGCGGCGTCGACGATGTCCTTGACCTCCCGGATCGCGGTGCCGGCGGTGATGACGTCGTCGACGACCAGCACCCGGCCCTCCAGCGGCGAGCCGACGATCAGGCCGCCCTCGCCGTGGTCCTTCGCCTCCTTGCGGTTGAAGCACCACGGGACGTCGCGATCGTGCAGCGCCGACAGCTGCACCGCGGCGGCCGAGGCGATCGGGATGCCCTTGTAGGCAGGCCCCATCAGGACGTCGAACTCGAGGCCGCTGGCGACGATCGCGTCGGCGTAGTACCGCCCCAACCCGGCCAGCCGGGCGCCGGTGTTGAACAGGCCCGCGTTGAAGAAGTACGGCGACGTGCGACCCGACTTGAGGGTGAACTCGCCGAACCGCAGCACGTCGTGGTCGAGGGCGAGCTCGATGAAGTCCCGCTGATAGTCCTGCATGGGCCCAGCCTAGATGTGCCGTCCGGGTGGCTGCCCCGTCAGCGCACCGTCGTGGTCTTGCCGGTCCTCTTGTCCTTCTCGGACACCAGGTCGCCGATCACGACGCTGCGGTTGCGCGTGTGGAAGAGCTCGGAGCACGTGAGCAGGGTGATGACGGCCTTCTTCGGACGTTCGCCGGCCGCGTCGGGGTCGGGAACACGCTGCAACGGCCACCCGACCGAGAAGTCGACCGTGATGTCCTTGCCGCCCTGGCGCAGCTGGTACGTGAAGATCTTGGTGCGGGTCTCGACGACGACCTCGTCGCCCTTGCGCAGGTCGGGGAACTTCGCGAACGGCTCACCGTGCGTGACCCGGTGGGCGGCGACCGCGAAGTTGCCGATCTCGCCGGGTTCCGCGCCCTTGGTGTCCCACCCGACGCCCTCCGACAGTGCCTTGTCGCTGAATCCCCGGACGATCGGAGCCTCGTAGTCCGCGCCGAATCGCTTGACCCGGAGCAGCCCGACATCCTTGCCGTCGATGCCGTTGTCCCAGTTGGTCGCGATGCTCTGCTTGATCTCGGCCTGCTTCTGCTTCGAGACGATGTTGGTGCCGTAGTACTGCCACGCGCAGTAGAGCAGGAAGCCCACCCCCGCGAGGATCATGGCGATTCCCAGCACGAACACGGCCCGGCGCACGGGTCCGGAGCGCGGGCGCTGCGGCGGCCCGACGGGCGCCAGAGTGGCGGTCATGGGGGGAATTCTCCCATCCCGGTCCCAGCCCGGCCCGACGTGCCGAAAAATCTCTCGCGCGAATTGCCGATTCTTCGCCCACCCGGAGCGGGGATGTCGTATCGTTCTTGTTGCAGGGCCGATGTGCTTACGCCGTCGGAGCCTGCTGTCGCCCCACCGTTTCACCCCCCGAGAACGGTGGGGCGACTTATATCTCCTGCCAGACGTGGCCGGCCCTGAACCACCGGGCGACGGCGAGCACGACCGGCACCGTCACCAACGGGATGACGAACGCCCACCGCAGGTGCCCGGTCGAGGCGGCGGCGCCGATCAACCCGCCACCGAGGATCGCACCGAGGTAGTTGGCGATGTTCATCCGGGCGATCGCGACGTCGCGGCCGGCCGGCGGGACGGCTTCGGCGAGCGACGCGAACGCCAAGGGCGCCAGCACCGCGAGCCCGACACCGACCACGAAGAAGCCGGTGATCGCGACGGCCGGCGCCGATGACGTCACGACGACGATCAGGCCGACGATCCCGGTGGACGTCCCGATCGCGACGACCGCCGCCGCCCCGATGCGCCGCACGAGCAGGTCGCCGCCGAATCGGGAGATCAGTGCGCCGCCCTGGTAGGCCCCGAACGCCAGTGGCGCGACGGTCGACGACGCCTCGAGGGCGTCCTCCAGGTACACGCTGCTCCACGTGAGGATGCCCGTGTCGACCGCGAAGAAGACGAGCACGACCAGTCCGAACACGAGCACCGGACGCCACGGGAGCTCGACCCCGGCCACGGAGAGACCCGGGTCGTGCACGCGGGCGTCGATGAAGTGCGGTGCCGAGGCCGTGGCGGTCGCGATCGTGACACCGGCGACGGCCACGAGCGACACCGCGAACGACACCTCGAGCTCGGCGACGCCCGCGGCGTAGAGCGCGCCGAGGATACCGCCGACGGACCACATGCCGTGGAAGCTCGTCATGACGCTGCGCCCGTACGCCGCCTGCACCCGCACGCCCTGCATGTTCATCCCGGCGTCCACCGCGCCGACGCCGAGCCCGTAGACCACGAACGCTGCCACCAGCAGCGGGACGGACGGGGCGAGGCCGACCAGCAGGGCGCCGAGGCCGATCGTCAGCAGGGCGAATCGGAAGGCGACGGCGCTCGAGCGTCGTGCGGCGACGACCCCGGCGATCACGCTGCCGACGCCCGAGACGACGGCCACCATGACGAGGATGCCGGTCAGCTCTGCGTCGCCGAGGTCGAACCGGTCCTTGAGGCGCGGCGCCTGGGTCACGACGGCCGCGAACACCAGCCCTTGCAGCAAGAATCCCGCCGCCACCGCGGCACGCGTCCGACGCAGGTCCGTCATCCCCGTCATCGTAGGGGTCCCGGCGAGCGCAAGAGAACGGTGCGCCGGGACACGGCGCGGATAGAGTCGTCGGGATGAAGACGTCCAGTGCGCGGATCGCAGGCCTCGGGACCACGATCTTCGCCGAGATGAGCGCCCTCGCCGCCCGCACCGGAGCCGTCAACCTGGGGCAGGGCTTTCCCGACACCGACGGCCCGGCCGACGTCATCGACCACGCGGTCGAGGCGCTGCGCACCGGCCGCAACCAGTACGCCCCGGGCATCGGGGTGCCCGAGCTGCGGGCCGCGATCGTCGCCCACCAGCAGCGGTTCTACGGCCTGACGCTCGACCCCGACACCGAGGTCGCCGTCACCACCGGTGCGACCGAGGCGATCGCCGCCGCCCTGCTCGGCCTCGTCGACCCGGGCGACGAGATCATCGCGTTGGAGCCCTATTACGACTCGTACGTCGCGGTGATGCAGATGGTCGGCGCCGTGCGGCGTCCCGTCACGCTGCGGGCGCCCGACTTCCGACTGCCGATCGACGAGCTGCGGTCGGCCGTCTCCCCGCGCACGACCGCGATCTTGCTCAACTCGCCCCACAATCCCACCGGGACGGTGCTGCGGCGCGAGGAGCTGCGGGCCATCGCGGCGATCGCGATCGAGCACGACCTGATCGTCATCAGCGACGAGGTCTACGAGCACCTGACGTTCGACGGGCTTCCCCACATCCCCATCGCGACGTTGCCCGGCATGGCCGAGCGCACGCTGACGATCTCCAGCGGCGGAAAGAGCTTCTCGTTCACCGGCTGGAAGGTCGGCTGGGCCACCGGTCCCGCCCCTCTGGTGCGGGCGATGCTGGGCGCCAAGCAGTTCCTCACGTACACGTCCGGATCGCCGCTGCAGCCCGCCATCGCCCACGCGCTGGGTGCCGACGATGCGTACTTCGCCGAGCTCACCGCCCGCCTGCAGCTGCAGCGCGACCTGTTGTGCGACGGCCTGGCCCGGATCGGCTTCGAGGTCTTCGTGCCGGAGGGCACCTACTTCGCCGCCACCGACATCCGTCCGCTCGGGTTCGACGACGGCCTCGAGTTCTGCCGGATGCTGCCCGAGCGCGCGGGGGTGGTGGCGATCCCGCACCAGGTGTTCTACGACCCCGCGACGAGCGCGGGTCGCAGCGGCAACCCGGGGGTGCCGCTGGTGCGGTGGGCGTTCTGCAAGCAGCCCGAGGTGATCCTCGAGGCACTGAGTCGGCTCGAGTCCTCGGTTCACAGGGCGCCGGACGGTCAGCCATGACAGTCTGAGCGAGTCAGAAACGGAAATCGATGATCCTCGACAAGCTCGCGAGCTCCGCGGCCAAATCAACAGCCTTCGCCAGGGTCACCTCCCTGGCCGCTGCCGTGGTCGCCGGGACAGCGGTCCTGGATCTGATCAGCGGCTCGATCAACCTCTCCACCACGTGGACCTGTCTGGTGGTGGTCCTCGCGCTGACCGTCGCCGCGTTGCCGATGGTCCTGAAGAATCACTTCCACCCGGCAGCAGGCCTGATCGGGTGCTGGATATTCATGGCCGTGACAGCCCTCCAGATCTCGCAGGGCGGCGACGCCGTCAAGATCGTGAACAACCTGGTGCTCTATCCGATGATCAGCTGCTATGTCGGCTGGTTCTACCGCCCAGCCATCGCCCGGGCGACCGTCACCGCCCTGTTCGTGCTCTCGGGGGTCGCCGTGATGTCCACGGCCCACCCTGAGGTCTTCACCACGTGGGCGAACCTCCTCCTCGCCTCGTACTTCTGCATGGAGTCTGCCGTCTACCTGCACGCCAGGCTCGACCGCCAGATCCAGACCGATCCCCTCACCGGCGCGTTGAACCGCATCGGCCTCGCCAAGGAGCTCGCGCGTGAGCTCGCCCGGGCGGATCGCACCCGGACCGCCTTGACAGTCGCCGCGATCGATCTCGACAGCTTCAAGGCGATCAACGACCGGTTCGGCCACCCCACCGGCGACCACACCCTCGTGAACGTGGTGGCCGGCCTGCGGCGCTCGCTGCGCCCCATCGACGTCATCGTACGGATCGGCGGCGACGAGTTCGTCGTCCTGCTCCCCGACACGTCGGCAGCGTCAGCGGCCGAGATCATGAAGCGCCTGCACGACGAGTCCGCCGCTCCGTGGTCCTTCGGCCTGGCGACGGCCGATCCGTCCGACACCCAGGAGACCCTGCTCGGCCGGGCCGACCACGCCCTCTACGTGCAGAAGAGACGGCGCCAGAACGAGATGTCCGGGGACTGAGCCAGCGAAGCCTCCGGCCGGATGTGGGCGGTCAGCTGCAGAACAGCAGGATCTCGCCGGTACCACCGTTGATGACCCGCAGGCGGTGCGACTCGACCACGTCGGCCGGGAAGTCGTCCGGAACGACGGGCTCGACGCTGGTGAACCCCGCCGCCATCAGGCGCGACTCGAGGTCGTCGCCGTAGATGCGCACGTGGTCGTCCTGCCCGAACCGGCGCAGGAGCTCCTTCGGGTCCGTGATCGTCGGATCTTCGTCGGTGGGGACGCCGACGTTGCGGGGAACGCCCACGATGGCGTAGCCGCCGGGGGCCAGCACCCGGCGCAGCTCCCGCATCGCGCTCGCGTCGTCGCGCACGTGCTCGAGGACGTGCGAGCAGATCATCAGGTCCCAGCGGTCGTCCGGGAACGGCAGATCGGTGATGTCGGCCTTGACGTCCGAGGTCTGGCTGATGTCGGTGGTGACGTACTCGTGGGCACCGGCCTTGAGCAACCGGGTGACGGCGGGCTCCGGCGCGAAGTGCAGCACCCGTCCTGCGGCGATGCCCGGTCGCTGTGCCAGGGCGAGCCCGAGCAGCCGGTGGCGCTCGCGCGATCCGCAGTTCGGGCACTGGGTGTCGGGCCGGGCCGGGTAGCCGACGGTGAGGAACCCGCCGAACTCCTGTCCGCAGCAGTTGCACACCCGTCCGGCGCCGCGGTGTCGCAGCTTGCGGGTCGAGGTGACGGCTCGTCGAGCACTCGCGCGCAGGTCCATCGCATCAACGTAACAGCGGCGGACGGCAACGGGCCGGAATTCCGGAGAATT
>JAOPWZ010000122.1 GCA_025965435.1 Aeromicrobium sp.
CGGCGTTCATCGAGGGCGTCAAGAAGGGTGACGAGAAGCTCATGGGCTTCGGTCACCGGGTCTACAAGAACTTCGACCCGCGCGCCACGATCATCAAGAAGGCCGTCGACGACGTCTTCGAGGTCACGGGCGTCAACCCGCTGCTCGAGATCGCCCAGGAGCTGGAGCGCATCGCGCTGGAGGACGACTACTTCATCAGCCGCAAGCTCTACCCCAACGTCGACTTCTACTCCGGACTCATCTACGAGGCGCTGCAGTTCCCGCCCGAGATGTTCACGGTGCTGTTCGCGATCCCCCGCACGTCCGGCTGGCTCGCGCAGTGGATCGAGCTGGTGGGTGACAAGGAGCAGAAGATCGCCCGTCCCAAGCAGATCTACACCGGCGACCGCACGCTCGAGTTCGTGTCCGCCGAGGAGCGCTGGGCCAAGTAGCCCCCGGTGACGAAGCCCCCGACCCCTCCACCGGGTCGGGGGCTTTTCCATGTCCTCCGCTAGCGTGGCCGGGTGCGGCTGCGACTCGACCTGTCCTATGACGGCACCGACTTCCACGGGTGGGCCGCACAACCGGGCCTGCGCACCGTCCAGGGCGAGATCCAGTCGGCCCTGGCCACGATCCTGCGGCACGACCGGCCGCCCCAGCTGACCTGCGCGGGCCGCACCGACGCCGGGGTGCACGCCCGCGGCCAGGTCGCGCACGTCGACCTCGACGACGTCGACCCCACCGCGCTGGAGCGCCGCCTGCGCCGGTTGCTGCCCGATGACATCGGCCTGCGGGCGCTGACCATCGCTCCTGAGGGCTTCGACGCCCGGTTCGCGGCGCTCGAGCGGCGCTACGTCTACCGCATCTGCGATGCGCCCTCCGGCCCCGATCCCCTGCTGCGCGGCATCGTCGTCCGGCGTGCTCGCCGCCTGGACGTGGACGCCATGAACGACGCCGCCGCCCACCTGCTCGGCGAGCACGACTTCGCCTCGTTCTGCAAGAAGCGTGACGGGGCCACCACGATCCGCACCCTGTTGGAGCTGCAGGCGACGCGGACCGGCGACCTGGTCGAGACGACGGTGCGCGCCGACGCGTTCTGCCACTCCATGGTGCGGGCCCTCATGGGCGCTCTGGTCGCGGTCGGCGAGGGCCGGTTCCCCGCGTCCTGGTCGGGCGAGGTCCTGGCCGGCGCCGCCCGGGACGCGCGCGTCACCGTGATGCCCGCCCACGGCCTGGTGCTCGAGCAGGTGCTCTACCCCGACGACGACGGACTGGCCGACCGCGCCGCGGCCTCCCGCCGGCGCAGGGACGAATGAGCGTCCGGCTCGCCGTGCTGTCCCCGGCCGTCTTCGAGGCGCTGGCCGATGGCGACCGCGTCGCGGGCGAGCAGCTGACGGGCCTGTCGATGACGCCGTGGTTCGCCGACCGGATCGACATCTGGCAGTACATGCTGACCTTGCTCGAAGGACGTCCCGAGAACGCCGACTGGCTCATGCAGGCCATCGTGCTGGACACCGGGGACGTCATCGGCAACGCCGGCTTCAAGGGCGCCCCTGTCGGCGGCGAGGTCGAGCTCGGTTACAGCATCGCCCCCGAGCACCGGCGCCGGGGCCACGCGTCCGCGGTCGTCGAGCTCCTGGTCGGACGCGCCCGCCGCGAGCCCCTCGTCGAGCAGGTCGTCGCCCGCATCGCACCGGACAACGGCGCCTCGGTGGGCGTCGTCACCAAGGCAGGATTCGTGCCACGCGAGGACTGGAACCATCCGAGGTGGGGCCGTCAGCTGCAGTTCGTGCGCTGCACGCCGACGCCCGTCGAGTGACACACTGGGCTGCATGCCCGTGACCTGGAGCGACGTCGTGGCCTTTGCCGTGACGCTGCCCGACGTCGCCGAGTCGACCTCGTACGGGACCCCGGCGCTCAAGGTGGCCGGGAAGCTGATGGGACGACTCCGCACCGACTCCGACGGCGGGCTCGCGCTCAAGTGCGCGACCGTCGACAAGGAGTCGCTCGTGGCGGGCGACGATCCGGCGTTCTACACGACTCCCCACTACGACGGCTACGACTACGTGCTGGTCGACCTCGAGCTCGTCGACCCCGACGAGCTGTTCGAGCTCGTCGAGGACGCCTGGCACATCGCTGCCCCGGCCAAGCTCCGCCAGCGGCACCCCTGAGCACCCCACGGCCCTCCCGGACCAGCGAGTCAGGGGCGTGCTGCCACCGTTCTCACCGGCCCGCGAGCTCCGTGATCGCGCGTCAGGGCTGCCTGATCGCGATGTCGGCGATGTCCTTGTTGAACTTCGCGACCTTCGTGAACCGTCCGCTCGACAGGTCGACGCGGTACAACGTCGCCAGTCCCCCGCTCGTCGGCCGGATCGTGGCGAACCCGGTGTTCTCCACCGTGCGGCCGCCCCGGGTGGTGCTGACGATGTCGAAGCCCGCCACCGGGCCCTGACGCGGTCCGAACGAACCGACGAGGAGCAGGGTCCCGGAGTTGGCCGGCACCTGCTGGACCAAGGTGTCGCGGGCCATGTCCAGGTCGAACAGCGACGTGCCGGTACGCGCGTCGTTGTCGTTGTTGGTGTACGCCGCCGCCGTGACGCCGGCGGCCATCGCGCCCTCGTAGTTGAGGTCACCGTCCTCCGCCGTCGCGGGCGCTGCCTGGCTCACGTCGTGCCGCAGGTTCTGACCCGTGTCACTGATGATGCGCAGGCGATCGGCCGCCGGGTTGAAGTCGACACCGAAGTGCGTGCCCTCGAGTGCCACGCTCAGCTGCGAGACCTTGGTGACGTTCCCGTTGCCGGAGTGGATGCGGTAGATGCCGCCGCTGTTGCCGACGCCGTAGTACTTGTGGTCGGCCGGACGATGATCGATCCCCACGAGACGCGTGTCGGTCACGAGCCCCTTGGCTTGGCCGAGCGCCTTGGTGCGCGCGCCCGTCGTGAGGTTGAACATCGTCAGGTTCTTGCCGTTGGACGACAACCCCAGACCGGACCTGGGGATCGTCGCGGCCTCGGCCGAGCCGATGAAGGCGATGCTGCCGCCGACGGTGAGGGCGGTTGCCGCCCCGAGAGCGAGGATGTTTCGCGTGGGATGTCGCATGGTTTCCTCCGTGGTTGGCGCCGGCCCCGTTGCCGGCCTTACCTTCGGATACTGCCTCCGGGAGTCCCATCGCGCTACCCCAAACGACTGCTGCGAGAATCTTTGCGTGGCTGAGCACTACTTCGACGGCACACCGTCGAGCGAGGATCGCCGGCGGGACGTGACCGTTGTCGTGGGGGGCCGCGAGGTCGTGTTCACGACCTCGAGCGGTGTCTTCTCCCAGGACGGTCTGGACAAGGCCACCGCCGTGCTGCTGCATCACAGCACTCCCCCGGCCGCCGGCACCGTGCTCGACCTCGGCTGCGGGTGGGGACCGATCGCCTGCACCGTCGCGGCGGCAGGCAGCACCGTGTGGGCGGTCGACGTCAACGAGCGGGCGCTCGAGCTGACCCGGCTCAATGCCGACCGGCTCGGCGTCACGGTTCACACCGCGCTCCCCGACGACGTGCCCGCGGACCTGGTCGTCGACGAGATCTGGTCCAACCCACCGATCCGCATCGGCAAGGATGCCCTCCACGAGCTCCTGCTGCGCTGGCTGCCGCGGCTGGCACCCGACGGCGTCGCCCGCCTGGTCGTGGGCAAGAACCTCGGTGCCGACTCGCTGCAGCGCTGGCTAGGGGAGCAGGGCTGGCCCACGACGCGCGTCGCCACCTCGGGCGGGTTCCGCGTGCTGGAGGTTCACCGGGCGTAGGTGACGCCTCCGTCGACCGTGATGGTCGAGCCCACCACGTAGTCACCGGCGCGTGACGCCAGGTAGATCGCCGCAGCGGCCATGTCCTCGGGCTCACCGATCCGGCCCGCGGGGATGCCCTGCACCACCTCGTCGGCGCGGTCACGCGCGTCCTGGTTCATGGCCGAGGCGAAGGCGCCCGGTGCGATGGCACTGACGACGATGCCGTCGTCGATCAGGCGCAGCGCCATCCGCTTGGTCAGGTGGATCACCGCGGCCTTGCTCGCGTGGTAGGAGTACGTCTCACCGGGGTTGACCGAGATCCCGTCGATCGAGGCGATGTTGATGACCTTGGCCAGGTGCTCGCCGGTCGCGGCGCGCAGCTCGGGCGCCAGCTGCTGGGTCAGGAAGAACAGCGACTTCACGTTCAGGTCCATGACCTTGTCCCAGCCCGCCTCGGGGAACTCGTCGAACGGCGCCCCCCAGGCGGCGCCGGCGTTGTTGACCAGGATGTCGAGGCTCGACTCGTGCGCGCGGAACCGTGTCACGAGGTCCAGCAGCCCCTCGGGCGTCGAGATGTCGCCGGGCAACGAGACACACGTGCCGTGCTCGGACAGCTCGGCTGCCGTGGCGTCGCACGCCTCGGCCTTGCGGGCCGTGATGTAGACGCGGGCGCCTTGGGCCAGGAAGCCTTCGGCGATCATGCGTCCGATGCCGCGCGAACCGCCGGTCACCAGGGCGACGCGTCCGGACAGGGAGAACAGGGATGAGGTGTCCACGAGGGGCTCCTTCGGGTGGTGGGGTCAGGGAACGAGGTCGACGAGGACCGACAGGTCCTCGCGATGGCGGGCGGGGGTGCCCAGCGCCAGCTGATCGGACTTGGCGCGCTTCAGATACAGGTGGATGGGGTGCTCCCACGTCATCCCGATCCCGCCGTGCAGCTGGAGCCCCTCCTCGGCGGCGTGCACCGCGACGTCGGAGCAGTAGGACTGGGCGACCGCCTGCGCCACCAGCTGGTCAGGATCGCTCGTCGCCAAGGTGTCGGCGGCGTGTCGCGCGACTGCTTGGGCCTGGACGACTTCGAGGTAGAGATCGGCGAGGCGGTGCTTGATGGCCTGGAACGACCCGACCGGACGGGCGAACTGCACCCGCGTCTTCGCATACTCCACGGTCGTCTCGAGGCAGTGCCGCGCGATGCCGTACTGCTCCGAGGCCATCAGGGCGGCACCGGCACCCAGGGCGGCGTCGACGGCGTCGCGCGCGGCGGCACCGGCGGCGACGGGGCGTCCCTCCCCGATCACGGTCACCCGCGCCAGCGGCCGGCTCATGTCGAGGCTGATCAGCTGCTCGATCTCGACCTCGTCGCGGCCCAGCACCCGCAGCTGCAGGTCGTCGCCCGAGCCGTCCGGCACCACGAAGAGATCGGCGTCGAGCACGCCGGCGACCGGCTCGCACCCCACGGTGACCGGCGACCAGTGGCCGCGGCGGGCCGTCCAGGGCACGACGAGCACTGCGGTGACGTCCCCGGTCGCCAGGGCGGCGAGCGTCTCCGCGTCGTCGGCCGCCACGAGGGCGGTGGTGGCGATCACGGCGCTGGTCAGGAAGGGGGCCGGAACGACCGCCCGACCCAGCTCCTCGAGCACGACAGCGGCTTCTCGCGCGCCGGCACCGGCGCCGCCGTGCTGCTCGGGCACGAGCAGGGCAGCCAGCCCGAGCTCGCCGGCCAGCAGCTTCCAGAGGCTGGAGACGTCCGTGCCGGGCGTGTCGTACAGGGCAGCCACGGTGGCACTGTCGAGGCGCTTGGCGAGTGCCGATCGCACGCTGGCGCGCAGGGACTCCTCGACGTCGGAATACAGGAGGTCACTCATCGCGGCACGTCCTTGAACGGGATGCCCTTGTCGGGGCGATGGTCCGGCGGAAGTCCGAGCACGCGCTCGGCGACCACGTTGCGCATGATCTCCGACGTGCCGCCCTCGATGGAGTTGCCCTTCGCCCGCAGGTACCGGAAACCGGGCCCTCGTCCCAGGAAGCTGGCCGAGGCCGAGCGCACCATCGTCCAGTCGTCGTACTGCAGACCGGCGTCCGGATCGAGCTCGAGCGCGAAGCCGGTGATCTGCTGCGCCTGCCGGGCGAACGCGAGCTTCATGGCGGCGCTCTCGGGGCCGGGCTGGCCGACCGCCATCTGCTGACGCAGCCGCTCCCCGGCGAGCCGGGTCACCTCGGTCTCGACCCACCACGACATCAGGCGGTCGTGATGAGCGGCCGAACGGACCGTGGGGTCGTCACGCCAACGGCGCGTGACCAAGCCGATCTGGCCGGCCTCCCTCTCGGCGCCGGCACCGATCGCGACCCGTTCGTTGTTCAGCGTCGTGGTGGCGACCCTCCAGCCGGCGCCGACCTCACCGATCCGGTCGGCGTCGGGCACCCGCACCCCGGTCAGGAAGACCTCGTTGAACTCGGCCTCGCCGGTGATCTGGCGCAATGGACGCACCTCGACGCCGGGATCGGACATGTCCACGACGAAGTACGACAGGCCCGCGTGCTTGACCACGTCCGGGTCGGTGCGCGCGACCAGGATCGCCCGCTGCGCGTGGTGGGCCCCCGACGTCCAGACCTTCTGGCCGTCGACCACCCAGGTGTCGCCGTCGAGCACGGCACGGGTGGCGACCGCTGCGAGGTCCGAGCCCGCGCCGGGCTCGCTGAACAGCTGGCACCAGATCTCCTCCCCGGTGAAGAGTGCCCGCAGGTAGCGCTCCTTCTGCTCGTTGGTGCCGAACGCCACCAGGGTCGGTGCGGCCATGCCGAGCCCGATGCTGTTGCGACCGACATCGGGGGCCGGCGCGCCGGCCTGCGCGAGCAGGGCCTCGACCTCGACCTGCTCGTCGCGCGAGCGCCCGAGCCCGCCGACACCCACCGGGAAGTGCACCCATGCCAGCCCGGCGTCGAACCGCGCTCCGAGGAACGTCGCGACGTCGGTGGTGGCCGGATCGTGCCGGACCACCAGGTCGGCCACTCGGTCACGAAGATCTGAACCCGAACTCATGTTCGTGAACATATCACCTACGGTTCACCCGACGAGCCCTGTCGCGTAGTCGCCGCTGGCGAACGCCTCGGAGCTCAGCACGCGAGCGAGGAAGGCCGTGTTGACCCCGGGGCCTTCGACCTCGACGTCCTCGACGGCGCCGCGGGCCAGCGACAGCGCACCGGCCCTCGTGTCCGCAAAGACGACCACCTTGGCCAGCAGCGGGTCGAAGAACGGCGTCACGGTGTTGCCGAGCGCGTAGCCCGCGTCGACGCGGATGCCCTCGCCCTCCGGCATCTCCCACGTGGTGATGGTGCCCGGTCGTGGCAGGAATCGCTCCGAGTCCTCGGCGTACACGCGCAGCTCGATGGCGTGACCTCGCGGCTCGTCATCGAGCCCGTCCGGCAGCTCGCTGCTGCCGGAGGCGATCGCCAGCTGCCAGGCCACCAGGTCGATGCCGTGGACCGCCTCGGTGACGGGGTGCTCCACCTGCAACCTGGTGTTCATCTCCAGGAAGGCGAGCTCACCGGTGTCGAGGTCATAGATGAACTCGACGGTCCCGGCGTTGACGTAGCCCACCGCCGCGGCGAGCGCGGAGGCTCGACGCCGCAGCTCGGCACGAGCGACCTCGTCGAGCACCGGCGACGGGCTCTCCTCGACGACCTTCTGATGGCGTCGTTGCACCGAGCAGTCGCGCTCGGCCAGCGCGACGACCCGGCCGTCGGGCAGGCCCATGACCTGCACCTCGACGTGCCGTGATCGCTCGACGTACCGCTCGACGATCAGTCGCGCGTCGCCGAACACCGTCTCGGCGCGGGAGGCGACACGGGTCAGCGCCTCCTCCAGCTCGTCCGCGTCGTGCACGACGGCCATGCCGATCCCCCCACCGCCGGCGACCGCCTTCACCATCAGCGGGAAGCCGACGCGTCGAGCCACCAGCTGCGCCCCCTCCGCGCCGACCACGGGACCGTCGGACCCGGCCGGCCCGGGAACTCCGGCCGCCTCCGCGATCCGGCGGGCACTCGCCTTGTCGCCCATCAAGGAGATGACCTCTGGCGACGGGCCGACGAAGATGAGGCCGGCTTTCTCGACCGACCGGGCGAAGTCGGCGTTCTCGGAGAGGAATCCGTAGCCGGGATGGACCAGGTCTGCGCCGACCGCAACTGCCGCAGCCGTCATGATCGCGACGTCGCCGAAGTCACGCGGCGACTCGAGCGCGACGACCTCGTCGGCCCCGGTCGCATAGGGAAGGTCTGCGTCGACCGCGGGCACCGCGACGGCGCACCGGTGACCGAGTGCCTGCGCCGTGCGGATGATCCGGGCGGCGATCTCTCCGCGATTGGCTACGAAGACGGTGGCCATCGGGTCACTTCCTCTTGGGGTCGAGCAGTCGCTGCACCTCGTCGCCGATGATGTTGAAGGCGAAGACCGTGGCAGCGATCGCGATGCCGGGGATGAAGATCTGCACCGGTGCCTGGTCCAGGAAGGTGTACGAGCGCGACAGCACCGATCCCCACGACGCAGTGGGCGGCTGCACGCCGAGCTGCAGGAAGCTCAGGCTCGCCTCGGCGATCAGTGCGAATCCCATGAGGACGGCAACCTGGACCAGCACCGGCTGGATGATGTTCGGCAGCACGTGCGGGATGATCATCCGCCGCAGCCCGCGGGCCCCGAACGAGCGGGCCGCCTCGATGTAGGTCTCGGACCTGATCGCCATCGTCTGCGCCCTGGCGAGTCGGATGATCGCCGGCGCGAGCACGATGCCCACGGCCACCATCGCGTTGGTGACGTTCGGCCCCATGGTCGCGGTGATGCCGATCGCGAGCACGATGGCCGGGAACGACATGACCGCGTCCACGATGCGCATGATCACGACGTCCACCACTCCCCCGACCCAGCCGGCGGCGACACCGAGCGGCAGGCCGAGTGCGACGGCGATGCTGACGGCCAGCCCGGCCGCCAGCACCGAGACGCGCGTGCCGTGCAGCATGCGACTCAGCACGTCCCGCCCGAGGTCGTCGGTGCCGAGCGGGTGGGCTCCGGACATCGGCAGCAGGATGCTGTCGAGATCCTGCTTGGTGGGCGCGTACGGCGAGAGGACGTCGGCGAACACCATCACGAGGACGACCGCGCCGAGCACGGCGTAGCTGGTCCAGATCGCGAACCGCCCGGCACGACGCTTCACGGTGGTGCGGACAGGAGTGGCAAGAGCGGTCATCAGGAGATCCTCGGGTCGAGCAGCCGGTAGGAGATGTCGACGATCACGTTGGTGGCGAGCACGAGCACGGCGGCGATCAGGACGACGGCCTGGATCACTCCGTAGTCACGCTGGTTGGTTGCCTCCACGGCCAGCGAGCCGATGCCCGACAGCCCGAACACGGCCTCGACGACGACTGCCCCACCGATCAGTCGCGAGACCTGGAGCCCCACGATCGTGGCGAACGGCAGGCTTGAGTTCTTCAGTGCGTGCTTCCAGACGATGGACCGGTTGGACAGTCCCTTGGCCCGGTGGGTGCGCACGTAGTCGGTCGAGAGGTTCTCGACCATCGCGCTGCGCACCTGGCGACAGATCTCCGCCGCGCCCACCAGCCCGAGTGCCAGGGCCGGCAGCACCAGCCCGAACATCGCCTGGCCCGGGTCGTCGGCGAAGCGAACACCCCCGGGGCCCGGGAACCAGCCCAGGCCGAGCGAGAACACGATGATCAGCATCATCCCGAGCCAGAAGTTGGGGATGGCGATGCCGAAGGTGGCGCCCGTGGTGAGGAAACGGTCGAAGGAGGTGTCCACCTTCTGCGCGGCGAGCACACCGGCCGGAAGGCCGATCAGGATCGACACCAACAAGGCCATCGTGGTGAGGATCAAGGTGATCGGCAGCCGGTCGAGCACCAGGGCGCTGATCGACTCACCCGACTGGAACGAGGTGCCGAGGTCGCCGGTGAAGGCGTTGCCGGCCCAGGTGAGGTACTGCGCGAACAGCGGCTGGTCCAGTCCGAGATCGGCCCGGATCCGCGCGAGGTTCTCCGGCGTGGCGTAGTCACCTGCGATCGCCACCGCGGGATCGCCGGGGATCAGGCGCTGCAGGAAGAACACGATGAAGGTCGCGAGCAGGAGGGTCGGGATGGCGGACGCCAGGCTGAGCCCGGCCACCTTGAAGAACTTCACGTCGGCACCTCCCTGACGCCCAGACCGTGCAGCTCGTCGATGCGCAGGCAGGCCGCCGAGTGGCCCGGGGTGATCGTGAGCAGCTGTGGGTCGGACTCCCTGCAGGACGCGACGGCGTGCGGGCAGCGCGTGTTGAAGCGGCAGCCCGGCGGGGGCGAGAGCGGGCTGGGGATGTCGCCGCGCAGGATGATGCGCTCACCGCGCGATGCGGGATCCACCAACGGCTGCGCCGACAGCAAGGCCTCGCTGTACGGGTGCAGCGTGTGGTCCATCAGGTCCTCGGTGCCGCCGAGCTCCACGATCCGTCCCAGGTACATGACGCTGATCCGGTCGGCGAGGTGGCTGACGACGCTGAGGTCGTGGCTGATGAAGATGACGGTGAGCTCGTACTCGTCCTTGAGGTCCTGCAGCAGGTTCAGGATCTCGGCCTGCAGCGCGACGTCGAGTGCCGCGACCGACTCGTCACAGATCAGCACGCGCGGGTCCGTCACGAGCGCACGTGCGATGTTGGCGCGCTGCTTCTGACCGCCGCTGAGCTGGTGGGGGTAGCGATCCAGCATCTGCGCGGACAAGCCGACGTCCTCGAGCGCCTTGACCGCGACGTCCCGTCGCTCGCTCTTCTTGCGGCGACCCATCGTGTCCATCGGCTCGCGAACGCTCTGCAGGATGGTGCGTCGGGGATCGAGGGCACTGTGCGGGTCCTGGAAGATCATCTGCACCGACTCGACGAAATCGCGGCGCTCACGCCGGCCCAGCGACGAGACGTCCTTGCCCTCCCAGCGCACGGTCCCGCCACTGACGGGCGCGAGCCCGACGATCGCGCGGGCGACGGTGGACTTCCCGGACCCGCTCTCGCCGATGAGTCCGAGCGTCTCCCCCTCGCGGACGGACAGGCTCACGCCGTCGACGGCGGTCAGGGTCTTCCGCCGGCCGACGGGGTACCGCACCGACAGCCGGTCCAGCGACAGCAGCGGTTCCTTGGACGTGGTCATACCTGCACCCCTTCGAACTGGATCTCCGACGCCCTGATGCACCGCACCTCGCGGCCGTCGCCGTGCGGCAGCAGCTCCTGCGGTTGGTCGCAGACGTCACGACGATGGCTGCACCGTGGCGCGAAGACGCACCCGGTGATCTCGGTGCCCGGCGGCGGCACCCGGCCCGGGATGGTGGCCAGCCGGGCATGGCGCTCGGCAGCGGCCGGCAGGGCAGACAGCAGACCCGCCGTGTACGGGTGAGCCGGCTCCGCGAGCACCTCGACGACCGGTCCGCGCTCGACCACGCGTCCTGCGTACATCGTGATCATCCGGTCGCAGGTCTCGGCCACGACACCGAGGTCGTGGGTCACGAAGAGCACGGCCATCCCGCGCTCGCGGGCCAGACCCCTGATCAGGTCGAGCAGCTGGGCCTGGATCGTCACGTCGACGGCCGTGGTCGGCTCGTCGGCGATCAGCAGCTTCGGTTCACAGGCCAGCGCGATGGCGATCATCACTCGCTGACGCATACCGCCGGACAGCTCGTGCGGATGGGCCCGCATGCGGGCCGTCGGGTCGGAGATCCCCACGGCCTCCAGCAGCTCGAGCGCTTCGGCCCTGGCCTGGCGCCTGCCCATCGCCCGTCGCACCCGGAGGGTCTCCACGAGCTGGGAACCCACCGTGAACACCGGGTCGAGGGCCGTCATCGGCTCCTGGAACACCATGGCCATGGGGACCTTCGAGCGGGGCCGGCGACGACCCCGCTCGTCCCACAGCGGCGCGCCGTCCAGCACCGCGGTGCCTCCGACCTCGGCGCTCTTCGGGTCCAGCAGACCCATGAGGGCCAGGGAGGTGACGGTCTTGCCGCTTCCGCTCTCGCCGACCAGTCCGACGATCTCGCCCGCGTCGATGCTCAGGTCGACGCCGTACAGCGCCTGCACCTGCTTCTCGCCGTGCCCGAAGCGCACCTCGAGCGACTTGACCTCCAGCAGCGACATGACCATCCCTCCCTCGACCTGTGTGGTGGTGGGTCAGCCGAAGCTGACGCCCATGAACTTCGGCTTGCCGAGCAGGTTGCCCTCGAAGCCCTTGACGTTGTCCCGCAGGCCGATGAGGCTGTCCTGGAACACCAGCGGGAAGAACGGGGTGTCGGCGAAGACCGCCTCGGCCGCCTGGTCCAGACCCGGCTTGCGAGCGTCGATCTCGGTCGAGGCGTCCGCCACCTTGAGCGCGTCGTCGATGCCCGGCACCGCTTCGGCCGAGGTGTTGAAGTAGCCCTCGGCGGCGAAGTTCAGCCGGTACGACAACGCCGGGTCGGGGCGACCGGTCCACTGCGAGAGCAGTGCCGGAGCCTTGCGGTCGTTGAAGTAGTCGTTGGACGCCTGCACGATCTCGCGCGGGACGATGTTCACCGTCACGCCGATCTCGGCCCACTGCTCCTTGAGGATCTCCGCGACGCGGGTCGTGGCCGAGTCCGCATTGGCGATCATGTCGAACTCCAGCCCTTCGACTCCGGCGTCGGCGAGGAGCTTCTTCGCCTCGTCCAGATCGAACGTCGACTTCACCGAGGCGGGCGGCTCCGCCCAGTAGTCGGGCGGGATGATGCCGTCGGCGACCTTGCCGCGTCCGAAGTAGGCGCTCTTCAGCAGCGTCTCGCGGTCGATCGCGAGCGAGAGGGCCTTGCGCACCTTCGGGTCGCCCAGCTCCTCGGAGGCACGGTTGACGTACACCTGGTGGACGTTGACGCGCGGCGCCGCGTCGAGCGCGACACCCGAGGCCTTCTCCAGGCCGTCGGCGTCCGACGGCGAGATCTCCATCGCCACGTCCTGCTGGCCTGAGCGCAGCGACGTGATGCGGGTCTTCGGCTCCGGGATGATGTTGAAGTCGATGGCGGCGACCCGGGTGGAGTCGTCGTCCCAGTAACCGTCGTACTTCTTGACCTTCAGGACGCTTCCGCGCTTCCACTCCACGAAGGACCAGCCACCGGCACCCACGGGCTTGAGGCTCAGGTCGCCGTCGGCCGCCTCGGCGGCAGTCGGAGACACCATCATCCCGGCACGATCGGAGAGCACCATGAGCAGCGAACCGTCGGGGCGGTTCAGCTTCAGAGTGACCTGGGACGGCGAGTCGACCGTCACGGCGTCCACCGAGGCCAGGTCGGCCTGGATGTTGGAACCCTCACCCTTGGCGCGCTCGATGTTGAACTTGACCGCCTCGCCGTCGAACGGAGTGCCGTCCTGGAACGTCACGCCCTGGCGCAGCGTGAGGGTCAGCTCGGTGTCGGACGGCTGGGTCCAGGACTCGGCCAGCCCGGGCTTCGGCTCCAAGGTCTCGTTGAACGAGATCAGCGTGTCGTACAGCGGGTAGAGCAGCACGTGGTCGGTGCCGGCGTTGCCGCGGATCGGGTCCAGCGACGAGGCGTCGGCCGCTGCTGCGACGCGCAGCGTGCGGTCGGCGTCGCCGGCTCCTCCTCCACCACCGCCCCCGCCACAGGCAGCGAGCAGGACGAGAAGGATCGCCGCGGCGACCCCCCCTGCGCGAGTACGTCGGATCATGATGGTTGTCCTTCCGTCCACTGCTGTCGCAGCTTGTATTTTTCGATCTTGTTGGTCGGGGTGCGCGGGATCTGGTCGACGGGTACGACCTGTCGGGGGCGCATGAACTTGGGCATCACGTCCAGGCAGTGCTGCCGGACGGCGTCGGCGTCGTAGGTCTGGCCGTCGGCGATCTCGACGAAGGCCACGACGTCGTCCTCGTCGCCCTCGGCGCTGGGCACCGCGATGACCGCGGCCAGCTGGATCGTCGGGTGCTTGGTCAGCAGCTCCTCGATGTGGAAGCTGGAGATGTTCTCCCCCCGCACCCGGATCCGGTCGCCGAGACGGTCGACGTAGGCGTAGATGCCGTCCTCGTCGAGGACCGCCGCGTCACCGGTGTGGAACCACAGGTTGCGCCAGGCGCGGACGGTGGCCTCGGGCTTCGCGAGGTACTCGTCGAAGAACAGCGCCGGCAGGCGAGGACGCATCGCCAGCTGCCCGACGACGCCCACCGGGCACTCCTGGTCACGGTCGTCCAGCACGGCGACCTCCACGAAGGGAGCCGCCCGGCCCATGATGCCCTTGGGGAGATCGTCCGCACCGTTCACGGTGAGCAGCCCGTGCTCCTCGAAGACGGCGCGCACGTCGGCGTGCGACAGCCCGCGACGGAGGTCGTCGGGCGTGCCTTCGCCCTCGGCGGTCTGCTCGGTGAGCGTCATCAGCGTGGCGCCGGTCTCGGACTGCCCGAAGCCGGACGTCACGAAGTCGATGCCGAAGCGGAGGGCGAACTCGTGGTGGTTCGCCGGCAGGGGCTGCATGTGCACCTTGTTCAGCGGGTTCGAGCGATCGTCGTCGGACGGCTCTGCCCCGAGGAGCCACGGCGTCATGACGTCCAGCAGCACGGCCGCGGTGCAGCCCCCCTCACGGATGCGTCGCCAGAAGTCGCTCGGGCTGAACCGGTCCCACAGGCTGACCGCCGCACCGGACCACAGGGCCCGCACGACGTTGAAGTGCGCGCCCCCGACGTGGTACATCGGCAGGTCGTTGTAGACGACGTCCTCGGGTGTCAGCATCTTGCGGCCGACCCAGCAGTACCCGTTGATCCACCGGTGCGACTGCACGACCCCCTTCGACGGACCGGTCGTGCCTGACGTGTAGATGATGTTCGCGACGTCGTCGAACGCGACCCGCACGTCCGGACGGTCGGCCGGCGCGAGCAGGCGACCGAGCTCACCGTCGCGGAGTCCGTCGACCACGATGACGCGAGCGCCCGAGGTGAGCCGGTCGGCGATGTCGTCCACGCGACCCAGGAGGGCGCGATCAACGATCAGCACCGTCGGGGCGGTGTCGTTGAGCTGGTACGCCAGGAGGTCCCCCGCGTACTGGAAGTTGACCGGGGCGTAGACGGCGCCGGCCTTCCACAGGCCGAACATGACCACGGTCGACACGAGAGGCCTCGTCGTCAGGATGCTGACCCGCTCCCCCGGCAGGACACCGCTCGTCGCGATGTTGCCGGCGAAGTGATCCGTCAGGGACCCGAGCTCGCCGTACGTCAGCGTCTCGCCGCTCTCGCCGTAGTGGATCGCGACGCGGTCCGGGCTCGTCGCCACGTGGTGGTCGAACGCGTCGACCGCTGTCGCGAAGTCGTACTCGAGCGTCTCCACGAGGTCGCCCGTGCTGAGGACGGTCATGTCACGGCCTCGTTCCGAAGGACGGTGGCCCCACGAGCTCGGGGACGATCCGATAGGCGTCGCGGACCCATCGGGTCAGCACCTCCCGCGTACGGCGGGGGTCGATCACGTCCTGGACCCCGTACCGCTCGGCGGTGCGGAACGGGGACCGCGACACCTCGAGGCGCTGGTGGATCTCGGCCATGAGCGCCTCGGGGTCGTCGGACGCCTCGAGGTCGGCGCGGTAGGCCGCCTCGACACCGCCCTCGACCGGCAGCGACCCCCAGTCTCCCGATGGCCAGGCCCACTGGCGGCTGTAGCGGTGCCGGTTGATCTGGCCGGCGCCGCCGACCCCGAAGACACGTCGCACGATGACCTCTGCCATCGGGACCTTCGCCTGGTAGGCGGCGACCACGGCCCGCGCTCCCTTGCGAATCGAGGCGGACTTCTCGGCCTGGAGCCCGATCATCATCCCGGCCTGGTCGGTCAGGCTGACGATCGGCAGGTGGAAGGTCTCGCACAGGTCGATCAGGCGCGTGAGGGCGTCGGCCCCGTTCGGCGTCATCGTCGCGCCCTTGTACGGGTCGGTCGCGACGACGCCGACCGGGTGACCGTCCAGCCGCGCCAGGCCCGTGTAGACCGACGCACCGTAGCCCGCGTACTCGAAGTTCGAGCCCTCGTCGAACACGGCGTCCAGGATGGTGCGCAGCTTGTACGGGTGACGGCGATTGCGCGGCACGACGTCGGCCAGGGCTTCGGACCCGGTCGCGGCGTCGACCGCTTCCGCGATGGGGGGGATGCCGTAGACGCTGGAGGGCAGGAACGAGAGAAAGTCGCGGATCGCGGCCAGGGCCGCCTCCTCGTCGGGGACGATCCGGTCGATCGCTCCGCTGCGGCGGTGGACCTCGGCGCCGCCGAGCTCCTCCTTGGTGAGGATCTCCCCGGTGGCGTGCTTGACGACCGGCGGGCCGGCCACGAACAGCTGCGCGATCCCCTCGATCAGGATGCTGAGGTGGCTCATCACGACGCGTCCTGCGCCGAGGCCGGCAACCGGGCCCATGCACGCGGCGACCACCGGGACCAGCGACAGATTCTCGA
>JAOPWZ010000008.1 GCA_025965435.1 Aeromicrobium sp.
GGGCGTCACCGCAACATCTCCGGGCTCGACGAGGTCGACAAGGTCATCCACGTCGACCAGTCGCCGATCGGCCGCACCCCGCGGTCCAACCCGGCCACCTACACCGGCGTCTTCGACCACGTCCGCACGCTGTTCGCGCAGACGCCCGAGGCCAAGATGCGCGGCTACCTGCAGGGACGCTTCTCGTTCAACGTCAAGGGCGGCCGCTGCGAGGCGTGCTCCGGCGACGGCACGATCAAGATCGAGATGAACTTCCTGCCCGACGTCTACGTGCCGTGCGAGGTCTGCCACGGCGCCCGCTACAACCGCGAGACGCTCGAGGTGCACTACAAGGGCAAGACGATCGCCGACGTGCTCGACATGCCGATCGAGGAGGCCGTCGAGTTCTTCGAGGCCATCCCGGTCATCGCGCGGCACCTGCGCACCCTGGTCGAGGTCGGCCTCGGCTACGTCCGTCTGGGCCAGCCGGCCACGACGCTGTCCGGTGGTGAGTCGCAGCGGGTCAAGCTGTCTGCCGAGCTGCAGAAGCGATCGACCGGCCGCACGGTCTACGTCCTCGACGAGCCCACGACGGGCCTGCACTTCGAGGACATCCGCAAGCTCCTGCTCGTCCTGCAGCGCATCGTCGACACCGGCAACTCGGTCATCGTCATCGAGCACAACCTCGATGTCATCAAGACCGCCGACTGGGTCATCGACATGGGTCCCGAGGGTGGCAGCGGCGGTGGCATGTTGATCGCCGAGGGCACGCCCGAGGACGTCGCCGCGGTCGAGGCCAGCTACACCGGCTCGTTCCTCAAGCCGCTCCTGGCGACCTCGTAGGCTGGGTCGGTGGCAGATCCAGCGACCTACCGACCGGCGCCGGGGGAGATCCCGACCGCGCCGGGGGTCTATCGATTCCGCGACGACGAGCGCCGGGTCATCTACGTCGGCAAGGCCAAGTCGCTGCGGCCACGGCTGAGCTCGTACTTCCAGGACATCAGCAACCTGCACCAGCGCACGCAGCAGATGGTCACGACGGCCAGCTCGGTGGAGTGGACCGTCGTCGACACCGAGGTCGAGGCCCTGGCGCTGGAGTACTCCTGGATCAAGGAGTTCGACCCCCGCTTCAACGTCAAGTACCGCGACGACAAGTCGTACCCGTGGCTCGCGGTGACGGTGGGCGAGGAGTTCCCCCGCGTCACCGTCATGCGCGGCGCGCAGCGCAAGGGCGTCCGCTACTTCGGTCCGTACGGCCACGCCTGGGCCATCCGCGACACCGTCGACACGCTGCTGCGGGTGTTCCCCATGCGCTCGTGCTCCGCCGGGGTGTTCCGCCGCGCCGCCGCGATCGGACGCCCCTGCCTGCTGGGTGACATCGGCAAGTGTGCGGCGCCGTGCGTCGGGCGCGTCAGCCCCGACCAGCACCGCGCGATCGTCAACGACTTCCTGGCCTTCATGGGCGGGCAGACGGCCGGCTTCACCAAGCGCATCGAGGCCAAGATGCTCGAGGCCTCCGATCGCGAGGAGTACGAGCTCGCGGGCAAGCTGCGCGACGACCTTGGTGCGCTGCGACGGGTGCTGGAGAAGCAGACCGTCGTGCTCGGCGACGGCACCGACGCCGATGTGCTCGGCTTCGTCGAGGACCCGCTCGAGATCGCCGTCCAGATCTTCTCGGTCCGGGGCGGACGCATCCGCGGTCAGCGCGGCTGGGTCGCCGAGAAGGCCGACGAGGCGGAGTTCCCCGAGCTCGTCCAGCGGGCGCTCATGACGCTGTACCAGGACGCCAATGCATCGGGCGTCCCGCGGGAGGTGCTCGTGCCCGCCATGCCGGCCGATCCCGACATCGTCACCGAGCTGCTCAGCGAGCGGCGGGAGGGCCCGGTCACGATCCGCGTGCCCAAGCGCGGCGACAAGCGGGCGCTGATGGAGACCGTCGAGCAGAACGCCAAGCAGTCCCTCATGCGCCACAAGATGAAGCGCACGTCCGACCTCACGGCGCGCAGCCTGGCCCTGGAGGAGATCCAGGCGGCCCTCGATCTCGAGACGGCCCCCCTGCGCATCGAGTGCTACGACATCTCCAACCTCGGTGCGACCGAGACCGTCGCGTCGATGGTCGTGTTCGAGGACGGGCTGCCCCGCAAGTCCGAGTACCGCCGGTTCACGATCCGCAACGAGGGCCAGAGCGATGTCGCCGCGATGCACGAGGTCATCACCCGGCGGTTCTCGGCATTGCTGCGGGCGCGGGAGGACAACGACGACGACGGCCCGGGCATCGACCCCGAGACGGGCAAGCCGCGCCGGTTCGCCTACACGCCGGCGCTCGTGGTGGTCGACGGCGGCCCGCCCCAGGTCGCGGCCGCCCACGCGGCGATGCAGGCCCTCGGCATCACCGACATCGCCCTCGTCGGCCTCGCCAAGCGACTCGAAGAGGTGTGGCTGCCCGATGACGACGACCCCGTCATCCTGCCGCGCACCAGCGAGGGGCTGTACCTGCTCCAGCGTCTGCGCGACGAGGCACACCGCTTCGCGATCAGCCACCACCGCGGGCGCCGCAGCAAGTCGATGATCGAGAGCGTCCTCGACCCCGTCGCCGGGCTCGGCCCCACGCGGCGCAAGGCGCTGCTCAAGACGTTCGGCTCGGTCAAGAAGCTCCGGGCCGCGACGGCCGAGGAGATCGCCACCGTGCCGGGCATCGGTGCGGCTACGGCACAATCCATCGTGGCTGCGCTGGCGACGGGCGATGCCGCGCCGGCCATCAACACCGCCACCGGTGAGATCCTTGAATGAGCACCACCACCCGATGACAGGAGAGAGCCGTTGACCCAGCTCACCCAGTTCGTGCTCGTGACGGGCATGACGGGCGCCGGCCGTGGGTCGGCCGCCAAGGTCCTCGAGAAGCTCGGGTACTACGTCATCGACAACCTTCCTCCCGAGCTGCTGCTGGGCGTCGTCGAGACGATCCAGAAGTCCGACGACATCGACAAGCTCGCGGTCGTCGTCGACGCCCGCTCGCGCGAGTTCTTCGGCGGGCTGGTCGAGGCGCTGGAGTCGGTCCGCGACACCGGCGTCAGCTCCCGCATCCTGTACCTCGAGGCGTCCGACGAGGTGCTGGTGCGTCGTCAGGAGGCGGCCCGCCGGCCGCATCCGCTCAGCCACGAGGGTCGTCTGATGGACGGCTTCGACCGTGAGCGCGAGCTGATGCGCAACATCCGCGGCCGGGCCGACATCGTCGTCGACACCACCACCCTCAACGTCCACCAGCTCGGCCAGCGCGTCTACGCCGCGTTCGAGGACGCCGACTCCGGCGGCCTGCGGGCCTCGGTGATGTCGTTCGGCTTCAAGTACGGCATCCCGATCGACGCCGACATGGTGGCCGACCTGCGCTTCCTGCCCAACCCGTTCTGGGTCGACGAGCTGCGCCCCCTGAGCGGTCTCGACCTGCCGGTGAGCGAGTACGTCCTGGGACAGCCCCGCGCCGAGGAGTTCCTCGAGCAGTACGAGAAGCTCGTCGCGCTGCTCACGGGCGGCTACCTCAACGAGGACAAGCACTTCCTGACCATCGCGATCGGCTGCACGGGCGGGCGGCACCGCAGCGTCGCGATGTCGGAGGCCTTCGCCGAGCGGTTGCGCGCCCAAGGCGTCCGCACCATGGTCGTCCACCGCGACCTGGGCCGCGAGTGATCGCACGTCCGCCCCGTCCCGCGCGTCCCGAACGGTTCGAGGGTGATCTCAAGGTCGTCTCGCTGGGTGGCGGGCACGGCCTGGCGGCGAGCCTGTCGGCGTTGCGCCGCCTCACCACCGAGCTCACGGGCGTCGTCACGGTCGCCGACAACGGGGGATCGTCCGGACGCCTGCGGGCGGAGCTGGGCGGGTTGCCGCCCGGCGACCTGCGGATGGCGCTCGCGGCGCTGTGCGGCGACGACGAGTGGGGACGCACGTGGGCGGACGTCCTGCAGCACCGGTTCTCCAGCGACGGCCCGCTGGCGGGCCATGCGGTCGGCAATCTGCTGATCGCGGCGATCTGGGACCAGCTCGGCGATCACGTCGCGGGCCTCGACCTGGTCGGCGACCTGCTCGGCGCCCAAGGACGGGTGCTGCCGATGGCAGCCGTGCCGCTCGACATCGAGGCGGACGTCCACCTGCGGTCGGCACCCGACCGGCTGACCCTGGTGCGTGGCCAGGTCGAGGTCGCGTCGACCGACGGGCAGGTCGTCAGCGTGCGGCTCGACCCCGACAACCCGCCGGCATGTCCGGAGGCAGTGACCGCCGTCGAGTCGGCCGACTGGGTGGTCATCGGGCCCGGCTCGTGGTTCACCAGCGTCATGCCGACGCTGCTGGTGCCCGGCCTGCGCGACGCGCTGATCGCGACCAAGGCCAAGCGGGTGCTGGTGCTCAACCTGGCCGAGCAGCACGGCGAGACCGAGGGGTTCAGCCCGACCGACCACCTCGAGGTGCTGGCCGCCCACGCGCCCGAGCTGCGTCTCGACGCGGTCATCGCCGACACGAGCCTCGTTGACACGCGTGGCACGCTGGAGTCGGCCGCCCGAGCCTTGGGCGCCCGGCTGTTCGTGTCCGACGTGTCGGCCGGCCCGGGGTCCGACCAGCACGACCAAGCGCACCTCGCAGCCGCTTTTGGGCACGTCATGCGACAGGCGTAAAGTGACCATTTTCTGCCCCACGACCAGAGGATCAGCTGCATGGCGATGACGGCCCAGGTGAAGGCGGAGCTCGCCAACACCACCATCACGAAGTCATGCTGCCGCAAGGCTGAGGTGTCCTCGATCCTGCGCTTCTCCGGCGGCCTGCACATCGTGTCGGGCCGCATCGTGGTCGAGGCCGAGCTCGACACCGGCGCAGCCGCCCGCCGGCTCCGCCGCGACATCGCGGAGATCTACGGCCACGACAGCGAGATCCTCGTGATGCAGAACGCCGGCATCCGCAAGGACACGCACTACGTCGTGCGCGTGTCGAAGGACGGCGAGGCGCTCGCCCGCCAGACCGGGCTCATCGACGGCAGCGGCCGCCCGATCCGTGGCCTCCCGCCGCAGGTGGTCTCCGGCTCGTCGTGCGACGCCGTCGCGGCGTGGCGGGGCTCGTTCCTGGCGCACGGCTCGCTGACCGAGCCGGGCCGCTCGTCCGCGCTCGAGGTGAGCTGCCCCAGCCCGGAGGCCGCACTGGCCCTCGTCGGTGCCGCCCGCCGGGTCGGCATCAGCGCCAAGGCCCGCGAGGTCCGCGGCATCGACCGCGTCGTGATCCGCGACGGCGAGGCCATCGGCGCCCTGCTGACCCGCCTGGGCGCCCACGAGTCGCTGCTGGCCTGGGAGGAGCGCCGCATGCGGCGCGAGGTCCGCGCCACGGCCAACCGGCTGGCCAACTTCGACGACGCGAACCTGCGCCGGTCGGCCCGTGCCGCCGTCGCCGCCGGCGCCCGGGCCCAGCGTGCGCTGGAGATCCTCGGCGACGGGGTCCCCGACCACCTCAAGATGGCCGGAACGCTGCGGGTCGAGCACCGCCAGGCCAGTCTCGAGGAGCTGGGCCAGCTGCACGAGCCCGCGCTCACGAAGGACGCCATCGCCGGACGCATCCGCCGCCTCCTCGCGATGGCCGACAAGCGGGCCGAGGAGCTCGGCGTCCCCGACACCGAGTCGAGCCTCGGCGACGAAGTCCTCGCTGACGACTAGAGCGGACGTCTGGCGAGGTGACTCGCCGGTAGGTCCGTCGGCTCGGTAGGGTGGGCTGCGTTACCCACCCCGATCCAGCAGGAGATCAGTTTCCCGTGACCGTACGCGTAGGCATCAATGGATTTGGCCGCATCGGCCGTAACTTCTTCCGCGCGGTTCGTGCCGCCGGGGCTGACATCGAGATCGTCGCCGTCAACGACCTGACGGACAACAAGACGCTCGCCCACCTCCTCAAGTACGACTCGACCCTGGGCCGCCTCGACGGCGACGTCACCTACGACGAGACGTCCATCTCGGTCGACGGCAAGTCGTTCGCCGCCTTCGCCGAGCGTGACCCCTCCAAGCTCGACTGGGCCGCTGTCGGCGCCGACATCGTCATCGAGTCGACCGGCTTCTTCACCGACGCGACCAAGGCCAAGGCCCACGTCGACGGCGGTGCCAAGAAGGTCATCATCTCCGCCCCGGCGAAGAACGAGGACGTCACGATCGTGATGGGCGTCAACCACGAGTCCTACGACCCGGCGTCCCACACGATCATCTCCAACGCATCGTGCACGACCAACTGCCTCGCACCGATGGCCAAGGCGCTCAACGACGGCCTCGGCATCGA
>JAOPWZ010000072.1 GCA_025965435.1 Aeromicrobium sp.
ATGGCCGCTGCGGCGATGGTCTCGGCCCCGGCGATCGCGAACCGGGCGCTCACGCCGCTGCGCTGGTCGACCGCGGCCGACTCGCGCAGTGCGCGGGTGAACCGGGCGAGGATCTCGACGAGGTAGTCGGGCACGTCGGCGACGAGGTGCGACTCCTGACGGATGACGGCGATCTCGTCGACGAGCTCGGTCGGGTAGTGCGTGCGGATCTCGGCGCCGAAACGATCCTTCAGCGGGGTGATGATGCGTCCGCGGTTGGTGTAGTCCTCGGGGTTGGCACTCGCGACGACCAGCACGTCGAGCGGCAGCCGCAGGACGTAGCCGCGGATCTGGATGTCGCGCTCCTCCATGACGTTGAGCATCGCGACCTGGATGCGCTCGGCCAGGTCGGGCAGCTCGTTGATCGCGACGATGCCGCGGTGGCTGCGCGGGATGAGACCGAAGTGGATCGTCTCGGGATCGCCCAGGCTGCGGCCCTCGGCGACCTTCATCGGGTCGACGTCGCCGATCAGGTCGGCGACGCTCGTGTCGGGGGTCGCGAGCTTCTCGGCATAGCGCTCGTCGCGGCGGCGCCAGGCGATCGGCAGGTCGTCGCCGAGCTCGGCGGCCCGCCGCTGGCTGGCGTGCGTGATGGGCTCGTACGGGTGCTCACCCAGCTCGGAGCCGGCGATGACCGGCGACCACTCGTCGAGCATGCCGGCCAGGGTGCGCAGCAGGCGGGTCTTGCCCTGCCCACGCTCGCCCAGCAGCACGATGTCGTGCCCCGCGATCAGGGCGCGTTCGAGCTGAGGGATGACGGTCGACTCGAAGCCGTGCAGGCCCGGCCACGGGTCGCGGCCCTCACGGAGGGCGTCGAGGAGGTTGTCGCGGATCTCGGTGCGCAGGGTCTTCTGGACGTGGCCAGAGGCCCTGAGCTCGCCGACGGTTGCCATGGTGGGTGCGGTCACAGGATCCACGCTACTGACGCGCACAACGCTGGAGCCCGCTCAAGCAGATCTTCGTGCCCGCGGTGCGGGACCGAGGATGAGGGTTTCGGGTAGCTCCAGCGACCTCAAACGCTCATCGTCGGTGTCTTGGTGGGCGGGAACAACCGGTGTGGAAATGGCTGCGATCGCAGGGAGTATGTGTCAGTGGTCACCTCTAGTCTGGAGGTATGTTCGAAGCCACGCCCACCGAGTCGGTCCTCGCTCAGGTGCGGGCGCATGACTTCGGCGCCGACACCGTCCTGGAGCGTGGCGCGCACCGGATCGACGCGATCGTGGCGATCGATCGTGGCGTCCGCGCCTTGCAGGCCGAGCAGGTCGCCCAGGTCGCTGCGTTGCACGACGAGCGCACCAAGGTCATGGGCTTGGGTCAGGGCGACCCGACGATCTCCGTGATCGGCGAGATCAGCCTGGCCCGCAACATCGGACCCACCGCGGCCGGCACCCAGGTCGGTCTGGCGCTGGTCATGGCGAGGATGCCGGCCGTGTTCGACCTCTTCGCCACCGGCGTCATCAGCGAGGCCACCGCCAGGGCTGTTGCCAACGAGGTGGACTCGCTCAGCGTCGACGACGTGATCATCGCCGATGACGAGCTGGCCCAGACGATCCCCGGCATGACGACCGTCCAGGCCCGCCACACCGCCGCCCGGGTCGTGATCGGCATCGACGCCGAAGCCGCGTACATGCGGGCCCGCCGCAACCGCGCCGACGCGCGGGTGTCGATGTTCCCCGAGAAGGACGGCGTCGCGACCCTGCACGTGCGGGGCCCGGCCGAGCAGATCCTCGCCGCCTACAAGGCCCTGGACACCTGGGCCACCGGGTTGCGGTCCACCGGCGACCCGCGCACCCGCGGCCAGATCATGTGCGAAACCTTGGTTGAGAGGTGACGGGGCTGAAGTACGCCGACAGCTGCGACGTCGAGGTCAACCTCGTCCTGGACGCCAAGACCCTCCTCGCCGGCGGCGACACCCCCGTCGAGCTCGACGGCTACGGACCCATCAGCCCAGACGTCGCCGACGAGATCATCGCCCGCGCGCCGAACGCGTCGATCCGGCGCCTGCTGATCGATCCCGTCGACGGCACCCTGATCGTCCGCGAACCACGCCGCCGCCGCTTCGACCGCCCGACCTCGGCCCACATCCGCACCCGCGACCGCTCCTGCCGACAGCCCGGGTGCGACCTGCAGATCCGCGACGACGACCACATCCAGGACTACCAATTCGGCGGACCCACCACCGCCGACAACGGCCAAGGACTCTGCGCCCGCTCCCACACCATCAAGCATCAACCAGGCTGGACGGTGAAGGCCGACGGCAAGACCACGATCTGGCGAACCCCCACCGGCCACCAATACCGCTCCACCCCACCACCGATCCTCCCCGGCCACCTCCGCCAATAGCGGCGCCGGGCAGGAGGTACACACAAGCTGGCTTGCCTGCCTGTGACGTCAGGCCACGACCGGGGCATCCGACTTGTGGGTCGCGCGGTGCTCGCGATTGATCGCGATCAGCCCGTCGAGGGAGTCGCGTGTCTGCAGGAGATCAATGATGTGCTGGTCGATCCGGTCACGCTCCTGGATCA
>JAOPWZ010000089.1 GCA_025965435.1 Aeromicrobium sp.
GCAGCCGCCCCTGCCGCTGTGCCCGCCCAGCCCCGAGGCGAAGCACGACCTGATGTGCAACATGCAGGGTCGCTGACCCTTCGGGGGACGGGAGAATCTGGTCCTGTCCGGGACGGGTCTGACCGGAACAGATTCTCCCGTCCACCCGCCCGCGCGCGGACGGAACCAGATTCTCCCGTCCCCACCCCCAACCGCCGGGTCAGCCCTCGGTGGAGCGGCGGACGACCAGCTCGGGCTTGAGCGTGATGTGCTGGACCGTCGAGGTGGCCGGGTCGGCGATGACGTCCAGCAGCAGGGAGGCGGCGGTCGAGCCCATGGTCTGGGCGGGCTGGCGCACCGACGACAGCGGGATCGCCGCCGACGAGGCGAAGTCGATGTCGTCGTACCCGACGATCGCGATGTCGTCGGGCACCTTGATCCCGCGCAGCGTCAGCGCCTGCAGGACGCCGAGCGCCACGAGGTCGTTGGCCGCGAACACCGCGTCGGGACGCTGGGCGGCGGGCAGGGCGAGCAGCTGCTCGACACCGATGCGCCCCGCGCCGGCATTCATCGCCTCTGTCTCCACGAACGTGATCTCGCCGCTGCCATGGGCCTCGACAGCAGCCCGGGCGGCCGAGAGACGATCGCTGACCTGGGTGAGGTTGGCGGGTCCGCCGATGAAGGCGATGCGCCGGCGTCCGGTGGCCAGCAGGTGCTCGGTGGCGATGCGGCCCCCCATCGTGTCGTCGATCGCGACCGACGAGAACTCCTTGGCGCCTGTCATCCGGTCGACCAGCACGACGCTGGTGCCGCGGTCACGCAGCCGGCGCAGCCGGTCGAGGACGTTCGCGACGGGGGTGATGAGGACGCCGTTCATCCGCTGCTGCTCGAACAGGTCGAGGTAGTTGGTCTCGCGCCGCGGCTCCTGCGAGCTGTTGCCCAGGATGAGCGGGCGTTGGTCGACGATCAGGACGTCCTCGACACCTCGTGCCACGTCGGTGAAGAAGGGGTTGGCGATGTCGAGCACGATCATCCCGATGGCCCGGTTCGTCCCGGCGCGCAGCTGGCGGGCGGCGTCGTTGCGGATGTAGCCGAGCTCGTCGATCGCGGACTGGATCCGGGCGAGCGTCGCCGGCGACACCTTGGCGGGATGGTTCAGCGCATTGGAGACGGTGGCGGGGGAGACCCCTGCGAGCGCAGCCACGTCGCGCACCTGGGCCACGGCCATGAGCAGGACATTAACACGATTCACCACCCAGGGTTGACGGAATTGTGATCGCAGTCATACAGTCACCCGAACGCGTTAAAACGATTCAAAGCAGCATCGACGTCACGGAGAACAGATGACAGCGAGCGGTTCCGTCGCCCTGGAGCTCGTCCAGGTGCGCAAGTCTTTCGGGCCCGTGGTGGCCCTGCGATCGGGAAGCCTGAGGGTCACCTCCGGTTCGATCCATGCGCTCGTGGGCGAGAACGGTGCGGGCAAGTCGACCCTCGTCAAGATCGTCGCCGGCCTCTACCAGCGCGACGGCGGCGACCTGCTGCTGCACGGCCAGAGCGTGGACTTCTCGTCCACCGCCGCCTCCAAGGCCGCCGGCATCGCGGTCATCTACCAGGAGCCGACCCTGTTCCCGGATCTCTCGGTCACCGAGAACCTCTTCATGGGCCGTCAGCCGGTCGGTGCCGGACGTCGCATCGACCGCAAGGCCATGCACGACGAGGCGCTGTCGCTGTTCAAGCGACTCGGCGTCAACCTCGACCCGCGCCGCCTGGCGGAGGGCCTGTCGATCGCCGACCAGCAGATCATCGAGATCGCCAAGGCCATCTCGCTCGATGCCAGCGTCCTGATCATGGACGAGCCCACCGCCGCGCTCAGCGGCGTCGAGGTCGACCGCCTGTTCGCCGTCGCCCGGAGCCTGCGCGACGAGGGCCGGGCGCTGGTGTTCATCTCGCACCGGTTCGACGAGGTCTTCGACCTGTGCGACACCGTCACCGTCATGCGCGACGGCGAGTACATCTCGACCGACGCGATCGCCGAGACCACCAGCGCCCAGATCGTCGCCAAGATGGTCGGCCGCGAGGTCGGTGAGCTGTTCCCCAAGACCCCCGCGACCATCGGTGAGCCCGTCCTGACGGTCAGCAAGCTCGAGCGGGCCGGCGTCTTCCACGACGTCTCCTTCGAGGTGCGCTCCGGTGAGATCGTCGCCCTCGCCGGACTCGTGGGTGCAGGACGCAGCGAGATCGCGCGGGCGATCTTCGGCGTCGACGCCTACGACTCGGGCACCGTGACGATCAACGGGACGACCGTGCCCGGCCGCAAGCCGCGCGCGGCGATCCAGGCCGGCATGGGCTTCGTCCCCGAGGACCGCCGCCAGCAGGGGCTCGTCACCGAGGCCTCCGTCGCCCACAACGTCGCCTCCGTCATCCGCAGCAAGCTCTCGAAGCTCGGTCTCATCACCCGCTCGTCGGAGAACAAGGCCGCGGGGCCCTGGTCGGGACGCCTCGAGGTCAAGACCAACGCGCTGGACATGCACGCCACCACGATGAGCGGCGGCAACCAGCAGAAGGTCGTGATCGCCAAGTGGCTGGCGACCAACCCGTCGCTGCTGATCATCGACGAGCCCACCCGCGGCATCGACGTCGGCACGAAGTCCGAGGTCCACCGGCTCATCTCCGAGCTGGCCGGCCAGGGCATGGCGATCCTGATGATCTCGTCGGAGCTGCCGGAGGTCCTCGGCATGGCCGATCGCGTCCTCGTGGTCCACGAGGGACGCATCACCGCCGACATCGACCGCGCGGACGCGACGCCTGAGCGCGTCATGACCGCCGCCACCAACACCCTGGGAGCAACGGCATGACCACCCCGACCGACATGCTCGTCGAGCCGAGCCGCAAGAGCGCCGGACAGCGCGCGCTCACGACGATCCTGACCTCGCGCGAGTCCGCGATCGCGCTCGTGCTGATCCTGGTCGTCGCCGCGGCGACGCTGAACACCAACAGCTTCCTGTTCAGCAGCGACAGCTGGCGCGACCTGCTGCTGGCGCCCTCGATCCTGCTGCTGCTGGCCGTCGGCCAGTCCGTCGTCATCATCACCCGCAACGTCGACCTGTCGGTCGGCTCGACGCTGGCGCTGACGGCCTACCTGACCGGACGCCTGTTCGTCGACAACCCGGGCATCCCCGTCGTCGCGGTGTTCCTGATCGGCATGGCGGCAGGAGCAGTCCTCGGGCTGATCAACGGCCTGCTGGTCGCCTTCGGCAGGGTGCCGGCGCTGGTCATCACCCTCGGCACGATGTACATCTATCGCGGTGTCGTGCTCGAGTGGGCCGGCAGCGACCGCATCAACGCCGGCGACATGCCGAAGGGCTTCCTGTCGCTCGGCACCAAGACGATCCTGACGATCCCCGTGCTCACGATCATCGCCGTCGCCGTCCTCGCGGTCGTCGGCTACTACCTGCGCACCGCCCGCGGCGGCCGCGAGCTGTACGCGATCGGCTCCGACCCGGACGCCGCCAACCTCTACGGCCTCAACGTCCGCAAGCGTGTCATCGGCGCGTTCGTGCTGGGTGGCGCGCTGGCCGGTCTGGCCGGCGTCGTCTACGCCGCCCGCTACGGCACGATCAGCTCGAGCGCGGGCACGGGCATCGAGCTGCAGGCCGTCGGCGCCGCCGTCATCGGCGGTGTCGCGATCTTCGGTGGCAGCGGCACGGTCTGGGGCGCCGCGATCGGCGCCTGGCTGCTCATCACGATCAACCGGGCACTGCCGATCCTCGGCGTGCAGGACTTCTGGCAGCGCGCCGTCGTGGGTGCGCTGATCCTCGCGGCGATCGTGCTGGACCGGGTGCTGTCCATCAGACGATCACGCAAGCTCATCGAGGCGAGGGACGACTCATGACCACCGACATCCAGCGCACGCAGACCGAGCGCTCCTACCCCTCCTACGCCGCTCCGCTCTGGCGCCGCGTCCTGCTGACCCGCGAGTTCGCGATCATCACGCTGCTGCTCGTCGTGTTCTTCTACTCGCGCAGCGAGGTGCCAAACTTCGACGGCCCGCTCACGATCTACTACCTGCTGCTCGACGTCGCGCCGATCCTGCTCATCGCGCTGCCGATGACGCTGATCATCATCACCGGCGAGATCGACCTGTCGGTCGCCAGCATCGTGGGGCTCAGCAGCGTCCTCGTCGGCGACCTGCACCAGGGCGGCATGTCGATCCCCATGGCGGCGTTCATCGCGATCGTCGTGGGCATCCTGTGCGGTGCGTTCAACGGCTTCCTCATCGCGTACGTCGGACTGCCCTCACTGGCGGTCACGATCGGCACGCTGGCGCTCTACCGCGGCCTCGCGGTTGGGCTGCTCGGCACGACGGCCGTCACCGACTTCCCCGAGAAGTGGACCGATCTGGCGAAGCAGCGCATCGGCGAGAGCAGCTACCCGCTCATCATCATCCCGATCATCGTCCTGGCGATCCTGTTCGTCCTGCTGCTGCACTTCACGTCGTTCGGACGCGGTGTCTTCGACATCGGGCTCAACGACGAGGCGGCGCACTTCTCGGGCGTCAACGTCGCCCGCACCAAGTTCCTGCTGTTCGTCATGGCCGGTGCGGTCTCGGCGTTCGCGGGCATCTACTTCACCCTGCGGTTCGGCAGCGCCCGCGGCGACAACGCGACGGGCCTGGAGCTGCAGGTCATCGCGGCCGTGCTCCTCGGTGGCGTGTCGATCTTCGGTGGACGCGGTGCGCTGCACGGCGTCCTCGCCGGCGTCCTGCTGATCGGCGTCCTCTCGAGCGCGCTGCGCCTCGACGACGTGTCGGCGAACGTCATCAACATCATCATCGGGCTGCTCCTGGTGGCCTCGGTGATGTCCACAAGCTTCCTGTCCTTCGTATCTCGGACGACGGCTGGGATGAAGAGAAGGGCCACTGATGGCTCTCCTGAACGCCAGCGGGCGTCAGCACATCACGAAGGGAACAAGTCATGAAGAACAGCCACAAGAGGGCATCAGCCCTTGCGGCTCTCGCCGTCAGCGCTGCACTCGTCCTGTCGGCCTGCGGCGGCGGCTCGGACAGCGAAGGTGACGGCGGAGGCTCCGGCGGCGGCGACGCCTCGGTGACCTTCCTGCCCAAGAACCTCGGCAACCCGTACTTCGACACCAGCAGCAAGGGTGGCAAGGCGGCCGTCAAGGAGTTCGGCGGCAAGTTCGCCGAGGTCGGCCCGCAGGAAGCCACGCCCGACGGCCAGGTGTCGTTCATCAACACCGCTGCCCAGCAGGGTGTCGCCGCGCTCGTCGTGTCGGCCAACGACCCCAAGGCCATCGGTGACGCGCTGAACGAGGCGCGCGACGCGGGCACGAAGGTCGTCACGTTCGACTCGGACACCGATCCGGAGTTCCGCGACCTGTTCATCAACCAGGCCAGCGCCGAAGGCATCGCCAAGGTCCAGGTCGACATGATCGCCGAGCAGATCGGTGACGCGGGCGACATCGCCA
>JAOPWZ010000090.1 GCA_025965435.1 Aeromicrobium sp.
GGCATGTCGCACCTCGTCCAGGCAGGCTTCGAGACGCTGACCGAAGCCGGCTACCAGCCCGAGATCGCGTACTTCGAGGTGCTGCACGAGCTCAAGCTGATCGTCGACCTGATGTGGGAGGGCGGTATCGCGAAGCAGCGCTGGAGCATCTCCGACACCGCCGAGTACGGCGACTACGTGTCGGGCCCGCGCATCATCGATGCATCGGTCAAGGAGCGCATGCAAGCCGTGCTCGCCGACATCCAGGACGGCACGTTCGCGACGCGCTTCATCGACGACCAGGACGCCGGCGCGCCGGAGTTCCTGCGCCTGCGCGAGGAGGAGGCCGGCCACTCGATCGAGAAGACCGGCAAGATCCTGCGCTCGCACTTCTCGTGGAAGCAGCAGGACGCCGACTACATCGACGGCCAGGCCGCCCGCTAGTCGCTGACGAGTCACCCGAAACCACTGACGAGTCACCGCTCGCCCCCTCCGGGGCGGGCCCGGTGACTCGTCAGTGGTTTTTTGCGACTCCTCAGCGGGCGTGGGTGACTCGCGAGCGAGCCTGCGCGACTCGTCAGCGAACCTTGTGACGAAACATGGGGACACGAACACGTCACGGCTCTTTGTTCCGGCGGTGACCATCCCGAAACATCCCGGGTGCTGACTGGAGTCATGACGCAGGGAGTGTTCGACAGCCACCGCCACATCGGTGCGTTGCCCGCGCACCCCTTCTACGGCGGACCGGCCATCCGGGCCGATGTCACGGCGAAGGAGACGGTCGGGGCGTTCTTCGCCGATCTCGACCGTGAGGGCACGGAGCGAGCGCTGGTCCTGCCCAACTACGGGGTGCCCGTCCCCGACGCGGCGTTCGACCTGAACCCGCTGGCGATCGAGGCGGCCCAGAAGGACGACCGGGTGAGCTGCGGTCTCTGGGTCTCGCCGAAGGCGTCCGACGCCGCCCGCAACGACGCTGCGCTCGCCCTCGTCGGCGAGACGGGGGTCAAGGCGCTCAAGACCAGCTTCCTGCTGGGCGGCAGTCCCACCGATCCGGACTGCGCCGAGCAGATCGACCGGATCTTCACCACCGCCGCCGAGCACGACCTCGTCGTCCACGTGCACACCTCTCCCGGCGCGGCCTCCGACGTCGACCAGGTCGGCACGCTGGTCGACCGGTACGGCGACGACACCAAGATCCACCTCGTCCACCTCGGCGGGGGCATGAGCGGGCACATGAAGCTCATCGGCGGCCGTCTCTTCGACTGGATCGAGGCCGGCAAGCAGGTCTACACCGACACGAGCTGGACGATCGGCTTCGCGCCGGTGTGGCTCGTGCAGGAGATCGAGAAGCGCGGCATCGGCGACGACCGGATCCTGTTCGCGACGGACTGCCCGTGGGGCGACTTCGAGGGCGAGCACGCGCGGCTGTCGGCCGTCACGAAGGATCCCGCGCTCGCCCACGCCTTCTTCCGCGGCAACTTCGAGCGTCTCTACGGCTGAGCGCTCCCACATTCCCTGGCTCGCACGGGCCAGTGCACGACCACACCCCATCGCACAGGAGACGTCCATGACCCAGTTCGACGACCAGATCGCCGCGAACATCGAGGCGAGCATCGCCGAGATCCAGCACCCCTCGCTGCCCAAGGGCACCAACCTCTACGGGTCCACCAAGATCTTCCCGGACTACCAGGCCGAGGAGGGGCAGTCGTACTTCACCCTGATCCACGGCATCCCGCACGAGTCGTCGGTCAGCTTCGTCGCGATCCTGCAGGCCACCCGCGCCCTGCGCAAGGGATTCGACACGGCGATCTACTTCTACGGCCCCGGCACCCTGGCGTGCTCGGCCAACCGCGGCTTCCCGACGACCGGGGACGCCGGCTTCCCGGGCGAGCTCAACATGAACGCCTCGCTCGAGACGTACATCGCCGAGGGCGGCACGGTGTTCTGCTGCCGCTTCGGACTGGCACTGCACGGCATCCGCGAGGAGGACCTGATCGAGGGCGTGATCCCGTGCCACCCGCTCGACGTGCAGGACGCGATCATCCACTACGCCCGCAAGGGCGCCATCATCAACTCGGTCTACAACCTCTGATCGCGGCCGGACCGAGTCGGGACGAGAACGTCATGAACGCGCCCAGCTGCGGGGGAGCCACGGCCACCCGCACCAGCACACGAGTCGATGTCGCGATCCAGGGCATCCGGCTGCTCGATGCGCCGGTGAGCCGGCGGTCGGGCGCGGGACCGAGCGATGACGGTCACGTGCTGCTCGGGGGGATCGGGACCGCGATCCCGATCAACCCGGACAGCCCGTTCACGATCAACCGGGGGCGCCTGCTCCTCGACGGGGCCGACACGGGTCTCGGCGTGGAACCGGTGCGCCGGCCCCGGTTCTACGACCTGCACACCGCGGACGGCGTCTCGTACGAGAAGATCGCCCGCCTGCACTCGGCGAACGTCCTCGCGACGACCGTCGTGCAGACGTGTGCGCGGTACGCCGAGGCCGAACGGTGCCGCTTCTGTGCGATCGAGAAGTCGCTCGAGGCCGGGTCGACCATCGCGGTGAAGACGCCCGCGCAGATCGCAGAGGTGGCCAAGGCCGCGTACGAGCTCGACGGCATCACGCAGATGGTCATGACGACCGGCACGTCGAACGGCCGCGACCGCGGGGCGACGCACCTGGCCCGGTGCGTCCGCGCCGTCCGTGCGGTGCTGCCCGACCTGGCCATCCAGGTGCAGTGCGAGCCGCCGGCGGACCTGCAGACCATCACCGACCTGTACGAGGCGGGCGCCCGGTCGATCGGCATCCACGTCGAGTCGATGGACGACGCCGTCCGCCGTCGGTGGATGCCGGGCAAGTCGTCCGTGTCGCTCGATGAGTACCGCGCCGCGTGGCGCGAGGCCGTCCGGGTGTTCGGCCACAACCAGGTCTCGACCTACCTGCTGGTGGGGCTCGGCGAGGACCCGGACGAGCTGGTCGACGCTGCGCAGGAGCTCATCGACCTGGGGGTGTATCCCTTCGTCGTGCCGTTCCGTCCTCTCGCCGGGACGCTCGCAACCGATGTCGACGACATCCCACCACCGCCCGCCGCGGTGCTGCAGGACGTCTCGCGTCGCGTCGCCCAGGCGCTGGTGCTCGCAGGGATGCACGGCGCCGACCAGGCCGCCGGCTGCGCGGCGTGCGGCGCCTGCAGCGTCCTGCAGAGTGAGGGGGCCTGACATGACGATCGTCGACCTCGACCGCGGGATCCTGACGGGCACCCGGCCGGCACCCGCGCCGACCTTCCTCGTGTCGCAGGCGCAGAGCCGCTCCGAGCTGGACGCCTACCGTGCACTGCGGCGCGACGTGTTCGTGGCCGAGCAGGGTCTCTTCGTCCGCGACGACACCGACCGGGTCGACGACGACCCGCGCACCGTCGTCCTCGTGGCCCGTACGGCCGACGGGACGATGCTCGGCGGCGTCCGGATCGCTCCTGCGGTCGAGGGCCGCGACATCGGCTGGTGGTCGGGCAGCCGCCTGGCCGTGAGCGCCGCCGCGCGCTCGCACGCCGGCATCGGGGGCGCGCTCGTGCGGGCCGCGTGTGCCCGGGCCGAGGCGGAGGGCGCGCTACGTTTCGACGCGACGGTGCAGGCCCAGAACGAGCCGCTGTTCCGCCGGCTCGGCTGGCGGACGCTCGCCCCCCTCGACGTCCACGGGCGTCCCCATGTCCACATGCTCTGGCCGATCGACCGGGTCGAACGTCTTGCCCGGTCGACGAAGGCCGCGCTCGGCGCGCTCCTCGAAGGACTCGACAGTCGCGCCGTGGACGGAGGTGTGCCGGGTGACGCTGGGCTGGGTGGCAGAGGCTTCGTCGGTGACGATGCCGCTCCCGTGCCCGGATCGGACCTCCTGGCGGCCTGCGACGCGATCCTGCCCTCGATGGTCGAGCGGGACCCCGAGTGGGCCGGCTGGTGCGCCGTGCTCGTCAACCTCAACGACATCTCCGGGATGGGGGCGAACCCGGTGGGCCTGCTCGACGCCGTCGGCGCCCGGGACGCGTCGTTCGCCCGGCGCATCTTCCGTGGGCTGCGGGCCGCGTCGCAGGCCTGGGGTGTGCCGGTGCTCGGCGGGCACACCCAGCTCGGCGTGCCGGCCTCGCTCAGCGTCACGGCGCTCGGCCGCGCCGATCATCCCGTGCCGGGGGGCGGAGGGAGCCCCGGTGAGTCGCTCCGTCTGACGGCCGACCTGGGCGGCGAATGGCGCCCCGGGTACTCCGGCTCGCAGTGGGACTCCTCGTCCCACCGGCGCTCCGACGAGCTGCGCGCACTGGCCGGCGTCGTGCCTGCCCTGCGGCCGACGGCGGCCAAGGACGTCAGCATGACCGGCATCGTCGGCACGACAGGGATGCTGGCGGAGGCCAGCGGCTGCAAGGCGGTGCTGGAGGTCGGCGACATCCCGACGCCGGCGGCCGCGACGGCCGGTGACTGGCTCACCTGCTTTCCGGGTTTCGCGATGATCAGCGCCGAGCGCATCCCCGCTCGTGCGTCGTTGCCCGCGCACGTCGACACCGCCGTCTGCGGACGGCTGACCGAGGGCGAGGGCGTCGACCTGCGCTGGCCCGACGGCCTCGTGACCACCGCGATCGCCGGCACCGTCACCGGCCTCGGCCCCTCAGAAAGGCGAACCGCATGAGCATCACCCATCTCGCAGCAGCGTCCGCGAGCTTCGGACGCGACCTCGACCAGGCCTACGCGCAGATCACCAGCCTCGTGGCCGAGGCCCGTGCCAACGACGTGCGCCTGCTCGCGCTTCCCGAGGCCGCCCTCGGTGGCTATCTGTCCACGCTGCACACCGACGGGGACGGACCCGACTCTCTGCCGCCGATCATCGATCTCGACGGCCCCGAGCTGCGCAAGGTCGCCGAGATCGCCGGTGACATGACCGTGGTGCTCGGCTTCTGCGAGGCCGACGCCGGCGCCCGGTACAACAGCGCCGCCGCGCTGACGGGCGACGGGGTCCTCGGCGTCCATCGCAAGGTGCACCAGCCGCTCGGGGAGAACCTCTACTACGAGTCCGGCGAAGGGTTCCGGGCCTTCGACACGCCGGTCGGCCGCCTCGGCCTGCTGATCTGCTACGACAAGGCCTTCCCCGAGGCGGCCCGCTCGCTCGCGCTCGACGGGGCCGAGGTCGTCGCCTGCATCTCGGCCTGGCCGTCGTCCCGGACAGCGGGCGCCGCGGACATCGCCGAGGACCGGTGGACCAAGCGATTCAACCTGTTCGACCAGGCGCGAGCCCTGGAGAACCAGATCGTCTGGGTCGCCGCCAACCAGGTGGGGACGTTCGGCTCGATGCGCTTCGTCGCCAACGCCAAGATCGTCGGGCCGGGCGGGGACGTGCTCGCCACGACCGGCACCGAGGCGGGTCTGGCCGTCGCCGGGGTCGACATCGGCGAGGCGCTCGAGACGGCGCGTCGCTCGATGTTCCACCTGCGCGATCGCCGTCCCGACACGTACGTGATGGAGGCGCCGGTCCATGCCTGAGATGACCGTGACCGTGCGCTGGCCCGACGGCCGGGTGGCTGAGTGCTATTCGCCGTCGCTCGTCATGCACGACCACCTCGAGCCCGGTGCGACGTACCGGGTCGACGAGTTCACCCGTCGCTCGACGACGGCACTGACCGAGGCGAGCGAGCGCGTCCGCGCGAAGTTCGGCTTCTACTGCACGGCGTCGGCCGCGTCGCTCGAGCGCATCAGGCAGACGGCTTCCGGCTTCGACGCCGACGGGCTCGTCGACGTCATCGACATGCAACCTCGCCTCCCCTCCGCGTCCAAGGAGTCATCATGAGCATCCCCGTCGCGATCGTCGGTGCCGGCCAGGCCGGCTTGTCGGTCAGCTGGTACCTCAAGCAGGAAGGCGTCGAGCACGTGCTGCTGGAGGCCGCCACCACGGCTCACGAGTGGACCACCCGTCGTTGGGACAGCTTCACCCTCGTGACGCCCAACTGGCACTGCCGGTTGCCGGGGTATGCCTACGAGGGCGACGACCCCGACGGCTTCATGGACCGCGAGCAGGTCGCAGCGTGGCTCGCCGGGTACGCAGCCAGCTTCGACCCTCCCGTCAGGGAGCACACCGCCGTCACCCGGCTGACCGAGCGTGAGGGGGGAGGGTTCGTCCTGACCCTCGCGGGTCCCGTCGGCGAGGAGGTCCTCGAGGCCGATCACGTCGTGCTCGCCACCGGTGGCTACCACTCGCCGATCGTCCCGCCGTTCGCCGCCGGCATCGACCCGTCGATCACGCAGGTGCACTCGGCCGACTACCGCAACGCCGCCCAGCTTCCCGAGGGGGGCGTGCTGGTCGTGGGCTCGGGCCAGTCGGGCGCCCAGATCGCTGAGGACCTGCACCTCGACGGACGCTCGGTGCACCTCGCCGTGGGCGACGCACCCCGGGTCGCCCGGTTCTATCGCGGACGGGACTGCATGACGTGGCTCGCTGACATGGGCCTCTACGACACCCCCGTTCAGCAGTATCCCGGCGGCCGTGCCGCGCGGGAGAAGACCAACCACTACGTGACCGGTCGCGACGGCGGGCGCGACATCGACCTGCGCCGGTTCGCCGCCGAGGGCATGAAGCTGTACGGCCTGATGTCCGGCGCGGAGGGCACCCGGCTGTCATTCGAGCCGACGATGACGAAGGCGCTCGACTCCGCCGACGCGGTCTACAACTCGATCTGCCGCGACATCGACGCCTACATCGAGCGCGAGGGCATCGACGCGCCCCCGGGTGGGCAGTACGAACCGGTGTGGTCACCGGACCACGAACCGCGCATGCTCGACCTCGCCGAGGCCGGCATCACCTCGATCGTGTGGGGCATCGGGTACCGGCCCGACTACCGCTGGGTCAAGGTCGGGGTCTTCGACGGGGCCGCGGCACCGACCCACACGCGCGGTGTCACCTCGGTGCCGGGCCTGTACTTCCTGGGCCTGCCGTGGATGCACACGTGGGGCTCGGGACGCTTCGCGGGCATCGCCCGTGACGCCGAGCACGTCTTCAGGAGCATCGTCGGCGCCCACCGTCCCGCACCGGTGGAGCACTAGCACCGTGCGCCTCGCCTCGGTCGCGGCCCACTTCGGACGTGACGTCGCCCGCTCCCTCGACAAGATGACCGGGATCGTGGACGACGCCCGGACCGCCGGTGTGGAGCTCCTGGTGTTCCCCGACGCCACGCTCGGCGGCTACCTGTCCGACCTGAGGCACCCCGACCCCGACACCCTGCCGCCGGCGCTGACGGAGGGCTCGTTCGAGATCGGCCGGGTCATCGCGATGGCCCAGGAGATGGTCGTCTGCTTCGGCTACACCGAGGAGGCGGTGGTCGACGGCCAGGTGCTGCACTACAACGCTGCCCTGTGCGTCAACGGCGACGGCGTCCTCGGTCGGCACCGCAAGGTCCACCAGCCGGCCGGTGAGGCGCTGGCGTACCGGGCGGGCGACTCCTTCTCGGCCTTCGACACGCCCGTCGGCCGCATGGGGATGCTGATCGACTACGACAAGACGTTTCCCGAGTCCGCGCGCTCGCTGGCCCTGGACGGTGCGCACGTCGTGGCCTGCCTCTCGGCGTGGCCCGCCAGCGTGACCGATCGTGCCTCACGGCTCCCGCAGGACCGGCAGTCGCGGCTGTTCGACCTCTACGACAGCGCGCGCGCCGCGGAGAACCAGATCGTGTGGGTGTCGTCCAACCAGACCGGTGTGATGGGCGGCCTGCGCTTCCTCGGCCAGGCCAAGGTCGTCGGCCCGGGCGGTGACGTGCTGGCCAGGACATGGTCAAAGGGGGCGCTCGCGGTCGCCGAGATCGACGTCGCCGCGGAGATCGCCCGGTCCCGCCGCATCCTGCACCACCTCCGGGAGCGCACGCCGTCCAGCTATCACCACGTGTCGACGGAGGAGCCACGGTGAAGGTGGCGCTGCTGACGTACTCGACCAAGCCACGCGGCGGTGTCGTGCACACCCTCGCCCTCGCCGAGGCGTTGAGCCGGGCGGGCGCCGAGGTGGACGTCTGGACCCTCGGTCGCGGGGGAGACGCGACGTTCTACCGCGTCGTCGACCCCGCGGTGGGCGTGCGCGCCGTGCCCTTCCCGGAGCAGCCGGGCGAGAACGTCGGCGAGCGCATCCAGCGCTCGATCGCTGTGCTGCGCGACGCGTTCACCCCCGACGAGTACGACATCGTCCACGCGCAGGACTGCATCAGCGCGAACGCGGCCCTGCCGTGCCTGCGGACCATCCACCACCTCGACACGTTCACGACGCCCGAGCTCGTGGCCTGTCATGAGCGGGCCGTGGTGGAGCCGACCGGACGCATCTGCGTATCGGAGTCGGTCGCGAGCGAGGTCACGTCGGGGTGGGGGCTCGTACCGACCGTCATCCCCAACGGCGTCGACGCATCCCGCTTCGCCCGCGCCGCCGGCCCTGACGGCGAGGGCGATCGCGCGATGTGGCGCGACAAGCTCGGCCCGTACGTCCTGGCGCTCGGTGGCATCGAGCCCCGCAAGGGCAGCATCGACCTGCTGGAGGCCTACGCCCTGATGCGGCGCCGCCGTCCCGACGTCCGGCTGGTGTTCGCGGGCGGCGAGACGCTGTTCGACTACCGCGACTACCGGGCGGCGTTCGAGCGACGGGCCGCCCAGCTGGGGGTCGACCACGAGATGCTCGGCGTCGTCGACGAGGACGTGCTGCCGGGGCTCGTCGCAGCGGCCTCGGCGATGGCCTTCGTGTCGACCAAGGAGGGATTCGGCCTGGCGGCGATGGAGGCGCTCGCCGCCGGCGTGCCCGTCGTCGCCCGTGATCTCCCGGTGCTGCGCGAGGTGTTCGGCGATGCCGTCCGCTTCGCCGCCGAGCCCATGGCGATGGCCGGTTCGCTGGCAGCCGTCCTGTCCGATCCGCCGGACCCGCAGATCGGGCGCGATCTCGCCGCCTCGTACACGTGGGAGGCAGCGGCAGCGGCCCACCTGGAGTTCTACGCAGGCCACATCGGGTGACGTCGATGTCGATCGGCCGGGCATTCACCCTGCGGGCCGAGCAAGCCCCGGATGCCGTTGCCGTCCGGTGCGGCGACACCGTGCTGACCCGCCGAGAGCTCGACACCCGGTCCAACCGCGTCGCCCACGCATGGGCTGACCGGGTGGGGCACGACGACCTGGTGACGATCGCGCTGCCCAACGGCGTCGACTTCGTCCTCGCTTGCGTCGCCACGTGGAAGCTCGGCGCGACACCGCAGCCGCTGTCGCCGCGGTTGGGTGCGGGGGAGCGCGAGGCGATCGTGCGACTGGCCGCTCCGTCGCTCGTCGTCGACGGCGACCTCGAGACGTCCGACGACGGGTCGCCACTGCCCGACCTGGCGGCCTCCTCGTGGAAGGCGCCGACCTCCAGCGGCAGCACCGGACGTCCGAAGATCGTGCGGGCCGCGGCGCCGGCGACGATCGACCCGGACGGCCGGATCGCCCCGTTCGTGCCCCGACGAGCCGTGCAGCTGGTCGCCGGGCCGCTGTTCCACGCCGCACCCTTCGTCTACGCGATGCGGGGGCTCATGACGGGGCACGAGCTCGTGGTGCTGCCGCGCTTCGATGCCGAGGTCGCCCTGCGGACGATCGAGCAGCGCCGCATCACCTGGACCATGCTGGTGCCGACCATGATGCACCGCATCTGGCGACTCGGCGACGACGTCCGCGGCGCGGCCGACGTGTCGTCGGTGGACAGCATCCTGCACATGGGCGCCCGGTGCGCGCCGTGGCTCAAGCGGGCGTGGATCGACTGGCTCGGGCCCCAGCGGGTCGTCGAGGTGTACGCGGGGACGGAGTCGCAGGGTCTCGCGATGATCACGGGCGAGGAGTGGCTGGCCCGTCCGGGGTCGGTGGGCCGGGGCGTCTCGGGCTCGCAGTTCCGGGTCGTCCGCCACGACGGGACGACGGCGCGTCCCGGCGAGCTCGGCGAGATCGTCATGCGCCGGGACGGGCCGGCGACGTACTCGTACGTGGGCGCCGAGGCGACGGTGCGCGACGGCTGGCACACGCTCGGCGACTCCGGTCGCATGGACGCCGAAGGGTTCCTCTACGTCGAGGACCGGCTCGACGACGTCATCGTCACCGGAGGCGTCAAGGTCCAGCCGGCCGATGTCGAGGCGGTGCTGGAGGAGCATCCGTCCGTCCGCTCGGCCGTTGCCGTGCCGCACGTCGACGAGGAGCTGGGGCAGGCCGTGCACGCCGTCGTCGACATCGCCGCCGCCGAGGTCACGGAGGCCGAGCTCGCCGAGTGGACACGCGGCCGGCTCGATCCGGAGAAGCGTCCGCGCAGCTGGCGACTGGTGCGTGAGCCGCTGCGGGCCGACACCGGCAAGGTTCGTCGCAGCGACCACCGCTGACCGTCGGCGAGTTCAGCTGGCCCTTGCCCGGCGTTGGTCCGCACGTCGTGTGCGCGGTCTTGGGTGGAGGTGGCCGGGGGGACCGGCTCATCGACCAAGGGAGCTGCACCATGGAACGTCCGTCTCATCACCTGACCCGTCGGGCCCACCGCCAGTGGGTCGTCGCCGGGGCCACCCTCGCGCTCGCGGCTGCGGCTCTCGTCCCGGCTGCGGCCAGCGCCCACTCGCGTCACGGGCACGACGAATCGGCCCGCCTGCTCGCCAGGGCCGTGCTGTCGGCGGACCACCAGGCGCCGGGGCCGCCGTCGGGGGCGCTCGCCACCCCGGCCAACGGGCGACAGGGACCGTTCCCGGGTCAGGTCATCCCGGGCTTCTCCGCGGCGATCGACAACCGCGACGGCACCTTCTGGGCGCAGCCCGACAACGGATTCGGTGCCAAGGGGAACTCGGCGGACTTCCTGCTCCGGCTCTACCTCGTCAAGCCGCGGTGGAAGACGGACAAGGGCGGGTCGGGCCAGGTCGAGGTGCTGCGGCACATCACGCTGTCGGACCCGAAGCACCGGGTGAACTTCCCGATCGTCAATGAGACCACCCGCGACCGTCAGCTGACCGGTGACGACTTCGACATCGAGTCGGTGCAGCGCGGCAAGGAGGGATCGTTCTGGATCGGTGACGAGTTCGGGCCGTTCCTGCTGCACGTCGACGCCAAGGGACGGGTGCTGTCGGCGCCGGTGCCCTTCCCGCTGGGCAAGTCGCCGCAGAACCCGGCGCTCGGCAGCGAGAAGCCCAACACCCAGCAGAGCGGCGGCTTCGAGGCGATGGCGCAGTCGACCGACCGCCGGTACCTCTACCCGATCACCGAGAAGGGCCTGGTGGACGACGCGGACAAGCGGAGCCGGGTCATCTCGGAGTTCGACACCCGATCGGGTCGGTACACCGACCGGACGTGGAGCTACCGGGTCGACGCCGACGCCGGACTCGTCGCCGATGCCCAGTTCACCACCCGCGGCACCTTGCTGGTGCTCGAGCGGGACGACTTCGACGGACCGCGTGCGGTGACGAAGAAGGTGTACAAGGTGCGGCTCGGCCAGGGCGGGACCACCACGAAGTCGCTGGTCGTCGACCTGCTGAAGATCTCCGATCCCCGGAGCATCAGCGCCGGTGGCGGCTGGGGGACGGGCCGGCAGTTCTCGTTCGGCTTCCAGTCCGTCGAGACGCTGGTTCCGCTGTCGAAGGGCCGTCTGCTCATCGCCAACGACAACAACTACCCGGGCAACTCCGCCCGCAACCCCGGCACCCCGGACGACACCGAGCTCATCGTCATCGACCCCGGCACCTCACCCCGCTGACGCCCGCCGACGAGTCACGCAGGACCGCTGGGGAGTCACGCAGTCCCGCTGGCGAGTCACGCAGGACCGCTGAGAAGTCACGCAGGACCGCTGGCGAGTCACGCAGGACTGCTGAGGAGTCACGCAGTGAAACCTGCCGTGACGAGCGGGGCGACCTTCGGTCGTCCTGAGTGACTCGCCACCGGGCGTGGGTGACTCGTCACCGGGCGTGGGTGACTCGTCGCCGGGCCCACGCGACTCGTCAGCGGGACTGGGTGACTCGTCGCCGGGCGTGGGTGACTCGTCGGCGGACGGGGGTCAGGCGATCATCTCGAGGGTGCTGGCCGACCTCGGGGTGGTCGTCTCGGTCGTCCTCGAGCCGCCCAGCACCTCGTCGTACGCCATCCGCAGGCGGGTGACGGCCTCGGTCATCACCTCGTGGGACTGGTTGTACGGCAGCCGCACGTGACGCTCGCCCGCGGCGCCAGCGTGCGAGAAGAATCGCGGCCCCGGCGTCAGCAGCAGCCCGTGGCGAGCAGCGGCCGAGGTCAGCCGGGACGACATCCGCTCAGGCAACGTGACCCACAGGCTCAGCCCGCCCGGTGGACACGGGGCATGGACGTCGGGCAGCTGCCGGGCCAGCTCGGCCACCAGGTGGTCGCGCGCCGCGCGGAGCCGGGATCGGCCCGCGGCGGCCGTCCGGTCTCCCTCGGTGAACAGCTCCGACAGCACGAGCTGGTCGAAGGCCGAGCTGCCCAGATCGTCCATCATCCGGGCCTGGATGAGCGGCATGACGGCATCGCGCGGAGCGCGGATCCAGCCCACCCGCAACCCGCCCCAGTACGCCTTGGACGACGAGCCGATCAGCAGGGCGCGGGGATCGTAGGTCGCGAACGGCGGGGGCAGCTCGATCCCGTCGAGGTTGATCTCGCGCAGCGACTCGTCGACGATCGGCACGACGTCGTGACGTCGCAGCTCCCGCGCCCACGTGGTGCGCTCGTCGTCGGTCATGACGGCGGCCGTCGGGTTGTGGAAGTCGGGGATCAGATAGGCCGCGCGGTGCGGCGCGCTCGCCAGCAGCGACGACAGGGCCTCGGTGTCCCACGGGGAACGACCGACCGGCAGGGCGGAGAGCCGGGCGCCCGCAGCCCTGAACGAGTCGTGGGCGTGGGGATAGCTCAGGCCCTCGACGACGACGCGTTGACCCGGGCTGAGCAACGACCGCGCCAGCAGCGAGATCGCCCCCATCGCGCCACTCGTGACGACGATCTGGTCCGGATCCGTCGGCAGGCCGCTGTCGGTGTAGCGCTGCGCGAGGACCTCGCGCAGCACCGGCAGCCCGTCCGGCAGGTAGCCCGTCGTCGCCAGCAGGCCCGGCAGCTTGGTGGCAGCGGCCTCGAACGCGCGCGCGAGGCCCGGGGGACCCACGGGAGCCGCATAGGTCAGCGCGATCGTGCCCGAGTGGTCGGGCGTGACGATCAGGCTGCTGGTGCTCGAGATGCCGATCGGCACTCGGACGATGCTGCCGGAGCCCTGGCGGGAGTGCAGGAGGCCCGACTCCCGCAGCTCGGCGTAGACACGTGTCGTCGTGGTGCGGCTGACGCCCAACGCCGTCGCGAGCTCACGCTCGGAGGGCAGTCGGCTGCCGTCGGCGACCCGGCCGTCGACCACCAGCAGGCGGACACGATCGGCGATCTCGCGGTAGGCGGGGCCGGCATGGTCGAGAGGTCCGAGCAGCTCGGCCAGCCGAGGCGCGGAGAGGGTGACGGCCATGGGTCCACTGTTCCACAATTGGCTATGGATCAAAAGGCCAATTGGGGTGACGATGGAGTCATGAACCTGGTCCTCGCCCTGCTCGGGCTGATCGCCCTGGCAGCGACAACCGCACGCTTGGTATGGCTCGTGATGCGCGACGGGCTCGGCACCAACCCGCCTCCCCGCAGCCATCGCGAGGAGCTGGGCTCGTGGGCCGACCAGCAGCTGCACCGGTGACGGGGCTCGCGGCCCGGTTCGTCCGGCTCAACATCGGCCTGTTCCTGTACGGCTTCACGATGGCGATGCTCGTGGAGTCGACACTGGGCCTCGACCCGTGGGACGTCTTCCACGAAGGGGTCACGCACCACGTCGACCTGACCTTCGGGCAGGTCGTCATCGTGGTCGGGGCCATTCTCCTGCTGCTGTGGATCCCGCTGCGGCAGAAGCCGGGCGTGGGCACGGTCCTCAACGTGGCCGTGATCGGCCTGGCCGCCGACTTCGGCATCGCCGTGATCGACCGGCCCGACGAGCTGTGGCTGCGGATCGTCCTGCTGGTGGCGGGGGTGGTGGGCAACGGGTTCGCGGGCGCGCTCTACATCGGTGCTGCGCTGGGACCCGGCCCTCGCGACGGCCTGTGGCTGGGCCTGGTGCGGCGCACCGGTCACAGCGTGCGGATGTGGCGCACGATCATCGAGGTGACGGTGCTCGTGATCGGCTTCGCGCTCGGCGGCACGGTGGGCGTCGGCACGGTGCTCTACGCCCTGACGATCGGTCCGCTGGTGCAGCTGTTCCTGCGGTGGACCCAGGTCGAGGTGCCGGAACGGGTCAGCGACGCGTCGCGATGATGAGCGACGCGTCGACGTCGATCAGCATCTCCACCGCGGCGAACCGCTCGTCGGTCAGCCACTGCTCGCGGACCGTGTCGACGCGGCCCTCCACGATCGGCGGCCAGAACGCGGACGGCACGAAGTCGTCCAGCACCGCGATGCCACCCGGCTCGAGCAGGTCGGCGATCACGTCGATGCTCTCCATCACCTCGCGGATGTCGATGAACAGCAACGAGAACGGCGCGTACTGCTCGAGGGTCGACCAGTCGCCGGCGATGACGTCGACGTTGCCGATGTCGGCGAAGATCTTCTGCACGTCGCCGGCGAGAGCGGGGTCCAGCTCGGCGCTCACGATGCGTGCGTCCTTGGGTGCCCCGCTCGACAGCCAGGCCGAACCGACGCCGCAGCCCGTGCCGAGCTCGGCGAGCGTCCCGGTACGAGAAGCGGCGAGCGAGGCCAGCAGCCGGCCGGTCTCGTTGCGGATCGAGGTGATGAAGCCCCGCTGCCGTGACAGGTCGAGAGTCCTCGAGACCAGGTCGGGGACTTCGGCGGGTGCGCTCACGTCGTCAGTGTTTCACGGACTGGACGGGGGGAGTCGCCACGAGGTGCGCTGTCCCGCGGATGACCAACCAGTGAGACGGTCGCCGCGAGTCAGCCCGGCAGGCCACGTGCCGGGCTAGGCTCGCCGGCATCATACGGAAGCAGCTCGTAGTCATCGCTTGCCGCGGCAGGGCCTCTTAGGGCCACACCCTGCCGCGGTGTCTGGCGTTTGGCCCGCCGTCCCGCAGCAGGGTTGCAGCAGATCGATCGTGAACCACACGCTCTGATCGCGCACTTGTGAACACACTCCCGGTGATCCCGGACCCATGTGGCGTGCTGGACGGCGGACCCCTCGCCGGACCCGCGCCCGACCGGCCGAACCACCGAAGGAGACACTCATGGACACCACGCTGATGGAGTGGGGACCGGCGCACCTGCGCGAGGATGCGACCCAGCCCGAGATCGAGCTCGCCGACCGTCCCGATGACAACTGAGCGCGTGCACCGTTCTCACATGGCGGGATCGCGGTTTCACATCCTGAGATCACGATCGTAGAATGGACGCCATGACCACCTCTTACTCGCTCGCAGTCGTCGCCGGTGACGGCATCGGACCCGAGGTGACCTCGCAGGCCCTCAAGGTCCTCGACGTCGTCGCGCCCGCCCACGGAATCTCGTTCTCCACGACCGACTACGACCTCGGTGCGAAGCGCTGGCACGCGACAGGGGAGACCCTGCCCGCGTCGGTGCTGGAGGAGATCCGTGGCCACGACGCGATCTTGCTGGGTGCGATCGGCGACCCCAGCGTGCCGTCAGGTGTCCTGGAGCGTGGCCTGTTGCTGAGCCTGCGCTTCGCGCTCGACCACTACGTCAACCTGCGTCCGTCCAAGCTGTACCCGGGCGTTCCCACCCCGCTGGGCAACCCGGGCGCCATCGACTTCGTCGTGGTCCGCGAGGGCACCGAGGGACCGTACGTCGGCAACGGCGGAGCCCTGCGGGTCGGCACCCCGCACGAGATCGCCACCGAGGTCAGCGTCAACACCGCCTTCGGCGTCGAGCGCGTCGTCCGTGACGCCTTCGCCCGCGCCCAGGCACGCCCGCGCAAGAAGTTGACCCTCGTGCACAAGAACAACGTGCTGGTCCACGCCGGTCACCTGTGGACCCGCACGGTCGACGCGATCGCGCCGGAGTTCCCCGACGTGTCAGTCGACTACCTGCACGTCGACGCGGCCACGATCTTCCTCGTCACCGATCCGGCCCGCTTCGACGTCATCGTCACCGACAACCTCTTCGGCGACATCCTCACCGACCTGGCCGCCGCCATCTCCGGTGGCATCGGCCTGGCCGCGAGCGCCAACATCAACCCCGACCGCACCGCGCCGAGCATGTTCGAGCCCGTCCACGGCTCGGCCCCCGACATCGCCGGCCAGTCGAAGGCCGACCCGACGGCGGCTGTCCTGTCCGGCGCCCTGCTGCTCGACCACCTGGGTCACCCCGAGGCCGCTGCGCAGATCAGTGCAGCCGTCGAGGCCGACATCGCCGAGCGCAGCGGCGCGCCCCGCAGCACCGAGGAGGTGGGGGAGGCTCTCGCGTCGCGTGTGGCCGGAGGCGTATCGGTCGCCTAGCGACCACTGACCTCCCACCCGGAAAGTTGTACCGTGACCATCATGACCTCCACCCCGTTCGCCGCCACCACCTCGCGCAACCCGGCGGCGAAGAGCCCCGAGCAGCGTGACGCGATCCTCGCCGACCCCGGCTTCGGCAACCACTTCACCGACCACATGTTCCTGGCGGAGTGGACGCCCGACACCGGGTGGGCCGACGGCCGGGTCGTGCCGTACGGCCCGCTGTCGATCGATCCCGCCACCGCGGTCCTGCACTACGCGCAGGAGATCTTCGAGGGCCTCAAGGCGTACGTCCACGACGACGGCTCGGTGTGGCTGTTCCGCCCCGAGGCCAATGCCGCGCGGATGCAGCGCTCGGCCCACCGACTGGCGCTCCCCGAGCTGCCGACCGACTGGTTCCTGGGCTCGATCCAGGCCCTCATCGAGGCCGACCGTGAGTGGATCCCCGCCGGCGGCGAGAAGAGCCTGTACCTGCGTCCGTTCATGTTCGCCTCGGAGGTCTTCCTCGGCGTGCGCCCGTCGCAGCACGTCACGTACTCCGTGATCGCGTCACCCGCTGGTGCGTACTTCGCCGGGGGGGTCCAGGCCGTCTCGATCTGGCTCTCGACGGAGTACTCACGCGCAGGAGCCGGTGGCACGGGAGCCGCGAAGTGCGGTGGCAACTACGCGGCCAGCCTGCTCCCGCAGCAGGAGGCAGCAGAGCACGGCTGCGCCCAGGTCGCGTTCCTCGACTCGACCGAGCAGAAGTGGATCGAGGAGCTCGGCGGGATGAACCTGTACTTCGTCCACTCCGACGGCTCGATCGTCACGCCCGCCCTCTCCGGGTCGATCCTCGAGGGCATCACCCGCGACTCGATCATCCAGATCGGCCGGGACCTGGGCCACGAGGTCGTCGAGCGGCGGGTCTCGATCGACGAGTGGCGCGAGGGCGCTGCCAACGGCTCGATCACGGAGGTCTTCGCGTGCGGCACGGCCGCGGTCGTGACGCCGGTGGCGGCCCTGAAGTGGGACGGCGGCGAGGCGGTCACCGGCGACGGCGAGCCCGGCAAGATCACGACCGACATCCGGTCGGCGCTGGTCGACATCCAGTACGGCCGGGCCGAGGACCGCCACGGCTGGCTGCAGCGCATCACGCCTGCGTAGGGGACGCGGGGTGGCCCCGGCGGGCGCCGGGTCGGGGTGTGATCTGATCGGCCTATGAGCCACGTCACATCCCCGACCCAGCCCGCTCTTCCCCGTCGCGAGCACGACCTGATCGGCGTCCGGGAGGTCCCGTCCGATGTGTACTGGGGGGTGCACACGTTGCGCGCCCTCGAGAACTTCCCGATCACGGGGATCCCGATCGCGGTGAGCCCGTACCTGGTCCAGGCGCTCGTGTCCGTCAAGCAGGCGGCAGCGACGGCCAACAACGAGCTCGGCCTGCTCGACGACGAGCGCTACGCCGCGATCCGCGCGGCGTGCGAGGAGATCCGGGCAGGCGGTCTCCGCGACCAGTTCGTCGTCGACGTCATCCAGGGCGGCGCCGGCACGTCGACCAACATGAACGCCAACGAGGTCATCGCCAACCGAGCGCTCGAGCTCATGGGCCACGCCAAGGGCGACTACGACATCATCCATCCCAACGAGCACATCAACCTCAGCCAGTCGACCAATGACGTCTACCCGACAGCGGTCAAGATCGCTGTCATCCTGGCCACGCACGACCTGCTCGCCGCGATGCAGCTGCTCGAGGACTCGTTCGCCCGCAAGGCCGACGAGTTCCACGACGTCCTGAAGATGGGGCGCACGCAGCTGCAGGACGCCGTGCCGATGACGCTGGGGCAGGAGTTCCGGACGTACTCGCTGATGATCGGCGAGGACCGCGCCCGTCTCGGCGAGGCGGTGCTGCTGCTGCACGAGATCAATCTCGGTGCGACGGCGATCGGCACGCAGCTCAACGCCCCCGCGGGCTACGTGCCCGCGGCGTGCGGCCACCTGGCGCACATCACCGGCCTGCCGCTCGTCACGGCCATCGACCTCATCGAGGCGACGCAGGACTGCGGGGCGTTCGTGCAGCTGTCCGGCACGCTGAAGCGGGTCGCGGTCAAGCTCTCGAAGATCTGCAACGACCTGCGTCTGCTGTCGTCGGGCCCGCGGGCGGGATTCAACGAGATCAACCTGCCGGCGGTGCAGGCGGGGTCGAGCATCATGCCCGGAAAGGTCAACCCGGTCATCCCCGAGGTCGTCAACCAGGTCGCTTTCCAGATCATCGGCCACGACATGACCGTCTCGATGGCGGCCGAGGCCGGCCAGCTGCAGCTCAACGCCTTCGAGCCCATCATCTGCTACTCGCTGTCGGCCGGCATCTCGCGTCTGGAGCAGGCGATCATGGTGCTCGCGACGCGGTGCGTCGACGGCATCACGGCCAACGTCGAGCTGCTGCGGTCCGAGGTCGAGAACTCGATCGGCCTGGTCACGGCGCTCAACCCGTACATCGGCTACGCGGCGGCGACCGAGGTCGCCAAGGAGGCGCTGGCGTCCGGACGCGGCGTGGCGGAGCTGGTGCTGGAGCGGGGCCTGCTGCCGCGCGAGCGGCTCGAGGCGATCCTGCGACCGGAGACCCTCGCCAACCTCGCGCCGCGGCGCGACCGGTGACCTGACGCCCTCAGGACGTCAGGGGGCGAACAGGGCCGTCGCCGGATCGGCCAGGAGGCGGACGACGAGCTGGTCGTCGGCGGGCTCGTAGTCGATCGAGACGTCGATCGTCCGGTCGCGGGGCGTCTCGGCCGCCCCCGGGTCACCGAGCCCGTACGCGATGTCGCGCAGGGTGATCGTCGCGGTGCCAACAGGATCGTTGGCTGGCCACTCGGCGACCAGCCGGTGGACGAGCCCGGCCAGCACGGCGCCGATCATCGGGTGGTTGGTGCTGTCGACGCCCTGGACCGCGACCTCCGGGAGCCCGAAGGCGGCCAGCCCGACGGTCAGGAGGCGCCCGGACTCGAGCGCGGTGGGGTCGACGACGTACCACTGGGTGGCCTGGGCGAGCGAGACCTCGTCGGCCCGCTGGTCGACCACCCGCGGGATGCCCAGGTCGATGACGACTCCGTCGTGCTGCTCGGCCAGCTGCAGCGCCTCGATCCGGGCGTCGCGCTGCGCGACCGCCGCATCGGCGAGATCGGCGGTGCGCAGCAGCAGGGTCTGGTGGTGCCGCGACCGGAGCCGGCGCAGCGAGACCTCCGACGTCCCGTACCGGCGCAGCAGCTCCGGCGACGGCGGAGGGATCAGGTCGTCCGCCCCGATCGACGCGGGGGTCATCACGGCGTACATGACACGGGTGCCTGTGACACGTGGGACGGGTCTGGCGGTCATAGGCCGATCAGTCTAGACTGACGGCCATGCAGAGCATCTCGATCATTATCGACAGGCGCGCCGGGCACTGATCTCCACGCCCCGACGCGCTGCCTCCCCATCCATGCGGGAGGTTTTTTTATGCCTGACGAGATGCCCAACGGAACGAAGGACGAAGCAGTGAACGCAGACGCAGTGACCTCAGGACGGCAGCCGGCGAGCGACTTCCACGTCTACGACACGACGCTGCGCGACGGCGCCCAGCAGGAGGGGCTCAACCTCTCCGTCCAGGACAAGCTGCACATCGCTCGTCACCTCGACGACCTCGGCGTCGGCTACATCGAGGGTGGATGGCCCGGCTCGAACCCCAAGGACACCGAGTTCTTCCAGCTCGCGGCCAAGGAGCTCGAGCTGAAGCACGCGACGCTGGCCGCCTTCGGCGCCACCCGCCGGCCGAACGTCGCCGCCGCGGACGACGCCCTGCTGGTCGCCCTGCGGGAGTCCGGCGCCTCGGTCGTCACGCTGGTCGCCAAGAGCCACGACCGGCACGTCGAGCTGGCCCTGCGCACCACGCTCGAGGAGAACCTCGCGATGGTGCACGACTCCGTGACGCACCTGCGAGCGGAGGGGCAGCGGGTCTTCGTCGACCTCGAGCACTTCTTCGACGGCTACCGGGCCAACCGGGCCTACGCGCTCGAGGTCGTCCGCACGGCGGCCGCCGCCGGCGCCGAGGTCGCCGTCCTGTGCGACACCAACGGCGGCATGCTGCCGCACTGGGTGACCGAGATCGTCGCCGACGTGGCCACGACCGGCGCCCGGCTGGGCATCCACGCCCCCAACGACACCGGATGTGCCGTCGCCAACTCGATGGCCGCGGTCCAGGCCGGCGCCACCCACCTGCAGGGCTGCATCAACGGCTACGGCGAGCGCACCGGCAACGCCGATCTCGTGACCTGCGTCGCGAACCTGGAGCTCAAGCTCGGCATGACGCTGCTGCCGCCGGGCAGCCTCGCGGACGCGACCCGCATCTCGCACGCGATCTCGGAGATCACCAACTACCCGCCGCACGCGCGCCAGCCGTACACAGGTGTCTCGGCCTTCGCTCACAAGGCCGGGCTGCACGCGAGTGCCATCCGCGTCGACGCCGACCTGTACCAGCACATCGACCCGTCCCTGGTGGGCAACGACATGCGCCTGCTCGTGTCGGAGATGGCCGGACGGGCGACGATCGAGCTCAAGGGCAAGGAGCTGGGCTACGACCTGGCCGGCAACCCGGAACGGCTGTCGCGCCTCACCGACCGGGTCAAGGCGATGGAGCAGCAGGGCTACACCTTCGAGGCGGCTGACGCGTCGTTCGAGCTGCTGCTCGCCGAGGAGATGGACGGCGTTCGGGCGTCCTACTTCGACGTCGAGTCGTGGCGGGTGCTCGCCGAGTCCGCGCGGGGCGACGACGCGGTGGCCGAGGCGACCGTCAAGCTGCGGGCCGGGGGAGTCCGCCTCGCCGTGATCGGCGAGGGCAACGGCCCGGTCAACGCGCTCGACCACGCCCTGCGGCAGGCGATCGAGCAGATCTATCCCGACGTCGCCCGGTTCCACCTCACCGACTTCCGCGTGCGCATCCTCGACCAGGGGCACGGCACCGACGCGACCACCCGGGTGCTGATCGAGACGTCGGACGGCAAGGACGTCTGGGTCACGGTCGGCGTCGGGGCCAACATCATCGAGGCCTCGTGGGAGGCGTTGGTGGATGCGCTGACCTACGGCCTGCGGCTCCACGACGTGCGTCCCCGCATCAACGACTGAGACCATGACGTCCCGCGGCCGCCGGCTGGCGATCTTCCTGCCGGTGGTCGTGACGGTGGTGCTGGCCGCGGTGGTCGGCGCTCTGATCGTGGTCCAGGACCAGCGGCAGTCCGAGCAGGTCGCCGAGGCCGACGCGGTGGCCGAGGCCTTCCTGTCGGACGTCGGCACGTCCAGGGTCGACGTGCTCAGCCGGCTGCAGGCCGCCCGCGGCGAGGACCCGGCCGCGCTGCGTCGCGTGCTGGAAGCGGCGATCGCCGAGCCGCCCCGGCTCGAGACGGCACCGGCGCACGGTGCCGAGCAGTCGCAGGCCTATGCGGCGGCCGTGCAGACCGAGAACACGTTTCTCGAGCCGTACCAGAGCCTGAGCCGGCAGCTGCGGCGCGCCGACGTGGCCCAGACGTTCATCGCCGCGGCTCGCGAGGCCCTGAAGCTACGGGCGAGCGACTACGTCGAGTCCACCTTGGTCGACGACAGCTCGGCCGTTCGGTCCCGGCTCATCCCGGCGTTCGTGGCCGCCCGCGACGAGCTCGCGAAGGTGCGGGTGCCGAAGGGTCAGGAGAAGCTGGCCGCGACCGTGCGCGGCGCGGTGCAGCACGTCATCGATCAAGCCACGGTCCTGGCCGACAGCATCGACGCGAACCGGGCCTTCTCGTTCACCTACGCGCAGGAGTTCCAGGTGGCGATCGATGCCGTCGACGACTACGCGACGACGGTGGACGGCGACCTCACCGAAGCCCTCAACGCCCTCGCGGACGACTAGGCAGTGGCAGGCGTGCGGGTCATCGGCACGTGGTCGATGCCGGCCTCCATGAAGTTGTCGCCCGACCGCACGTAGCCGAACGCCTGGTACCACCGCTCGAGGTGCGCCTGGGCGTTGAGCACCAGGACGTCGTCGCCCCACAGACGGGAGCACTCGGCCACGAGCCGTCCCGAGAGGCCGCGCCCGCGCTGGTCCTGGCGGGTGCAGACCCGGCCGACGTGGCGCACGTCGTCCTCGACGTAGGAGCGCAGGTAGCTGGTGATCCCGTCGTCGTCGGCGGTCCACAGGTGGGTCATCGACGGCAGGAGGTCACGCCCGTCGACGTCCACCTCGTCGCACTCCTGCTCGACGGCGAACACCGCATCGCGGATCTGCCAGATGTCGTAGACGTCCTGCGCGGTCAGCCGGTCGCCGGCGATGGTGTGGATCGTCATGGGCACGACGAGCAGGTGCCGAAGATCTCGAGCGTGTGCGCGACGTCGCGGAAGCCGTTCTCGTCGGCGATCTTGTCGGCCCATCGCTCGACAGTGGGTCCGTCGACCTCGACGGTCCGCCCGCACGACCGGCACACGAGGTGGTGGTGGTGGCCGGCGCTGCACTGACGGTAGAGGACCTCGCCGTCGTCGTTGCGCAGCGCGTCGACCTCGGCCGCATCGGCCAGCACCTGCAGGCTGCGGTAGACCGTCGAGAGCCCGACGGACTCGCCGCGCTGCTTGAGGGCGTCGTGGATCTCCTGGGCGCTCGCGAAGCCGTCGAGATCCTCCAGGATCGCGATGACGGCGCGGCGCTGCCGGGTGTTGCGGGGTGCCTCGACCATGACTCCTCCTCAGCTGGAATCTACTGGATGGCGCCGGGACCGGGTGCGGCTCAGCGCTGCGGCGGTGCACGCGGCCAGGCCGAAGAACACCAGGGCGATCAAGACGATCGTCGGGCCGGGCTGGGTGTCGATCTCATAGCTCGCGACCACGCCGCCGACGGCCGAGAGCAGGCCGATCGCCATGGCCGCGAGATGGGTGCCCCGGAAGCTGCGGGTCAGCTGCTGCGATGCCGCGACGGGGACGACCATCAGGGCGGAGACCAGCAGGAGTCCGACGGTCCGCATCGCGACCGTGATCGTCACGGCGGCCAGCACCGCGATCAGGATGCTGTAGAGGCGGACCGG
>JAOPWZ010000018.1 GCA_025965435.1 Aeromicrobium sp.
GCCTGGCGGATCCACCACGTCGCGTACGTCGAGAACTTGAAGCCCTTGGTGTAGTCGAACTTCTCGACCGCACGGATCAGGCCGAGGTTGCCCTCCTGGATCAGGTCGAGGAACAGCATGCCGCGGCCCGTGTAGCGCTTGGCCAGCGAGACGACGAGGCGCAGGTTGGCCTCGAGCAGGTGGTTCTTGGCGCGGCGACCGTCGACGACGATCCACTCGAGCTCTTCGCGCATCTTCTCCGAGATGCGTCCGCCCTTGGCGAGCTTCTCCTCCGAGAACAGGCCCGCCTCGATGCGCTTGGCCAGCTCGACCTCCTGGCCGGCGGTCAGCAGCGAGACCTTGCCGATCTGCTTGAGGTAGTCCTTGACCGGGTCGGCCGTGGCGCCGGCGACCATGACCTGCTGGACGGGCTCGTCGGACTCGTCGGCCGCCGACAGCGTGTAGGACGACTTCTCGTCCTCCTTCAGCGTCGGGTCGGTCGCGAGGTCCTTCTCGAACTCCTCGTCGGGGATGTCGGGGAGGATCTTCTTGCCCTGCGCGTCGACCAGGACGGTCGCATCACCCACCGCGGGTGTCTCCAGCGCCTCGGCCAGATCAACACCGGCGGGGAGCTTGGACCCGGCCGCCGCGTCGGCGCCCTTCTTCGGCGCCGCCTTCTTGGCGGGGGTCTTGCTGGCGGTCTTCTTGGCGGTGCTCGCTGAAGTCTTCGTCACGGTCGTTTCTGTTTTCGCAGGGGATGTGGTCTTGGCAGCGGTCTTCTTGGCAGCAGCCCGTGGCTGGGCGGCGGTCTTCGTGGCGTCCTGCTCGGGTGCGGCCTCGGTCTCAGGTGCTTCTGAGGACTCGTCCGCGGACGAGCCGGGCAGCAGCTTCGTGATGGCCCGAAGTCGTGATCCTGGAGCTGGATTCACCGGCACGTCAACCTCGCAAACGGTAGATGGGCGCAACAAAGAGGCCTGTGGTCAACCTCTGGATCCAGTGTGTCACGGCAACCCAAGGTCGGTCACTCAGGGTCCTCTCAGAAGTGTGTCGGCCACAGGTGCACGGGATCGCCCTGGTGCATGTGACGCTCGTACTCCGCGGTGGTCGCGCGCATCGCGGCGGTGCGGTCGGTGGCGGTCCCTCGCTGGTGGGCGAACTGGTCGATCAGCCACGTCGCCCCGTTGCGGCCCGTGATGCACCGCTGCTCGATGACGCCGAGCAGACGCTCGCGCACCTCGGTGTCGACACCCATCTGCTCCAGACCGGTGTGCGCGAGGGGGATCAGCTGGCGCAAGGCGAGCTCCCGCACCGCGGCCGTGCCCGTTCCGGGCCAGTAGATCTCGGCGTCGATGCCGTCGCGCGCAGCCTGGTGGAAGTTCTCCTCGGCAGCGCGGAACGACAGCTGCGACCAGACGGGACGTTCGCTGGAGCCGAGTACCTTGACCAGCCCGTAGAACAGGGCGGCGTTGGCCATCGTGTCGACGACGGTCGGACCCGCGGGCAGCAGCCGGTTCTCGATGCGCAGGTGCGGGCGCCCGTCCGCGACGTCGTAGATGGGCCGGTTCCAGCGGTACACCGTGCCGTTGTGCAGCCGCAGCTCGCCCAGGTTGGGGATGCGCCCGGCCTCGAGTTCGGCCACCGGGTCCTCGTCGTCGAGGATCGGCAGGAGTGCTGGGAAGAAGCGCACGTTCTCCTCGAACAGGTCGAAGACGGAGGTGATCCAGCGCTCGCCGAAGAACACCCGCGGGCGGACCCCCTGCGCCTTGAGCTCCTCGCTGCGTGTGTCGGTGGCCTGCTCGAACAGGGCGATCCGGGTCTCGTGCCACAGCTGCTGGCCCAGCAGGAAGGGCGAGTTGGCACCGATCGCCACCTGCACGGCCGCGATCGCCTGGGCCGCGTTCCACATGGGCGCGAAGTCGTCCGGATCGACCTGCAGGTGCAGCTGGGTGCTGGTGCACGCCGCCTCGGGGATGATCGTGTCGGCGGTCGTGTCGAGCCGGTCGACCCCGTCGATCACGATCGCGATGTCCTCGCCGCGGGCGTGCAGGATCTGCTCCGACAGGAGGTGGTAGCGGGGGTTGGGCGAGATCGAGTCGCGGCTGAGGTGGCCCTCCTGCAGGGTCGGCAGGATGCCGATCATGAGCAGGTGGGTGTCGACGGCCGACGCCTTGGCCTGCGCAGTGTTCAGGTGGTCCCGCAACCCGTCCTGCACCACCTGGAGGCCGGCGCCGTCGACCCTGGCCGGCGGCACGTTGATCTCGATGTTGAACAGGCCGAGCTCGGTCTGGAAGTCCGGATCGGCGATCGCCGCCAGCGCCTCGGCGTTGCGCAGCGACGGGTCTGCGTTCGCGTCGACGAGGTTGAACTCGATCTCGATGCCGATGTGCGGGTGCTCGACGCTGAAGTCGTGCTCGCCCAGCATGCGCGCGAAGACGTCCAGACACCGATGGACCTTGGCGCGGTAACGCGTCCGGTCCTCGCGACTGAACTCCCGTGCGTCAACGTCCTGTCCCATGGCGACAGCCTAGAACGAACGGCCGTTCGGTGCCCGCGGCCGCTACGCCGGATCCTCCACGAGGTCGAAACCGGTCCAGTGGGCGGGCGACACCCCGTTCTCGAGGACCTGGAGGAACGTCCGCGCCATCGAGTACTCCGGATCGGCACGCAGGGCCCGTTCGATCGCGATGAGAGCCTGCGCCCCGTCGCCGGTGAGCCACGCGGCAAAGCCGGTCAGGCTCAGGACCGCCGGATCGAACGGCGGCACGACGCTGCCGCAGACGAGGGTCAGCGCCCGCAGCATGTCGTCGGCGTTGTCGCGGTCGATGCGTGACCAGACGGCGTCACGGACGCTGATGCCGGAGACCCACGCCGCCACGCGCAGCAGATCGGCGTCCGAGACGCGGCGCGACGCGATCGCCCGTTCGAGGATCGGCTCGACGACGGCCAGGCCGGTCGCCGCCAACCGGCCCGGTGGCGTGCGGGCGACGATCGGCACGACCTCGTCGAGGATCGCGGCGGCCGCGAGCTCCAACCACCTCCTGCGCTCACCGGTGACGGCGGCGAACCGCTCGACGAGGGCGTCGCGGTCGGGCAGGATCTGCTGGCCCGCCGCGACGGCCTGCACGATCGCCAGGTGGTGCCCGGAGGCCTCGTACGGGATGCCCTCGTCGGGCGATCCCGGCAGATCGGTCCAGTAGCGCCGGCCGTCGGCACGGGCGCGCACGACGAGCTGGATGTCGCCCGACGTCAAGAGCTCGGCATGGACGGCGTCGAGCAGGTCGAGCGCCACCTCCTGCTGCTGCGTCACGGCAATGATGATCGCGCCCTCGGCGTCCTGGTTGCGCAGGTGGGCGACGACCAGCCGTGCGACCTCGTCGACGTGCTCGGGGTCGGGGATGTCCATGCGGAGCCGGAAGCCGAACCGGCGACGCGGCCCCTGCGTGGCCACCGCGACCAACGACTCGGTGGGGTGGAAGCCGAAGAGCGTGGGCAGGGAGTTGATGAGGTCGGGCACGTCGTGCGCGACGAAGGTCGATGGGGTCTGGGTCATGGCACCACGCTCGCCGTCCCCGGGCGTCGGTCACAGGTCGTCGGCTCCGGCTGTGGACGGACGCCCGGACGTCGCCGCCATGTGCACAACGAGACGGACCGGGGAGGAACAATGGCCCCATGAGGTCAACCGCGTCGATCATGCACCTCGATCTCGACGCCTTCTTCGCCTCCGTCGAGCAGCGCGACAAGCCCTCGCTGCGGGGCCGTCCCGTCATCGTGGGCGGCATCGGGCCGCGGGGAGTCGTGGCGACAGCGTCGTACGAGGCCCGCGTGCACGGTGTCCGGTCCGCGATGCGCACGGCGGAGGCGCGGGCCCGGTGCCCGCACGCCGCCTTCCTCGGCGGGCGGTTCGACGCCTACCGCGAGGCCAGCCGGCTCGTCATGGAACGCCTGCGTGAGGAGTCCGACCTGATCGAGCCGCTGTCGCTCGACGAGGCCTTCGTCGACCTCGCCGCCGCCGACGGATTCGATCCCGCCAACGTGGAGCGCATCGTGGAACGCATCCGTGCCGACATCACCGAGGTCACGGGAGGGCTGACGGCGTCGGTGGGAGTGGCGTCGTCGAAGCTCATGGCCAAGATCGCGAGCGAGATCAACAAGCCCGACGGCGTCTTCGTCATCGCGCCCGGCACCGAGGCCGACGTGCTGGCCCCCATGCAGGCGACCGCGATCCCCGGAGTCGGCCCCGCGACGGCCGAGCGGCTGCGCCGGGTGGGCATCCTCACCGTCGACGAGCTGCGGCGGCAGAGCGAGGACGAGCTCGTGCGGCTGCTGGGCCAGGCGTCCGGACGCTCGCTGCACCGCCTCGCCCGCGCCGACGACGACCGCCCCGTCCTGGCGTCGCGCGAGACCAAGTCGGTCAGCGTCGAGGACACCTTCGAGCAGGACATCTCCGACCGGCTGCAGCTCGAGGCGATCATCGAGCGGATGGCCCGCAACGTGTCGGCCCGCCTGCGCAAGAACGGGATGTCCGGGCGCACCGTGACGCTGAAGATGCGGCATCACGACTTCGAGACGCACACCCGGTCGTCCACGCTCCCCCACCCGACCGACAACGCGCGCATCCTGGCGACGATCGCTCGCGGGCTGCTGGCCGGCGAGGACATCAGCAACGGGCTGCGCCTGATCGGTGTCGGCGTGAGCGGCCTGGCCGACTGGGTCCAGGACGACCTGTTCTCCGCCGACGAGGAGGAGGCCGACGACGAGTTCGAGCAGCAGGAGGAGGCACCCGAGGTGCGTCCGACCCGCTGGTACCCCGGCATGGACGTGCATCACGAGGACCGCGGAGACGGCTGGGTGTGGGGCTCGGGACTCGGCCGTGTCACGGTTCGCTTCGAGACCCGGTGGACGCCGCCCGGGCCGGTGCACACGTTCCGGGCCGACGACCCCGCGCTCGGCGCGGGCCACACGGGTAAGTTTCACCCATGACCGTGCCTGTCCCGTCCGTCCCTGCACCGACAGCGGAGCGACGCCCCATCACCCGTTCTCACCACGGCGACGACTTCGTCGACGACTACGAGTGGATGCGCGACAAGGAGGACCCGGCGACGCTGGCGTACCTCGAGGCCGAGAACGCCCACACCGACGCCGCGACCGAGCACCTCGAGCCGTTGCGCCAGCAGATCTTCGACGAGATCAAGTCGCGGACGCTCGAGACCGACCTGTCCGTCCCGACCCGTCACGGCGCGTGGTGGTACTACGCCCGGACGCTGGAAGGCCAGCAGTACGCGATCCGGTGCCGGTGCGCCGTGACCGATCCCGAGGACTGGACTCCCCCGGTGCTCGACGCCGGCAGCGAGATCGCCGGCGAGGAGATCCTGCTCGACTCCAACGTCGAGGCCGAGGGTCATGAGTTCTTCTCGCTCGGCGCGTTCAGCGTCAGCGACGACGAGAACTTCCTCGCCTGGTCGGTCGACGTCCAGGGCGACGAGCGCTACACGATCCGGGTCAAGGACCTGCGCACCGGCGAGGTCCTCGCCGACGAGATCACCGGCGCCAGCGGCGGCGCCACGTGGTCGGCCGACGGCTCCCACCTCTTCTACACGACGGTCGACGACGCGTGGCGTCCCTTCCGGGTCTGGCGCCACGCGATCGGCTCCACGGGCGAGACTGATCGCACCGGAGACGTGCTCGTCCACGAGGAGAGCGACGAGCGCTACTTCATCGGCGTCGGCCGCACCCACTCCGAGCGCTACCTCGTCATCGCGATGTCGTCGAAGATCACCAGTGAGTACCGCGTGCTGGAGGCCGACGACCCCACGGGCGAGTTCCGGGTCGTCCTCCCCCGCCGCGACGGCGTCGAGTACTCCCTCGAGCACGCGGTCGTCGGCGGCGAGGACCGGTTCGTCATCCTGCACAACGAGGGCGCGCTCAACTTCGAGCTGGTGACCGTCCCGGTGGACACGCTGCCGATCACCGACGCGACCGATCGCACCGTCGTCATCGCCGGCAGCGACACGACCCGGCTCGAGGACGTCGACGTCTTCGCCCGCCACATCGTCCTGTCGTACCGCCGCGACGCGCTCGCCCGCATCGGCATCCTGCCGATCGGTGCCGACGGCATCGGTGCGCTGGAGGAGATCGACTTCGGCGAGGAGCTGTTCACCAGCGGGGTCGGGGGCAACGCCGAGTGGGACCCGCCGTTGATCCGGGTCGGCGTGGGCTCGTTCGTCACCCCGTCGTCGGTGTATGACTACGACCCGGCGACCAAGGAGCTGATCCTGCGCAAGCAGGCCCCCGTGCTCGGCGGCTATGACCCGGACGAGTACGAGCAGCACCGCAGCTGGGCCACGGCCGACGACGGCACGCTGGTGCCCGTGTCGATCGTGTGCCGCAAGGACACGCCCCGCGACGGCACGGCGCCGGCCCTGATCTACGGCTACGGCTCGTACGAGGCGAGCATGGACCCGGGCTTCTCGGTCATGCGCCTGTCGCTGCTCGACCGCGGCTTCGTCTTCGCGATCGCCCACGTCCGCGGCGGCGGCGAGCTCGGCCGCCACTGGTACGACGACGGCAAGCAGCTCAGCAAGAAGAACACGTTCACCGACTTCGTCGCCGCTGCCCGTCACCTGGTCGACGAGGGCTGGACGTCCGCGGACCGGCTGGTCGCCGAGGGTGGCAGCGCGGGCGGTCTGCTGATGGGCGCCGTCGCCAACATCGCACCGGACGCCTTCGCCGGCATCGTCGCGGCCGTGCCGTTCGTCGACGCGCTGACGACGATCCTCGACCCATCCCTGCCGCTGACCGTCATCGAGTGGGACGAGTGGGGCAACCCGCTGGACGATCCCGAGGTGTACGCGTACATGAAGTCGTACACGCCGTACGAGAACGTGGGCGCGCACGACTACCCCGCGATCCTCGCCGTCACGAGCCTGCACGACACCCGCGTCATGTACGTCGAGCCGGCCAAGTGGGTGGCCCGCCTGCGCGCGACCGCCACGGGTGACGCGCCGATCCTGCTGAAGACCGAGATGCACGCCGGCCACGGTGGCGTCAGCGGCCGGTACGCGTCCTGGAAGGAGCGGGCCTGGGAGCTCGCCTGGATCATCGACACGGTGGGCGCGCCCACCGGGCCTTGAGCC
>JAOPWZ010000056.1 GCA_025965435.1 Aeromicrobium sp.
CTCAGGAGCAACATGGCAAAGCCAGTCGTCCGGAAGCCGAAGAAGAAGAGCAACCCGCTCGCTGCGGCCAAGGTCACCGAAATCAACTACAAGGACACCGCGCTGCTGCGCAAGTTCATCTCGGACCGCGGCAAGATCCGCGCGCGCCGCGTCACGGGTGTCACCGTCCAGGAGCAGCGTCGCATCGCCAAGGCCATCAAGAACGCCCGCGAGATGGCCTTGCTGCCCTACACGACCACCGGCCGTTAAGGGGAACTGATGAAGCTCATTCTCACGCACGAGGTCACGAACCTCGGCGCTCCCGGCGACATCGTCGATGTCAAGGACGGCTACGGCCGCAACTTCCTGCTGCCGCGCAACTTCGCCATCCGTTGGTCGAAGGGCGCAGCCAAGCAGGTCGAGTCGATCAAGGCTGCGCGCGACGCGCACGCCGTCCACGACCTCGAGGAAGCCACCAGCATCAAGGGCAACCTCGAGTCGGACGCGATCAACGTGCCGGTTCGCGCCGGTGAGGGCGGACGCCTGTTCGGCGCCGTCACGGTCTCCGACATCGCCGAGGCTCTCGCGGAGGCCGGTGCCAAGGTCGACAAGCGTCGCATCGAGGTCGGCAACCCGATCAAGTCGCTCGGAGCCCACACGGTCTCCGTGCGCGTGCACCCCGAAGTGAGCGCGAAGGTCAAGCTCAACGTGGTCGCCGCCAAGTAGTCCACCCTGACGGGCCGACACACCTCCGCCAGATCGTGGCGGGTGTCGGCCCGTTGTCGGTGGCACACCCGTCATGCGTTCCCCCGTCGCTGCGGTTGCATCCGTTCTCCTGGCCGGGAGCCTCGTGCTCTCCGGCTGCTCGGTGCTGTCCGCCGACGATGACTCCGGCAAGGCCATCAAGGCCCCGCCGAAGACCGCCGCCGCCCCGGCCGCGGTCAGGGAGCTGCCGAGCACGGCCTGGCGCACCGCCGAGCCCGCCGACGTCGCCCAGGGCGGCGTCCTGCGCCTCGCGGCCTCGACGCTGCCGAGCAACTTCAACCCGCTGCACTCCGATGCGGCCGACTCCGATGCGGCCGAGATCCTGGCGCCGACCACGGGCGGTGCCGTGCGCATCACCGCCGACGGTGGCTGGAAGGTCGATCCCGACTACGCCGAGTCCGTCGAGGTCAGCGACGAGGATCCGCTGACCGTCGAGGTCGAGCTCAACCGGGACGCGGTCTGGCAGGGCGGCACCTCGATCACGGCCCAGGACATGGTCGCGTTCTGGAAGGCGCAGAACGGGTCGAACCCGGACTTCGAGGTCATCTCGACCGGCGGCTACGACCAGATCGCCGCGGTCGAGCCCGGCAAGGACAAGTTCGCCTACACCGTGACGTTCAAGCAGCCGACGGCCGAGTGGCCCCTGTACGTCTACCCGCGCCTCGCCGCCAACGTGTCGAAGTCGCCCAAGCTGTTCAACGACGCCTTTCGCACGCGGGCCATCTCCTCCAACGGCCCCTACGTCGTGACGTCGATCGACGCCGAGCTCGGCGTCGTGACGCAGGAGCCCAATCCGCGCTGGTGGGGCGCCCGCCCCAAGCTCGACAAGATCACCTGGAACATCGCCGACCCGGACCTGCAGGCCAAGGCGTACGTCAACGACGACCTGGACGCCGTCGACCTGCAGGCATCGACCTACGAGATCGCCAAGGACACCGGGACGATCCAGCGCGCTGCCGGCGTCGAATGGTCGCAGGTCACCCTGAACGGCGGACGCGGGCCGCTCGCCGATGGCGACGTGCGACGCGCCGTGGCGCGGGCAATCGATCGCAGCCCCATCGCCACCACGACGGCCGAGGCGCTCGGCGCCCCCGCGGCCCCGCTGGGCAGCCTGCTGCTCGTCCCCGGCCAGCAGGGCTACCAGGACTCGTCGGCGTCCATCGCCCACGACCCCGCAGCCGCGAAGAAGCTGTTGACGAAGGCCGGCTACACCGAGGGCGGCGACGGCGTGTTCGCCAAGGACGGCGCGCCGCTGGAGCTCACGATGCCCGTCCCGGAGGACACACCGGCCAACGCCGACCGCGCCGCCGCCATCGTCAAGGACCTGCAAGCGGTCGGCATCGCCGTCAAGCTGCGCGCGGTGCCGGCCGACACCTTCTTCGACGAGGTCGTCATCCCGCTCGACTTCGATCTGGTGACCTTCGTGCGGCGGGCCGCGCCCTTCCCGATCGCGGCGGCGAAGCCGTTGTTCTTCCCGCTCGACTCGGCGCAGAACTACACCGGCGTCGGCACCGCGCGGTTCGGGGTCGGTTTCGACACCGTCCTCGGGACGCTCGACGACACGCTGCGCCTCGAGCGGGTCGCCAAGCTGGACGAGTGGCTGTTCGCGGACGTCCCGGTCGTGCCCCTGGCCGTCACGCCGCTCGCCGTGGGGGTCCAGGACGGCCTGGTCAACTACGGCGCAGCCCAGTTCGAGCAGCCCGACTGGACCGCCGTCGGCTTCGTCAAGAAGAAGACGAAGAAGCAGTAGCTGCTGCGGCGATGATCGCCGCGACGGTCGTCGCGTCCTCGATCGCCCGGGCCGACGGCGACGGGACGAAGGCATCGCGCCGTTCGTCGTACGTCGCGCCGACGACCTCGCCGTGGTCGCCCGGCACGGCGTGCAGCGAGGTCGACCAGTCGGCGGCCCGCAGACGCAGCTCGAGGCCGCACACCATGTCGGGTGGCGTGATGGTGTCCTGCTCGCCGTAGACGACGTCGATGCGGCAACGGCCGGCGCCGCTGGGCAGCGATGTGGGCAGTGGCTGACCGGACAGCGGGTCGGTGGCGCGCGGGCCGTCGGCAGGCGCGATGAGCACCAGGCCGCCCACGCCGACCCCGAGACGTCTGGCATTGAGGGCCAGGCTCACCGCGGCCACCCCGCCGAGCGACCAGCCGGCCACGACGATCGTGTCGGGGTCCTGACCGCGTTCGGTCGCGAGTTCCCGGGCGATGCGCACCGACGACAGCAGGTCGGCGCGTCCCCCGTCGGGGTGGTCGGCGTCCCAGTCGGGCGTCAGGACGGTGACGCCGTGGGCGGCGACGAGCTCGCTGAGCCTCGCCAGCACGCCACGGGCGTCGGCGCCGCGCCCGTGCCACAGGACGACCATGGGTCCGTCGTCGCCGCGCACGTCCATCAGTCGTCCTGGCCTGTGCTCCTGGGTCCGCATCACCTCAGTCTGCCGAACGGCTGGCACCCAGCACCAGCCAGGTGTCGCCGCGCTGGCGCGCCCAGAGGGTCACGAGGCGCGCCGCGATGAAGCCGCCGTAGGCCACCCACAGCCAGGTGAACCCGCCATCGGTCCGGCCGACCAGCCACACCAGCGGGGCATACACCGCCAGGGTGACCAGCCCGGCGAGCGCGAGGTAGACGCCGTCGCCGGCCCCGATGAGGACGCCGTCGAGCACGAAGACGACGCCGGACAACGGCTGGATCGCCGCGACGACGAGCAGGGCCGGCACCAGCGCGTCGCGCACCGCCGGGTCGTCGGTGAACAGGTGCGGGAGCCACGGTGCGGCAGCGGCGAGCACGAGAGCGGCCACGAGGCCCGTGCCGGCTCCCCACGCGATCATGCGCTGCGTCATCTCCCGGGTCGCACCGGCGTCGCCAGCGCCCAAGGAGCGACCTGTGAGCGTCTGCCCGGCGATCGCGATGGCGTCGAGGGCGAAGGCCAGGAACGCCACGATCGTCGCGGCCACCTGGTGCGCCGCCAGCTGGACGTCGCCGAGCCCGGCGGCCACGAGGGCCGCGAGGATCAGCGTGACCCGCAGGGTGAGCGTCCGCACGATGAGGGGGCCGCCCTGGCGGGCAGCGCCCAGGATCTGCCCGATCCGGGGACGGATCGCGGCCCGTGCCGGGCGGGCGCGGCGCACGACCGCGGTCACGAGCCAGACGGCCGCGAGCCACTGCGCCAGCACGGTGCCGGCCGCCGCGCCGCGGACGCCCCCGTCGAACCCGTAGACGAACAGGACGTTCAGGACGACGTTGAGGACGTTGGCCACGATCGCGGCGATCAGCGGCGTGCGGAGGTCGAGCACGCCGCGCAGGGCACCGGTCGCCGCGAGGATCAACAGCATCGCCGGCACCGCCAGCGCCGAGACGACCAAGTAGTCCTGGCCGAGTCCGGCGACCCGGGCGGAGCTGGACAGCGCACGGGCCGAGGCGCCGCTGGTGACGACGACGGCAAGGCCCAGCACCACGCCCAGGCCGGCGGCGAGCCACAGCGAGCTGATCGCCAGCCCGTAGGCCCCGCGCTCGTCACCCGCACCGTGCTGCCGTGCGACGGCGGCGGTGCTGCCGTAGGCCAGGAAGACGCACAGCCCGATGACGGTGCCCAGGACGACCGAGGCAGCCGCGAGGCCGCCGAGCTCAGGGGTACCGAGGTGACCGATGATCGCGGTGTCGGCGAGCAGCATCAGCGGCTCGGTGACGAGGGCGAAGAAGGCCGGCACGGCGACGCGGACGATCAGCCGGTCGGCGGGGTGGCGCAGTCTCATGCCGACCTTTCGACGGTGACCAACGGGGGTCGTGTGACCCATGTGACGGGGTTTGTCGACAAGTCTATGAACAGGCGGCCGTGGATGACCGACCGGGCGAAAGTATTTTGTCTCCACACCGCAGATCCGGTGTTTTCGCAGGTCAGGGCGGGTTGTGCCGCACAACAAATATAGTTGTCCACATGTTCGTCCACCGACTGTGCACATGGCTAACCGGCGTTTTCCACAGGCATGGCGAGGTTGCGCACAGGGGCTGTGCAGCGCCGGGTTGGATGGCGGTACGCGGGGGCCTACTGTGACGGGTCGGCGTTTGTGTCGGTGCCGAAAACTACGGTTTACGTGACGACGAAAGGGGGCTCATCCGGTGAGTGTGGCGGACCTCTACGAAGCGGGCCCCGGACCCGGCGAAGAACGCGGCTCGGGACGCGTCCCACCCCAGGACATGGCCGCTGAGATGAGCGTCCTCGGCGCGATGCTGATCAGCAAGAACGCCATCGACCCCGCCGCCGACGTCCTCCAGGGCCGCGACTTCTACCGTCCCGCGCACGAGCTGATCTTCGACATCATCGTCGACCTCGCCAACCGCGGCGAGCCCGCCGACGCCATCACGGTGGCCGCCGAGCTGCAGCGGCGCGGCGAGATCGGACGCGTGGGTGGAGCGCCCTACCTGCACGACCTGGTGCAGTCGGTGCCGATCGCGTCGAACGTCGACTTCTACGCCCACATCGTGCGCGAGAAGGCCGTGCTGCGGCGCCTCGTCGAGGTCGGCCAGCGCATCGCCCAGATGGGTCAGGCGCAGGAGGGCGAGGTCGCCGAGATCGTCGACCGCGCCCAGGCCGAGGTGCTCGACGTCGACGGCACGAGCCAGGCCGAGGACTACCGGCTGGTCTCCGAGCTGATGCCGCTCACGATCGATGAGATCGAGGAGATCCAGGGCCGCGACGGCAGCCTGACCGGCGTGCCCTCGGGCTTCCCCGATCTCGACAAGTTCACGACCGGCTTCCGTGCGGGCCAGATGATCGTCGTCGCCGCCCGTCCGGGTGTCGGCAAGTCGACCCTCGGGCTCGACTTCGTGCGGTCCGCCGCCATCCGCCACCAGATCCCGTGCGCGATCTTCTCGTTGGAGATGACCGGCGCCGAGATCGCGATGCGCATGTTGTCGGCCGAGGCCCGCGTCAGCATCGGCCACATGCGCGGCGGCGGCATGCACCAGCGCGACTGGGACGCCATCACCAAGGCCATGCCCCGCGTCAACTCCGCACCGATCATCGTCGACGACAGCCCCAACATGACGATGCCCGAGATCCGCTCCAAGGCCCGGCGCATCAAGAAGCAGCACGGCCTGGGCTTCATCGTGATCGACTACCTGCAGCTGATGACGTCCGGCAAGCGCGTCGAGAACCGTCAGGTGGAGGTCTCGGAGTTCTCCCGCAACATCAAGCTCCTCGCCAAGGAGCTGGAGTGCCCCGTCGTCGCGATCAGCCAGCTCAACCGTGGCTCGGAGCAGCGCACCGACAAGACTCCGCAGATCTCCGATCTTCGCGAGTCCGGCTCGATCGAGCAGGACGCCGACATCGTGCTGCTGCTCAACCGTCCGGACGCCCAGGGCGCCGGCGAGTCCGACCGGCCCGGCGAGGCCGACATCATCATCGCCAAGAACCGATCCGGGCCGACCAACAAGATCGCGGTCAGCTTCCAGGGTCACTACTCCCGCTTCACCCCGATGGCCCGCGACGCCGAGCCGCCCGCCGTCGCCGCCGGCGAATTCTTTGGGTGAGCCAAGCGAGCTCTGC
>JAOPWZ010000066.1 GCA_025965435.1 Aeromicrobium sp.
CTCAAGTCGTGCGTCAACGCCCGGCTCAACATCCTTGTCTCGGGCGGAACGGGAACGGGCAAGACGACGCTGCTCAACGTGCTGTCGTCCTTCATCCCGCCGGGTGAGCGCATCGTGACGATCGAGGACGCCGTGGAGCTCAAGCTGCAGCAGTCGCACGTCGTCCGGCTGGAGAGCCGGCCGCCCAGCATGGAGGGCAGCGGCGAGGTCACGATCCGTGAGCTCGTTCGCAACTCGTTGCGCATGCGCCCCGACCGCATCGTGGTCGGGGAGGTGCGCGGCGGCGAGGCGCTCGACATGTTGCAGGCCATGAACACGGGCCACGACGGGTCGATCTCGACGCTGCACGCGAACACGCCGCGCGACACCATCGCGCGTCTGGAGACGTTGGTGCTGATGGCCGGCATGGACCTGCCGTTGCGCGCTGTGCGCGAGCAGATCGCCTCGGCGGTCGACCTCATCGTGCAGATCAGCCGGTTGCGCGACGGGACGCGTCGCGTCACCCACGTCACCGAGGTGCTGGGGATGGAGGGCGACAACGTGGTGCTGCAGGACGCGTTCGCCTTCGACTTCAGCGCCGGCATGGACTCGCACGGCCGGTTCCGTGGCTCAGCGGTGTCGACGGGGCTGCGGCCGCGCTTCACCCAGCGCTTCGACGACCTGGGAATCCCGTACTCGCCGGACATGTTCTCGCCGCCGGAGTCGACCGCATGAGCGCGCTGGCGATGGGTGTCCTGTGCGTCGCTCTTGCACTCGGAGCGCTCTCCTACGGGCTGCTGGCCTCGACGGTTCCACGTGTGCCGATCGCCCGTCGCACCCTCGGCGACAGGACTGAGACGACGATGCTGGGCGAGGTGTCGGAGTGGCTGGTCAAGAGGGCTGACGGCATGCTCCGCAGGCGGGGCTGGGCCCCGTTCCATCCCGAGGAGATCGAGCTGGCCGGCCTCCGCATGTCCGCGAGCTCGCTGGTCGTCACGATCGGGCTGGGGACGCTGGCGGGGGCGATGGTCGGTTCCGTCGTCACCGGATCGATTCTCGGTGGGCTGTTCTTCGCCGTTCTCGTGCCGGTGGGGGCGAAGGCCTTCCTCAGCATTCGGGCGGGCAAGCGGCGTCAGGCGTTTGCCGATCAGCTCGACGCGACGCTGCAGATGCTCGCTTCGGCCCTGCGGGCCGGTCACAGCCTGCCCAAGGCGTTCGACGCAGCCGCGAAGGACTCCGTTCCCCCGATGTCGGAGGAGCTCGGCCGCATCGTCAACGAGCACCGGCTGGGGCGCGATCTCGTGCAGGTCATGGAGCTGACCGGCGAGCGGATGGCGAACGAGGAGTTCGTCTGGGTCTCGCAGGCCGTGGCGATCCAGCGCGACACTGGTGGCAACCTCAACGAGGTGCTCGACCAGGTGGGGGAGACGATCCGGGAGCGGAGCGTCATCAAGAGCCAGGTTCGCGCGCTGTCTGCAGAGGGCCGGATGTCCGCCTACATCCTGATGGCGTTGCCGATCGTGATCGGCGCCCTGTTCAGCGTCATGAACCCCTCGTACATGGCGCCGCTGGTCAATCAGCCCATCGGCCTGATCCTGCTCGGAGCATGCGCCGTCATGCTCGCCCTCGGCGGCCTCTGGCTGCGCAAGATCGCGGACATCAAGGTGTGATGATGCTAGTTCTCGGAGTTCTCTCTCTGATCGGCTCGTTCGCCGCCGTCCTCTGGTCGCTCGGCATGATCGGGGTGAGCCACAAGGCGGTTCGCCGCCGGCTGGTCCCGGCGGGCGGTCCCGAGATGCCGGACGAATCCACCCTCAAGATCGCCAAGACCACCAACAAGCGCATCGGGTTCCTCGTTCCATCACGCAAGCTGCAGGCCTACGAGCGCACGCTCCAGCTCGGCGGACGGCCGTATGGCTGGACGCCCGCCACCGTGGTCCGCCTCAAGATCGTCCTGACCCTGGTGCTCAGTGGCGGCTTCTTCTTCCTCCTGGTGCTCCCTGCGCCGGGCATGATGAAGATCGCCATGTGGATCGCCATCACCGTCATGGCGTTCATCGTGCCGGACACGGTCATCGCCGGGCGTGCCACCGAGCGGCAGGCCGCGATCGAGCTGGCCCTGCCGGACGTGCTCGACCAGGTGACGATCGCGATCGAGTCCGGCATGGGCTTCGAGGCGGCCCTGACCCGTGTGGGACTGGCCGGCGAGGGACCGCTGGCCGACGAGCTCGTGCGCACGGTGCAGGACATGCGCCTGGGCATGCCGCGCCGCGAGGCCTACGGCGCCCTGGCTGGGAGGACCGAGGTCGAGGACCTGCACCGGTTCCTGCGCACCATCGTGCAGGCCGAGGAGAACGGAGTCTCGGTGGCCTCGGTCGTTCGGGGACTGGCCAAGGAGATGCGTGTCAATCGTCGCCTCCGGGCCGAGGGTCGGGCGCAGCAGGTGCCGACCAAGATGCTGTTCCCGATGATGGCCTGCATCTTCCCGGTGCTCTTCGTCATCGTGCTGGCACCCGCGGTGTTCAACATCGCCGACACGTTCGCCGGGCGCTGATGCCCTGACGATAGACCTGCTCCCTGACCTCGTCGAGGGAGCTTCTCCCGCCAAGATCTCTCAGTCGGTATCCCTGCCGAGGCGGGAGGAGCTTCCTCGAGGAGGCCAGGCTCGGTTGCTGGCCCGCCTAAGTGACCCTTGCCCACCCGCTTTACATTTGCTACCTTCTTGTAAAGCGCCCCTCCGAGGGGCGCGCGAGGAGGGACATGCCGATCCAGGCCACCGTCGACGGAGCGGTCATCCAGTGGCGCGACAAGAAACGCTACCTGTG
>JAOPWZ010000087.1 GCA_025965435.1 Aeromicrobium sp.
CGGTCTTCGGTGTCGGCGTGATGGTCGGGACGGGCATCTTCGTCCTGACCGGCGAGCAGGCCTACTCCAACGCCGGGCCGGCGATCATCATCTCGTTCGTCCTCGCGGGCATCACCTGCGGTCTCGCGGCGCTCTGCTACGCCGAGTTCGCCTCGACGGTGCCGGTGGCGGGCAGCGCCTACACGTTCTCGTACGCGACCCTCGGTGAGCTGATCGCGTGGATCATCGGCTGGGACCTCGTGCTCGAGCTGGCGCTGGGAGCCGCGGTCGTCGCCCGCGGCTGGTCGGCGTACCTGCAGTCCCTGTTCGACCTGCCGACCTGGCTCGCCGGCGACGAGGCGATCCCCGACTTCGGCGCGATCGCGATCGTCCTGGCCCTCACGGCGCTCGGCGTGTTCGGCACCAAGCTCTCGGGACGGTTCACCAGCGTGCTGGTCATCGTGAAGGTCGCCGTCGTGACGTTCGTGATCGTCGCCGGGCTGTTCTTCATCAAGAAGTCGAACTACACGCCGTTCATCCCCGACTCGAAGCCGACGGAGGGCGGGTCCGGTCTCGACTCGACGCTGCTGCAGTCGGTGTTCGGGGTCGACCCCACGGTCTTCGGGGTGTACGGCATCATCGCCGCCGCGTCGGTCGTGTTCTTCGCCTTCATCGGCTTCGACATCGTGGCGACGTCGGCGGAGGAGACCAAGAACCCGCAGCGCGACATGCCCCGCGGCATCCTCGGCTCGCTGGCCATCGTCACGGTGCTCTACGCGGCGGTGTCGTTCGTCGTCACTGGCATGCTGAAGTACAGCGACGAGCGCATGAACACCGCCGCCCCCCTGGCCGAGGCGTTCAAGGCCAATGACCTCGACTGGGCCAGCAAGCTGATCTCGGTCGGCGCCGTCGCAGGCCTGACGACCGTCATCCTGGTGCTGCTGCTGGGCCAGGCGCGGGTGCTGTTCGCGATGTCACGCGACGGCCTGCTGCCCGTGTCGCTGGCCAAGGTGCACCCCCGCTTCGGCACGCCGTTCCGCATCACGATCCTGACCGGGCTGTTCGTCGCGGTCCTGGCAGGCTTCGTCCCGCTGTCGGAGCTGTCGAAGCTCGTCAGCATCGGGACGCTCTTCGCCTTCATGCTGGTCTCGGCCGGCGTCATCATCCTGCGCCGCACGCGCGCCGACCTGGACCGGCCGTTCCGGGTGCCGGGCGTGCCGTTCGTGCCGATCCTGTCGATCGCGGCGTGCCTGTGGCTGATGGTCAACCTCTCGGTCGAGACGTGGGTGCGCTTCCTCATCTGGCTCCTGATCGGCTTCGTCGTGTACTTCACGTACGGCTACCGGTCGTCGCGGCTCGGCAAGGGCCTGCGGCAGGCGGGCATCGACCAGGACGCCCCCAAGGTCGAGTGAGCGCTCAGCGGTGCGCCGTCGCGGTGAAGTGGTGGGTCGCCGCGTCGACGATGTCGTCGGGCGTCGCCTGCACGGTGCCCTCGATCCAGGCCGTGACGAGCTCGGCGACGCCGCCGATGAACATCGTGGCCGCGAGCCGCCCCTGCGGCTCGCTCCAGGCCTCGGCGCCGTAGAGCTCGCGGGCCTCACGGGCCGCGAGCTCGGCGAAGCCGCGCAGCAGCTCGGCCCGGTGGGGGCGCAGGGCGTCGATCGAGACCGACTCGACGATCGCGACCCGACCCTTGCGGGGGTCGTCGGTCAGGATCTCGACGAAGGCCCCGATGCCGGCCCGGACCCGCTCGCGCGGTCCGCCTTCTGCGGAGGCCAGCGCGGCGACGGCACGCTCGGCGATCTGCGCGGCGATGTCGTCCATCACGGCGATGAGTGCGGCGTCGAGACGGTCGAAGCTCTCGTAGAAGTAGCGCTCGGTGAGCCCGGCCTCGGCGCAGATGCGGGTCATGGTCACCTTGGGCCCGCCGTCGCGGCCCCACACCTCCAGGGTCGCCGCGACCAGGCGAGACCGGCGCTCGGCCGCCCGCTGCTCGGCACTCACGCCCTTGTACGTCCCCGCCTTGACCGCCATGGCTCCATCTTGACAGAGCATCCTGTCTGAATCAAGATGCTCCTGTGAACCACATCACCCAGGACCCGCCGAGGCGCCGCGGGCTGCCCTACGTCGGAAGCACGCTCGACTACGTCCGTGACCCACTGACGATGATGCGAACCCAGTACGACGGGTGGGGCCCGGTCTCCGAGATCGACTTCATCGGCAAGCGGTGGACCGTCCTGCTCGGCCCGGACGCGTGCGAGGCCGCGCTGCGCAACGCCGACAAGGCCTTCGCCAGCGGAGAGGGCTGGGGCTACCTGGTCGGCCCGTTCTTCGACCGTGGCCTGATGCTGCTCGACTTCGAGGAGCACCACCGCCACCGGCGCATCATGCAGTCCGCCTTCACCCGCGACCGCGTGGAGGGCTACACCGCCGCGCTGCAGCCGGCGGTCATCGAAGGCCTGGCCCGGTGGAAGGCGGGGGCCCGGTTCCAGGCCTATCCGGCGCTCAAGGAGCTGACGCTCGACCTGGCGACCGAGGTCTTCATGGGCGGTGCCGATCTCGCGTCGCCCGATGAGCTCGACCGGGTCAACCAGGCGTTCATCGCCTGCGTGCAGTCGGCGACCTCGCTGGTGCGGGCGAACGTCCCAGGCACCCGCTGGGGCCGGGCGATGCGCGGGCGCCGGTTGCTCGAGGAGTTCTTCGGTCGCCACCTCGCCGCCAAGCGCAGCGAGCCGGGAGACGACCTGTTCTCGGTGCTGTGCCAGTCGGAGGGCGACGACGGCGAACGGTTCAGCGACGAGGACGTCGTCAACCACATGATCTTCCTGCTCATGGCCGCCCACGACACGTCGACCATCACGGTCTCGACCGTGATGCAGCAGCTGGGCCAGCACCCCGAGTGGCAGCAACGGTGCCGCGAGGAGGCGCTCGCCCTGCCGGAGCGTCCCACGATGGCCGAGCTCGACGCCTTGGTCGACATCGACCTCGTCATGAAGGAGAGCCTGCGGCTCGTCCCACCCGTGCCGGTGCTGGCCCGCAAGACCGTCAAGGAGACCGAGGTCATGGGTCATCGCATCCCGGCCGACCGGCTCGTCGCGGTCATGGTGCACCTGTCGCACCACATGCCGGAGCTGTGGACCGATCCGGAGCGCTTCGATCCCGAGCGCTTCGCCGACGACCGCCGCGACGACAAGGTGCACCGGTACGCCTGGGAGCCCTTCGGCGGAGGCGTCCACAAGTGCCTCGGGATGTTCTTCGCCGGCGCCGAGGTCAAGACGATCCTGGTGCACCTGCTGCGGGAGTTCGAGTGGTCCGTCGACCCCGAGTACCGGGCCCCCATGAGCTACACCTCCCTGCCCTTCCCCAAGGACGGCCAGCCCGTCCGGCTCACCCGCCGCTGACACCCGCCCACCCCAGGAGAACCCATGCCCACATCCCTGACCGACCAGGTCGTCGTCATCACCGGAGCCGGTCGTGGCATCGGCCTCGCCACCGCGGGCCGCTTCGCCGCTGCGGGCGCTATCGTCGTGATCGGCGACCTGGACGACGACGTCGCCGCGAAGGCCGCGCTGGAGGTCGGCGGACGCACCGTCGGGCACGTCGTCGACGTCGCCGATCGCGCCTCGTACGCCCGGTTCATCACCTTCGCGGAGCAGCAGGGACCCATCGACGTCCTGGTCAACAATGCGGGGATCATGCCGTTGTCGCCGCTCGTCGACGAGGACGACGCCGCCACGGACCGGATCATCGACGTCAACCTGCGCGGCGTCATCACCGGCACGAAGCTCGTCGCGCCGGGCATGATCGCCCGGCGGCGCGGCCACATCATCAACGTCGCCTCGGCAGTGGGACGCATCGCGGTGGCGAACGGCGCGACGTACAGCGCCAGCAAGTACGCCGTCATGGGCTTCTCCGAGGCGATGGAGTCAGAGCTGGCACCCGACGGGGTGCGCGTCTCGTGCATCCTGCCGACCGTCGTCGACACCGAGCTGGCAGCCGGCGTGTCGGCCGCCAAGGGCATGCGCGCCGTACGTCCCGACGAGGTCGCCGCCGCAATCATCGGCGTCGCGCACAAGCCACGCTTCGAGACCTGGGTGCCGGCGTGGAGCAAGGGACTCTTCTACTCGATGAATGCGCTGCCGCGCCGCGTCCGCAACACCGCCGGGCACGCGATCGGCGCCGACGACGCCCTGCGCAAGATCGACGTGGATGCGCGCCAGGACTACGAGCGCCGCGCCTCGTCGTGACGCGTCACGGCGTGATCGGGTCGATCCGGTAGGACGCGCGCAGCACCGCGCCGGGCTCGACCAGCCGGATGCCGGGCTTGCTGCGCAGGTCGCCGGCGAAGTCGATCGGCGCCGCACCGCCCACACAGGGCTCGAGGCACAGCAGGTCGGCGCCGTCCGGGCGTGACCACACGACGAAGACGTCGAACACGTCGTCCCAGGTCATCCGCAGGCCGCGCCCGGACGGTGCCAGGTACCGCAGCCCATGGCTGGCGACCTGATCCATGACGATCGCATCGGTGGAGAACAGGGCCGGATCGAGCGCCAGCGTCGATCCGGCGACCGGCGACGGCTCCGAGCCCGGCAGGACCAGGGTGTGGTCGAGACGCCGGATGGGTGCCGCCTCGGGCTCGTCGAACACGACGACGTGCTCGGTCTTGGCCGCGCCGGGCTCCAGCGGCCACGCGAAGGCCGGGTGCGAGCCGATCGACACCGGCAGGTGCACCTCGCCGGGATTGTGCACCTCGTAGGTCGTGACCAGGCCGTCGTCGTCGACCGCGTAGTGGGCGGTGAGCTCGAACGCGAACGGGAACCGGTCGCGCGTCGCCTCGTTGTCGCGCAGCCGGAGCGTCGCCGAGCTGTCGTCGGCCGTCACGACGTCCCACTCCAGGTCGCGGGCGAATCCGTGCTGTGTGAGCGGGTAGGAGCGACCGTCGACCGAGATCGTGTCGTCCGGCACCCGCCCGACGATCGGGAACAGGATCGGCGCGTGCCGGCGCCAGGCCTCACCGGCCTGCCAGAGGTACTCGTGGCCGTCGGTCCCCCGCAGGGAGTGGGGCTCGGCCCCGTGCTCGGAGATCCCGGCCGTGCCGGCACCGCCGCGAAGGATCAGCATGGGACCGAGCCTAGGGCGTGCCGCGGGCGTCGAGGAGCTCGCCGACGTCCTGGGTCGCGGTGAAGATCGCGTCGAGCAGCTCGCGCGCCGAGGCGCAGCGCAGCAGACCCATCTGGTCGAGCGGTCCCAGGGGAGCGATCGCGGCCAGCTGCCAGAGGGCGTCGACCGGGTCGTCGCTGAGCTGGACGCCGGGCGACCAGGCCATGTCGCCGAACTCGCTGGCCCGGGCGAGCGTGCGGCGCACCAGGGTCTCCGTCTGGTCGCGGCGCTCCCGCTCGGACTCGGCCCACTCCAGCGGCGGGAGCTCGCGCACCCTGGCGCGCGGGTACGGGTCCTCGGCGAGCCACTCCACGACCTCGAAGCGTCGGGTTCCCTCACCCAGCAGGGCGAGGTAGCCGTCGGCGACCTTCAGCTCGGCGACCTGCGCGATCGTCCCGACGCCGAAGCGCTTCTCGCCGCCCCCGACCTCCTGGCCGCGCTCGATGAGCACGACACCGAACTCGGCCGTGCCGTCAGGCAGGACGTCCTGCAGCATCTGCAGGTACCGCGGCTCGAAGACCCGCAGCGGCAACGGCATGGCCGGGAACAGCACCGAGCCCAGGGGGAACATGGGGAGGTCTGTGACGTCGTCCATGCCTCCATCCCATCACGGGATCCCACCGGGGCAAATCCGGCACCGCGGCGGATCCGGGGCGTCAGGCGAGGCGCTGGATGACGGCCTGGGGCGCGTGGTGGCGTCCGCGGGGGACGATCATCGGCGTGTCACTGACCGGATCGGGCACGACCTCGCAGGCCAGGCCGAAGACCTCGGTGACGACGGCGGCGGTGATGACGTCCTTGGGTGCACCCTCGGCGAGGATGGCACCCTTCTTCATCGCGATGATGTGGTCGGCGTAGCGGCACGCGAGGTTGAGGTCGTGCAGCACGATGACGATCGTCTTGCCCGACGCGCGGTTGAGATCGGTCAGCAGGTCGAGCAGCTCGACCTGATGGTTGATGTCGAGGAAGGTCGTCGGCTCGTCGAGCAGGAGAAGATCGGTGTCCTGCGCGAGTGCCATCGCGACCCAGACCCGCTGTCGCTGGCCGCCGGAGAGCTCGGAGATGTTGCGGTCCGCGAGCTCCGTGGTGCCGGTGGCCTCGAGCGCCGCCTCCACCGCACGATCGTCGTCGTCGCTCCACCGGCGGAACCAGCCCTGGTGCGGGTAGCGGCCACGACCCACCAGGTCGCCGACCGTGATGCCGTCCGGCGCGACGGGCGACTGCGGCAGCAGCCCCAGCACCTTGGCGACGTCGATGCTGCGCATGTCCTGCACCGACTTGCCGTCGAGGACGACCTGCCCCCCGCGCGGGGTCAGCAGCCTCGCGAGACCCCGCAGCAGGGTCGACTTGCCGCACGCGTTGGCGCCCACGATGACCGTGATCCGGCCGTCGGGGATCTGGACGTCCAGATCGGTGACGATGTCGGTGTCTGAATAGCCGAGCGTGAGGTTCTCGGCCCGCAGGTCGTGTGAGGTCATCCGCCGCGTCCTTCCCGGTTGACGGTGGCGAGGAGCCAGATGAGGTACGGCGCCCCGATGATGCCGGTGATGACTCCCGTGGGCAGGGAGGTCGGCAGCAGGTGCTGCGCAACGAGATCGGCGCCGAGGACGATCGCCGCCCCGACCAGGCCGGCCGCGAGGATGCCCCCGCCGGGACCCGTGATTCGCTGGGCGATCGGCCCGGCGATCAGCGCGACGAACATGATCGGCCCGGCGACGGCCGTGGCAAAGCCGACCAGGACGACCGACAGGGCGATCATCGCCACCCGGTTGAGCTCGACCCGCGATCCGAGCGCCTTGGCGGTGTCGTCGCCGAGCTCGAGCATGCGCAGCGGTCGTTCGAGCACCAGCGCGACGGGGATGATCAGCACCAGCGCGCCGAGCAGCGTGCGCAGCTCACCGGTCCCGGCCTGGCCGACCGTTCCCACGATCCAGGTCATCGCCTCGCGGGCCTCGTAGAGATCGCCCCGCGACACGATGTAGCCGACGATCGACAGCATGAACTGCGAGACGCCGATGCCGATCAGCACGAACCGGTAGCCCGAGATGCCGTCGCGCCACGCCAGCAGATAGATGATCAGCGCGGTGAGCAGCGCGCCACTCAGGGCCGACGCGGACACCACCGCGGCACCGGCATTGGAGATCACGATCGCCGCGACGGCGAAGGCGCTGGCCCCCGAGGACACCCCCACGAAGTCGGGGGACGCCAGCGGGTTGCCGAGCAGCTTCTGGAAGACGACCCCGGCGATCCCCAGGGCAAGACCCACGCCCAGGGCCGTCGCCGCGGTCGGCAGCCGCAGGTCCCGCACGATGAAGTCCGTCATGGGGTCGTCGCCCAGGTGCACCGCCGACAGCATCACGTCGACGGGTGGCACGAAGTGGTCGCCGACCATCATCGTCAGCACGAACTGGCAGAAGACCACGATCGCGAGCACCGTCGTGGCGACCACCGCGCGCCGACGACGTCGGGTGCGTCCGGAGCGGACGACGGGTGCCTCGAGGGTGGCGGCCATGTCGGTCACAGCTCCGACAGGTTGCGGTAGCGGACCAGCAGGACGAAGAACGGTGCCCCGATGACGCCGAGCACCACGCCGACCTGCAGCTCACCGGGCGACACGGCGACGCGCCCGATGATGTCGGCGACCAGCAGGACGGTCGGCGTGAGCAGCAGCGAGTACGCGAGGATCCATCGGTAGTCGGGGCCGCAGAGCATCCGTGCCACGTGGGGGACGACGAGACCCAGGAACACGATCGGCCCGCAGGCCGCGGTCGCGGCACCGCACAGGACCGCGACCGTCGCGAACAGCACGATCCGGGTGCGCCGCACCCGCTGGCCGAGGGCCAGGGCGAGATCCTCACCGAGCGCGAGGCCGTTGAGGGCCCGGCCGGCACAGAGGGCCGCGACGATGCCGACCGCGAGGAACGGCACGGTCTGCCAGAACACCGTGAAGTAGCGCCCGGCCAGTGATCCGACCTGCCAGAAGCGCAGCTCGTTGAGCGCAGCGACGTTGGTCATCACGATCGCCGTCGTGGCCGAGGTCAGGATCGCCGTGACCGCCGCGCCGGCGAGCGCCAGCTTGACCGGGGTCGCACCCTCGCGTCCGAGCGAGGCGATGCCGTAGACCGTGACGGTCGCGGCGCCCGCGCCGGCGAACGCGAACCACACGTAGGTGCTCGCCGACTGCGCGCCGACCACCATGATGCCGAAGACGATGAAGGCCGCTGCCCCCGCGTTGATGCCCATGATGCCGGGATCGGCGAGCGGGTTGCGGGTCACGCCCTGCAGGATCGTGCCGCTCAGGCCCAGCGCCGCACCGGCGAAGAGGCCGATCAGCGTGCGGGGCACGCGCAGCTCGCGGATGACCGTCTCCGAGGCGACCGACGGGTCGTAGTCGTCGAAGGCCTTCCAGATCGTGGAGAGGCCCACCCCACGGGCACCCATCGTGATGCTGAAGAAGCACACGACCGCCAGCACGCCGACCAGCACCAGGAACCCCGTCGCCAGCGCCGCCCGCGACCGGTGCCGGGGGCGTTGCTCGATGGCGGCCTCGGGCCGGGTCGTGAGGGACATGTCAGGCCCAGCGTAACTTAGGTATGCCTAGCCAATCACGCAGTTTCCCTGGAACCTGATGCATCGTGACCGCCCACCGGTCGTCGTGCAGCAGGTCGGATCGACGACGCTGCCCCCGGACCACGAGGGTCCGGGGGCAGCATCAGAGGCGATGGATCAGGCGTACTTCTCGCCGTTCTTGGCCTTCTCGAGCAGCGACGCCGGCGGGGTGAACCGCTCGCCGTACTTCTCGGCCAGCTCCTGGGCGCGGGCCGTGAAGGCCTCGATGCCGATCGAGCCGTCCGCGGCCTCGTAGCCGTTGACGTACTGGATCGCACCGCCCTGCTGTGCCGGGAAGCCGATGCCGAAGATCGAGCCGATGTTGGCGTCCTGCGTCGTGCGCAGCACACCCTCGTCGAGACACTTGATCGTCTCGAGGCTCATGATGAACGTCAGACGCTCCTTGAGGTCCTCGAACGCCGGCTGCTCGTCGGCGACGGGGAACTTCTCGGCCAGGCCGCTCCACAGTCCCTGACGCTTGCCGTCGACGTACTCGTAGAAGCCCGCGCCCTTGAGGCGGCTCGGCCGGCCGATCTCGATCATCGAGTCGATGATGTCCTCGGCCGCGTTGGCCTGCCACGTGCCGCCGGCCTCCTCGACCGCGGCCTTCGACTCGTTGCGGATCTTGACCATGAGCTCCAGGTTGAGCTCGTCGCTGAGCTGGAGCACGGGAGCCGGGAAGCCGGCCTGGGTGGTGGCCCGCTCGATCGAGACCGGCGAGACGCCCTCGGCCAGCATGCCGATGCCCTCGTTGACGAAGGTGCCGATGACGCGGCTGGTGAAGAAGCCACGGCTGTCGCCGACGACGATCGGGGTCTTCTTGATCGCCTTGGTGTAGTCGATGACGCGGGCGATGGCCTCGTCGGACGTCTTCTCGCCCGCGATGATCTCGACCAGCGGCATCTTGTCGACCGGCGAGAAGAAGTGGATGCCGATGAAGTCCTCCGGACGCTCCACGCCGTCGGCGAGGATCGTGATCGGCAGCGTCGACGTGTTGGAGCCGAGCAGGGCGTCGGGCTTGACGACCTTCTGCAGCTCACCGAACACGTCGTGCTTGAGCTTGACCGACTCGAAGACCGCCTCGATCACGAAGTCGGCACCCTCCAGGTCGGCGTAGTCGGCCGTCGGCGTGATGCGGGCCAGCAGCTCGTCGGCCTTCTCCTGCGTCAGGCGACCGCGGGAGACGGCCTTGTCGACGATGTTCTGGCTGTACGCCTTGCCCTTCTCGGCAGCGGCGAGCTCGATGTCCTTGAGGACGACCTCGAAGCCGGCCTTGGCCGAGACGTACGCGATGCCCGCGCCCATCATGCCGGCGCCGATCACGGCGATCTTCTCCGCCGTGGTGGGCGCGATGCCCTCGGGCCGCGACTTGCCGGCGTTGATCGCACCGAGGTCGAAGAAGAAGGCCTGGGTCATGTTCTTGAACTGCTGGCCGACGATGAGCTCGACCAGGTAGCGCGACTCGATGCGCGTCGCGGTGTCGAAGTCGACCTGGGCGCCCTCGACCGCGGCGCTCATGATGGCGCGGGGAGCCTTGTAGAGCGCGCCCTTGGTCTGCTTGCGCAGGTTGGCCGGGAAGGCAGGCAGGAAGGCAGCGAGCTTCGGGTTGGACGGCAGGCCGCCCGGCATCCGGTAGCCCTTGCGGTCCCACGGCTGCGAGGCCGCTTCGTCGTTGCCGGCACTGGCCTCGATCCACGCCTTCGCGGCGGGCAGGAGCTCGTCCTGCGTCGCGACGAGCTCGTCGACGAGGCCCTCGGACAGCGCCTTGGACGGCTTCATCTGCTGTCCCTGCAGCAGGAACTTCAGGAGCGCGTCGGACAGGCCGAACATGCGGACGGTTCGCGTGACGCCACCGCCACCGGGCAGCAGGCCCAGGGTCGCCTCGGGCAGGCCGATCGAGTAGCCACCGTCGACCGCGATGCGGTGGTGGGCCGCGAGCGCGATCTCGAGGCCGCCGCCGAGCGCGGCGCCGTTGATCGCCGCGACGACCGGCTTGCCGGACGTCTCGAGCCGGCGCAGCGTCGCCTTGATGCCCTCGACGTTGTCGAACAGCCGCTGGGCGTCGGCCGGGGTCGCCTGGGTCATGAGCTTCAGGTCGCCGCCGGCGAAGAAGGTCTTCTTGGCCGAGGAGATGATGACGCCCTTGACCGAGTCGCCGTCGTTCGCGATCTCCTTCAGGAGCCGGTCGACGGCCGCGGCCATCGAGTCGGTGTAGTCCTGGTTCATCGTGTTGGCACTCTGGTTGGGATCGTCCAGGACGAGGTTGACGATGCCGCCCTCGACCTCGTAGCGCACTGCTTCAGTCATGTGTGTGTCTTTCTGCAAGAGGGGTGGGAGAGGACGATCAGCTGAGGCGCTCGACGACGGTGGCGATGCCCATGCCGCCGCCGACGCACAGCGTCGCCAGGCCGTAGCGCTGGTCGCGACGCTCGAGCTCGTCGATCAGGGTGCCGAGGATCATCGCGCCGGTCGCACCCAGCGGGTGGCCCATCGCGATCGAGCCGCCGTTGACGTTCGTCTGGTCGTGCGGGTAGCCGCCGAGGTCCTTCATGAGGCGCAGGGCGACCGCGGCGAAGGCCTCGTTGATCTCGAGCAGGTCGATGTCGCCGATGCTCAGGCCGGCGCGATCGAGGGCCTTGAGGCTGGCCGGCCCGGGGCCCGTCAGCATGATCGTGGGCTCGGAGCCCGAGACCGCTGCCGACAGGATGCGGGCGCGCGGCTTGAGGCTGTGACGCTCGCCGGCCGCCTCGGTGCCGATCAGCACCAGGGCCGCTCCGTCGACGATGCCCGAGGAGTTGCCGGCGTGGTGCACGTGGTTGATCTTCTCGACCCAGTGGTACTTCTCGAGCGCGACGGAGTCGAAGCCGCCCTGGTCGCCGATCTGCGCGAACGACGGGGGCAGCTTGCCGAGGCTCTCGGCGGTCGTGCCCTCACGGACGAACTCGTCGTGGTCGAGGATCGTCAGGCCGGAGGCGTCCTTGACCGGGATGACGGAGTTGTTGAAGTAGCCGTTGGCGATCGCCTTGGCGGCGCGGGCCTGCGACTCGGCGGCGAACGTGTCGACGTCGAGGCGCGAGTAGCCCTCGACCGTGGCGATCAGGTCGGCGCCGATGCCCTGCGGCACGAAGTCGGTGTCGAACGCGGTCTGCGGGTCCATGGCCCATGCGCCGCCGTCGGAGGCCATCGGCACACGGCTCATGGACTCGACGCCACCGGCGATGATCAGGTCTTCCCAGCCCGAGCGGACGCGCGCCGCGGCCTGGTTGACGGCCTCGAGGCCGGAGGCGCAGAAGCGGTTGAGCTGGACGCCGGCGACGGTGTCGGGCAGGCCGGCCGCGAGGGCGGCGGTCTTGGCGATGTCAGCGCCCTGGTCGCCGACGGGCGAGACGCAGCCGAGGACGAGGTCCTCGATCGCGTCGGTGTCGAGGGAGGGATTGCGCTTGCGCATCTCGTCGATCAGGCCGGTGACCAGCGAGATCGGCTTGACCTCGTGGAGCGAGCCGGACTTCTTGCCGCGACCACGCGGCGTGCGGATGGCGTCGTAGACGAAGGCCTCGGTCATGGCAGTTTCCTCACAGAAAAGTCTCGCAGTTCAGATGATGGGGGTACCACCGAAGTGGCTGAATCGATTGTGACACCACCACTGTCAAAGTCCAAGGGTTGGGGTGGAATAGGGTCGTGAGCATGACCACTCCCCCCACCGAGACGCTCAGCGTCGAGCAGCTCGCCTCGCGGGTGGGCATGACGGTGCGGACCGTGCGCTTCTACGCCGGACGCGGGCTCATCCCGCCGCCGCGACGCGAGGGCCGCAACGGCTTCTACGGACCCGACCACATCGCCCGGCTCGAGCTGGTCCGTGAGCTGCAGGCCCACGGCTTCACGCTCTCGGCGATCGAGGGCTACCTCGAGAACATCCCGGCCGGTGCCACGCCCGAGCAGGTCGCCCTGCACCGCACGCTGCTGGCGCCGTGGATGGCCGACCGGCCCGAGGAGCTCGACCGCGCCGCGCTGGAGCTGCGGGCCGGACGGGCGCTGTCCGACCACGACCTGGAGATGCTGATCGCCCTCGGCGTCGTCGAGCCGACGCCCGTGGAGGATCGTTTCCAGGTCGCGCCCGCGCACCTCGCCGTCGGCATCCAGTTCATCGAGACCGACATGCCGATCGAGGTCGCGCACGCCTCCCGCAAGATCTTCGACGACGCGGGCCGCGCGGTCGCGACCGAGATCACCGAGGTCTTCCGCACCATGTGGTGGCCCGAGCTGCGCGCGTCCGGCCGGCCCCCGGAGGACATCACGGCCCTGGTCGAGCGGTTCAAGCCGCTGACGATCCAGGCGCTCGTGACGGCCTACGAGACCGCCGTCGACGAGGCCAAGCGCGAGACGGTCCGCCGCCGGACCTAGCCCATCGGTGGTTGAGGAGGCCGAGGAACGAGGCCGTCTCGAAACCACCATGGTTTCGAGGCTCCGCTTCGCTCCGCACCTCAACCACCAGGCGGGTCAGGGAACGAGGAACGAGGCCGTCCCCCATCGGTGGTTGAGGAGGCCGAGGAACGAGGCCGTCCCCCATCGGTGGTTGAGGAGGCCGAGGAACGAGGCCGTCTCGAAACCCCTCAACCACCGGGTGGTTACAGGCCCATGCCGCGGCCGTCCCCCATCGGTGGTTGAGGAGGCCGAGGAACGAGGCCGTCTCGAAACCACCGAGGTTTCGAGGCTCCGCTTCGCTCCGCACCTCAACCACCAGGCGGGTCAGGGAACGAGGAACGAGGGCCGTCTCGAAACCACCGAGGTTTCGAGGCTCCGCTTCGCTCCGCACCTCAACCACCAGGCGGGTCAGAGGCCGAGGAACGAGGCCGTCTCGAGACCACCATGGTTTCGAGGCTCCGCTTCGCTCCGCACCTCAACCACCAGGCGGGTCAGAGGCCGAGGAACGAGGCCGTCTCGAAACCCCTCAACCACCGGGTGGTTACAGGCCCATGCCGCGGCCGATGATCTCCTTCATGATCTCGGTCGTGCCGCCGTAGATCGTCTGGATGCGGGTGTCGAGGTAGGCCTTGGAGATCGGGTACTCGCTCATGTAGCCGTATCCGCCGTGCAGCTGGAGGCACTGGTCGGCGACCTTCTTCTGCAGCTCGGTGGTCCACCACTTGCCCATCGCGGCGTCGTCGACCGTCAGGGTCTTCTCGTTGAGCCGGGTGATCGACTCGTCGACGAAGACCTGCGCGATCCGCGCCTCGGTCTCGAGCTCGGCCAGGGTGAACCGCGTGTTCTGAAACGAGCCGATCGGCTTGCCGAACGCCTTGCGCTCCTTGACGTACTCGACGGTCATGTCGATCATGCGGCGGGAGGCCGCTGCTGCGACGACCGAGATCGACAGGCGCTCCTGCGGGAGCTTCTCCATCAGGTAAATGAAGCCCTTGCCGGCCTCGCCGAGCAGGTTGGTCGCCGGCACGCGCACGTTGTCGAAGAACAGCTCGGCGGTGTCCTGTGCCTTGAGGCCGATCTTGTCGAGGTTGCGGCCCCGCTCGAAGCCCTCCGCGCCCCGCTCGACGACGAGCAGGGAGAAGCCCAGCGCGCCGGCCGCGGGATCGGTCTGGCAGACCACGATCACCAGGTCGGCGTTGATGCCGTTGGTAATGAACGTCTTGGAGCCGTTGATGACGTACTCGTCACCGTCGAGGACGGCTGTGGTCTTGATGCCCTGCAGGTCCGATCCTGTGCCGGGCTCGGTCATGGCGATCGCGGTGATCATCTCGCCGCTGCAGAACGTGGGGAACCAACGCGCCTTCTGCTCGTCCGACGCATACGACAGCAGGTAGGCCGACACGAGATCGGTCTGGATCACGAAGCCGACGCCACTGGCGCCGATCCGGGTGATCTCCTCGGTCAGGATGGCGTTGTAGCGGAAGTCCGTGACGCCACCGCCGCCGAGCTCCTCGGGCATCATGAAGCCCAGCAGACCCATGTCGCCGGCCTTGGTCCAGACGTCGCGCGGGACGATCGCGTCCTTCTCCCACTGGTCGTGGTACGGCGCGATCTCCTTCTCGCAGAACGAGCGGACGGTGTCGCGGAAGGCGTCGTGGTCGGAGTCGAAGATGGTGCGGAGCATGGCGGTGTTCCTTCAGTCGGCTTGGACGGCGACGCCGTCGGCGATGAGCTGGTCGACATCGGCGATGCCCCAGGCGGTGAGTGCTTCGATCGTGCTCGCGCCCGCCAGCTGCGGCGGCGTCGTCAGGGTGGCCGGTGTCGCGGAGAAGCGCGGCGCCGGTGCCGGCTGGGTCAGTCCGTCCTGCTCGACGAACGTCCCCCTCGCGACGTTGTGGGGGTGGGCATAGGCCTCGGTGAGGCTCAGCACGGGGGCGACGCAGGCGTCGGTGCCGTCGAAGACCTGCCCCCACTCCGCCCGGGTGCGACTCGCGAACGACTCGGTGAGCTGCGTGCGCAGTTCGTCCCAGCGCGCGACGTCGAACTGGCCGGGGGCGTCGGTGAGCCCCAGGCCCGTCATCAGGGCGCCGTAGAACTGCGGCTCGAGCGGACCGACGGACATCCACTGCCCGTCGGAGGTCTCGAAGACGTCGTAGAACGGGGTCCCGGTGTCGAGCAGGTTGGTGCCCCGTCGGTCGCTCCATCCACCGGCCTGCTGCATGGCGACGATCATCGACATCAGGTGCGCGGTGCCGTCGGTGATGGCCGCGTCGACGACCTGTCCCTCGCCCGTCGAACGGGCGTGCGTCAGGGCGGCCAGCACGCCAGTCACGAGGTACATCGACCCGCCGGCGAAGTCGCCGACCAGGTTCAGCGGCACCTGGGGCGGCCCGCCGGCCCGGCCGATCGCTCCCAGCGCACCTGCGATCGAGATGTAGTTGATGTCGTGGCCGGCCGTCTGTGCGAGCGGGCCGTGCTGGCCCCAGCCGGTCATGCGGCCGTACACGAGCTGCGGGTTGCGGGCGTGGCAGTCGTCCGGACCGAGCCCGAGCCGCTCGGTCACGCCGGGGCGCAGGCCCTCGATGAGGATGTCGGCCGACTCGACCAGGTCGAGCACCGTGGCGACACCGCGGGGATCCTTCAGGTTGATCGCGACCGACGGGCGTCCGCGGCCGAGGATGTCCTTCTCCGCCGGTCCGAGCTGCAGGGCGTTGCCGCCGGGCCGGTCGACGCGGATGACATCGGCCCCGAGGTCGGCCAGGAGCATCGCGGCGAACGGGCCCGGGCCGATGCCGACGAGCTCGACGACCCGCACGCCGTGGAGAGGGCCGGACTTCTCGGGACCGGAGCTGCCAGAAATCGTCACACGGAGATTGTGACAGTAGTGCTGTCACGGTTGCAAGTGACGCGCTCGAGGGTGACAGGGTGGCATACCGTCGGTATCTTGATCCGCATGCTGTCCGAACTGGTGTACACCCGCAAGGGCTCCGGCGAGCCCCTCGTCCTCATCCATGGCATCGGCCACCGCCGTCAGGCGTGGAATCCGGTGCTCGACCTGCTCGCGCAGTCGTACGACGTCATCGCGGTCGACCTGGCGGGCTTCGGCGAGTCGCCCGCCTATCCCCAGAGCGCCTCGTACGACATGGACTCCGCCTGCGACAACCTCTCGGCCAACTTCGCCCTCTGGGGCGTCGACCGTCCCCACGTCGTCGGCAACTCCCTGGGTGGGGCGATCGCGCTCGAGCTCGGAGCCCGCGGCCTCGCCCGGTCGGTCACCGCGCTGAGCCCGGCCGGGTTCTTCGGCGTCCTCAACCGGCTCCAGACCCTGGCCCTGCTGGTCCTGCTGCGTGTGACGAGCCAGCTGCCCACCCCGGTCCTGCGGCTCGTGTCGCGCCACGCGGTGGGTCGCCGCCTCGCCGGCAGCTCGCTGTACACGCATCCCGAGCGCTTCACGGCCGACGAGGTCTTCGAGGACGCCCTCGCGCTCAAGCACTGCAAGGGCTTCGAGCGGACGATCATCAAGGGCGTCACGTACGCCTTCCGCGAGCACCTCACGGTGCCGACCACGATCGCCTGGGGCACGCGCGACCTGATCCTGCCGTTCAGCTCGTCGGCGATCGCGCAGGAACGGCTCCCGGAAGCGCACCACGTCGCCCTGCCCCGCTGCGGGCACGTGCCGATGATCGACGATCCGACGCTCGTCGCACGGGTCATCGGGCAGACCGTCGCCCGGACGGTCAGCGTCCCCGCGGTCTAGGCTCAAGCATGCGCTTCACGACGTCCGGCTCCCTGCGACGCATCGACGTCTCCCTCGTGGCCGACGTCATCGGCCCGCTTCGCGAGGAGTGGGCCGCCCTGCGGTTCGGCGCCGACGGCGCGGTCGTGAACCCGGTCACGGGTGATCCCGTGCCGGTCCTGCGGCTCGTCGAGGGCCGGCACCGGTCACCCGGTGCGCGTTACGAGGTCGTCACGCGCACGCCGGTCGTCGAGGCCGATCCTGAGCGGCTCCGGGCCCTCCAGGAGGAGCTGATCGTCGGCGTGGACGTCGACTGGGACTAGTACTACCGGCGGGCCGCGGAGATCTCCGTCCCCACCGGAGCGGTCACCGAGACCACGACCCACCTGACGCTGCGCACCGACGACTCCGGGGTGCTCGCCGTGACCGTCGTCGACCCCCGGGGCCGCGCATGGAGGTCACGTAGGGCCTGGAATGAGCGGCTGGCCGGTCGTGTTGACCCGGCCGTGGACATCTACGACGCGGTGGTGGTCGGCGCCGGACAGGCCGGCCTCTCCTCCTCGTACCACCTGACCCGTCGAGGCATCCGCCATGTCGTGCTCGACGCCGACGACCGTCCCGGCGGCGCATGGCAGCACCGGTGGGACGCCCTCACGATGCACGACGTGCACCGGGTCGCCGATCTCCCCGGCGCCGATATCCCCGCCGACTCGGGCACCGAACGGGCCAACCAGTTCGTGCCCGCCTACTTCGCCGACTACGAGGCCCGGTTCGGGCTCCCCGTCGAGCGGCCGGTGCGGGTGCGGCGCGTCAGCGACGACGACGGGCTCATCGTCGTCGAGTCGGACGTGGGGACGTGGACGACCCGGACGCTGGTCAACGCGACCGGAACCTGGACCCGCCCGTTCGTCCCGCACTATCCCGGCATCGGCACGTTCAGGGGCGAGCAGCTCCACACGGCCGACTACCCGGGACCCGAGCACTTCCGTGGCCAGCGGGTCGTCGTGGTCGGCGGCGGCGCCTCGGCCGTGCAGTTCATCGGCGCCCTCGCGCCGATCGCCGAGACCGTGTGGGTGACCCGGCGCGAGCCTGTCTGGTCGGACCGGGAGTTCACCCCCGAGCTGGGCCGCGAGGTCGTCGCGCAGGTCGAGGAGCGGGTGCGGCAGGGGTTGCCACCGCGCAGCGTCGTCAGCGTCACCGGGCTGCGGCTCCGCGAGCAGGAGCGCGAGGCCGAGCGGCTCGGTGCGTACGCGGACCGGCGGCCGATGTTCTCGTCAATCGAGCCGGGCGGGGTGCGGTGGGACGACGGGACGTTCGAACCGGCCGACGTCATCTTGTGGGCCACGGGCTTTCGGCCTGCACTCGAGCACCTCGCGCCCCTGCACCTGCGCAGCCCGCTCGGCGGCATCCAGCTCGACGGCACGACGGCGGTCGCGGATCCACGCGTGCAGATGGTGGGCTACGGACCCTCGGCCAGCACGATCGGTGCCAACCGCGCCGGACGTACGGCCGCGCGCGGCGTCACCCAGTGGCTCAGCCGCGGTGGCGAGCGAGGAACTCGGCCGTCCTCGGATCTCGTGGTGCCGTGAACAGCTGCTCGGGGGGACCGGACTCCACGACCTGACCATCGGCCATGAACAGGATCCGGTCGGCCACCTCGCGGGCGAAGGGCATCTCGTGGGTCGCCATGACGATCGTCATGCCCTCGCGGCGCAGGTCACGGATGACGTCGAGCACCTCACCGATCAGCATCGGGTCGAGCGCAGAGGTGATCTCGTCGAGCAGCAGCAGCCGGGGCTGCATCGCGATGGCCCTCACGAGCGCAACCCGCTGCTGCTGACCGCCGGACAGTGCGTCGGGGTACGCGCCCGCCCGGCCGGCCAGACCGACCCGGTCCAGCAGCGTGAGGGCCCGTGAGTGGGCCGCTTCCCGCGACTCGCCGCGCGAGCGCACGGGGCCGAGCACGATGTTCTGCTCGACCGACAGGTGCGGGAACAGGTTGTAGGCCTGGAAGACGATCCCGATCTGCCGGCGCACGTCGTCGACGTCGATGCGCGGGTCGGTGATCTCGCGGTCGTCGAACCAGATGTCGCCGTCGTCGACCTGCTCGAGCAGGTTGAGACAGCGCAGCAGCGTCGACTTGCCCGAGCCGGACGCCCCGATGAGGCACACGACCTCACCCTCGCTCACCTGCAGCGAGACACCCTTGAGCACCTCGTGCGCACCGAACGACTTGCGGACCGACTCCGCCCTCAGCATGCCGCTGCTCCTGACATCTCAGATTCCGTTCTCGCGGCGCAGGGAACGCACCGTCAGGTAGTCGGTGAAGCGCGCCAGCGGGATCGTCGCGACGATGAAGAACGCCGCGGCGACGACGTAGCCGGTGAACGCGAAGGTGCGGCCGGAGTCGACCTGCGCGACGCGCAGCGCCTCGACCAGTCCGATCGTGGAGAGCAGCGCGGTGTCCTTCTGCAGCGACACGAAGTCGTTGAGCAGCGGCGGGGCGACGCGGCGCACGGCCTGCGGCAGGATCACGTGGCGCATGGTCTGCCCGTACGACAGCCCCAGGGCGCGGCCGCTGGCCCACTGCGTGGGGTGGACCGAGAGGATGCCCGCCCGCAGCACCTCCGCCACGTAGGCACCGTAGCTGAGGGTCAGGGCGATCACACCCAGCCAGAACAGGCTCGTGGGCAGACCGGCGAGCCCGAGCGCCGGCACGCCGAAGCCGATGAGGAACACCACCAGGATCGTGGGGGTGCCACGGAACACGTCGGTGTAGATCGTGGCGAGCAGCTTGATCGGGGCGAGCGCCGGAGCCGGCACCACGCGGATGATCGCGACGGTCACCGCGACCACGAGGATGAACACCTCGGCGACCAGGAACAGCCGGATGTTGAGCCAGAAGGCCTTCGCCACGTCGGGCAGCACCGCGCGCGCGTCGCCGACGTTGAAGTACGTCTCGCGGACGCGGGGCCATCCCGGCGACTGGGCGACCAGGAACACCAGGCCGCCCAGCACGACCAGCGTCGACACCACCGCCACCGCACCGCGGTTGCGGGCACGGTGGCGGCGGTACCGCTCGCGTTCGAGCTGACGCTCGCTCGGGGTCACTTCAGCTCGGGCACGTCGGTCGCCTGGCTGAGCCACTCCTCCTCGAGGTCGGCGAGCGTGCCCTCGTCGGCCAGCGCGTCGACCGCTGCGCTGATGCACGGGGTCAGCTTGCTGCCCTTCGACAGCAGCAGGCCGAACTGCTCGGACTCACCGGTCGTGGGCTGGAACTGGCCGACGATCGTCGCACCGTCGAGCTCGGCCGACGTCAGGTAGTACGCCGAGGGCAGATCGGCCACGACGGCGTCGACCTGCTTGTTCTGCAGGGCCTGGGCGGCCTTCGTCGTGTCGTCGTAGACGAGCGGCTCGGACGAGGGAGCGACCTGGTCGATCGCCGTGAGCGAGGTCGTGGCGATCTGCGCACCCAGCTTGGCGTCCTTGAGCTCGGCCAGCGACGTCGCGCCGGCGAAGGGCGAGTCCTCCAGGGTGATGACGGCCTGGGCCGCGGAGTAGTACGGGCTGGAGAAGTCGACGGCCTTCGCCCGGTCCTTCGTGATCGAGAACTGGTTGATGTCGATGTCGAACGACTTCTTGCCGGCCTGGACGGCTTGGTTGAAGCCGGCCTTGACCCAGGTGACGTCGTCCTGGGCGAAGCCGAGCTTGTCGGCGACGGCGTACGCCACGGCGGACTCGAAGCCCTTGCCGTTGGAGGGGGTGTCGTCGACGAACCACGGCTCGAAGGCCGGGTCGTCGGTCGCGACCGTCAGGGTGCCGTCCTTCAGGAGCGGCAGGTCGGCCACGGTGCAGTCCTCGAGCGACGTCGCCGCCGGCTTGTCGGAGTCGCCGTCGGAGTCGGCGGGGGCGCAGGCCGCGGTGAAGGCGAGCGCCAGCGCGGCGATCGCGGTCAGGCCGCGGGAGGTGGTGATCTTCATGGACAGAATCGTAGAGGGGCAGCCGGTCAGGCCTGTCCACCGTCCACGGCCGCCCTTGTCATGCAATTAGTTGCATAGTAGATTTCCGGCATGGCCATCGAGCACGCGATCCTGGTGTCCCTCGCGGAGCGGTCCGCCTCGGGCTACGACCTCGCTCGGCGGTTCGATGCCTCCATCGGGCACTTCTGGAAGGCCAGCCACCAGCAGATCTACAAGGTGCTGGGCCGCATGGAGGGCGACGGGTGGGTCGCCTCCGAGGTCGTCGCGCAGGACGGCCGCCCCGACAAGAAGGTGTACGCGATCACCCTTGCGGGCCGCGAGGAGCTGGCTCTCTGGACGTCGCGGCCCACCCCGGCCGAGCACCTGCGCAGCGAGTTCGCCGTCAAGATCCGGGCCCTGCCCTTCGGCGACCCGGCCGCGATCGTCCAGGACGTCCACGCCCGACGGAGCGCCCACCTCGACCGGCTCGCGTACTACGAGCAGAGCGCGGCGAAGCACTATCCGCGACCCGACCAGCTGGACGACGCCGAGATCGGCGGCTGGCTCGTGCTGCGCGGTGGCCTTCTCGCCGAGCAGGCGGGCATCGCCTGGTGCGACGAGATCCTTCAGCGGCTGACGGCGTCGGAGGCAACCGAGCGATGAGCACGAACCCCCACGACCAGCACGCCCAGGCCGATGACGATCGCCGTCGTGATCAGCACCGCGTGCACCCAGAAGAAGGTCTGCGGGGTGCTGTTCCAGTGCTCGCCGGCCCAGGCCCGGTCGTCGTCGACGATCGCCTTGGCGAAGCGCGGCCAGATCACGACGTTGAACAGGCCCGCGACGATCAGGAACTTGGCCGCCGTCTTGGTGATCACCCGACCATCCCATCACAGGAGTCCCCATGAAAGAGTTCCGCACTGCTGTCGAGGCCGGCGACTTCGCCGCACTCGGCGACCTGCTGGCCGACGACGTGGTCTTCCGCAGCCCCGTCGCCTTCAAGCCCTATGCGGGCAAGCCGATCGTCGCGGCGATCCTGCGCGGGGTGGGGCGCGTGTTCGAGGACTTCCGCTACGTCCGTGAGCTCGCCGACCCGTCGACGAGCCCAGGGGGCGGAGCCAGCGGTTCCGCGCTGGTCTTCGAGACGACCGTCGACGGCGTCAGCCTGCACGGCATCGATCTCATCCGCACCGACGCCGCCGGCAAGATCGTCGAGCTCACCGTGATGGTGCGCCCGTTGTCGGCCGCCAACGCCTTGGCCGGCGCGATGGCCGCCCAGTTCCCGCAGATCCAGGCCGAAGCGATCGCCGCGACGGACGGAGCGACCTCATGACGCCGTATCCCCACCTGCTCGAGCCGCTCGATCTCGGACACACGACGCTGCGCAACCGCGTCATCATGGGCTCGATGCACACGGGCCTGGAGGACCGGGCCAAGCACCTGCCCGAGCTCGCGGCCTACTTCGGCGAGCGTGCCAAGGGTGGCGTCGCGCTGTCGGTCACGGGCGGCTACGCCCCCAACTGGCACGGCTGGCTGCTGCCGTTCGGGTCACAGATGACGTCCGCCCGATTCGCCGACAAGCACCGGATCGTGACCGAAGCGGTGCACGAGCACGACGGCAAGATCGTGATGCAGCTGCTGCACGCGGGTCGCTACGGCTACCACCCGTTCAAGCGGGCGGCCTCGACGATCCCGTCGCCGATCACCCCGTTCGGCAAGCCGAAGGCGATGTCGACCAAGGAGGTCGGGCGGACCGTCGACGACTTCGCGGCGTCCGCGAGGCTCGCCCGCCGGGCCGGGTACGACGGGGTCGAGATCATGGGCTCCGAGGGTTACCTGATCAACCAGATGCTGGCCGCGCGCACCAACGACCGCACCGACCGCTGGGGCGGCAGCGCGGAGAACCGCATGCGCTTCCCCGTCGAGATCGTCGAGCGCGTGCGTGAGGCCGTGGGCAGCGACTTCATCGTGATGTACCGGATGTCGCTGGTCGACCTCGTCGACGACGCGCAGAGCTGGGACGAGACGGTCGAGCTGGCCCAGCGGCTGGAGGCCGCCGGCGTCTCGATCATCAACACCGGCATCGGCTGGCACGAGGCGCGCATCCCGACGATCGTCACGTCCGTGCCCCGCGCCGCGTTCTCGTGGGCCACCGCCAAGCTGCGGCCCGAGGTGTCGGTGCCCGTCGTGGCGTCCAACCGGATCAACACCCCCGAGGTCGCCGAGCAGATCATCGCCTCGGGCGAGGCCGACCTGGTCTCGATGGCCCGGCCGCTTCTCGCCGACGCCTTCTTCGTCGCCAAGGCCGCCGAGGACCGCGCCGACGAGATCAACACCTGCATCGCCTGCAACCAGGCGTGCCTGGACCACACGTTCCAGAACAAGCGCGCGAGCTGCATGCTCAACCCGCGGGCAGGGCACGAGCTGTCGCTCGTGCTGTCCCCCACGCGGACGACCAAGCGCATCGCGGTCGTCGGCGGCGGGCCGGCGGGCCTCGCCGCCGCGACCGAGCTGGCGGGCCGGGGCCACGAGGTCGAGCTGTTCGAGGCGCAGCCCGAGCTGGGCGGCCAGTTCCGGCTCGCGATGCAGATCCCTGGCAAGGAGGAGTTCAGCGAGACGATCCGGTACTACACGCGACGCCTGGAGGTCACCGGCGTCAAGGTGCACCTGGGCCGGCGCGCGGGGGTGGACGATCTCGCGGACTTCGACGAGGTGGTCATCGCCTCCGGGGTCGAACCACGCATCCCGTCGATCCGGGGAGTCGACCACCCGTCGGTCGTGAGCTATCAGGACGTCATCCGGGGCCGGGTCCCGGTCGGCCGATCCGTCGCCGTCCTCGGCGCCGGCGGCATCGGCTTCGACGTCTCGGAGTTCCTGCTGCACGAGCCCCACGAGTCGCTCGAGCACTGGATGGTGCGCTGGGGCGTCACCGATCCCGCCCTCGAGCGCGGCGGCCTCACGACCAAGGTGCTGGCACCGCCGACACGCGAGGTCTACCTGCTGCAGCGCAAGACCACCGAGCTCGGCAAGGGCCTCGGCAAGACGTCCGGCTGGGTGCACCGCCAGACCCTCAAGGACTCCGGGGTCCAGATGATCAAGGGCGTCACGTACGACCAGATCAACGACGACGGGCTGCACATCACGATCACCACGGGCAAGACTGGTCGGTCCGGTCACGCCGTCTCCGAGTCGCGGGTGCTCGGCGTCGAGACGATCGTGCTCTGCACGGGCCAGGAGTCGGTCCGCGACCTGGTCGAGCCGCTCGAGGCCACCGGGGTCCCCGTCCACGTCATCGGCGGCGCCGACGTCGCCGCCGAGCTCGACGCCAAGCGGGCCATCAAGCAGGCCACCGAGCTCGCCGCCCGCCTCTGACCGGCGCACACCGCGAGTGGTGCAAATCAGGGATTCTGAGACGGCGTGCTGCCCGAGGGTGCACCACTCGCGGTCGGGTTTGCACCACTCGCGAAGGGGCTCGGCGATACTGACGGCATGAGCACCCGCATCGTCCTGCTGCGTGCCGTCAACGTCGGCGGCGCCCAGCTGCCGATGGCCCAGCTGCGGGCCATCGCGACCGAGCTCGGCGCCTCGGACGTCTCGACGTACATCGCCTCGGGCAACCTCATCGCGGACGTCCCCGGCGACCCGGCCACCTTCGACCGCGCCCTGGAACGGGCGGTCGAGCAACAGCTCGGCTTCTTCCGCGACGTCATCAGCCGCTCGCCCGAGCAGGTGCGCGCAGCGCTCGAGGCGCATCCGTTCGAGGTCACCGAGCCGAAGTTCTCCTACGTGTCCTTCCTGTCCGCCGAGCCCACGCCGGCGGCGATCGCGAAGGCCGAGACGTTCGAGACCGGTGACGACCAGTGGCGCGTCATCGGCACCGAGATGCACATCCGGTACGCGAACGGCGCCGGCAGGCCGGACATGAAGTCCGACTCGATCGGCCGCGCCCTGAAGGTCTCGGGCACCGCCCGCAACCTCAACACCGTCCGCAAGCTGTTGGCGCTCACCGAAGGCTGATCGGCGCACCGTACGGTGACGGCATGGGACTCCTGAGCAACATGTTCGGCACGAGCAAGCCCTCCTTCGACCCCGACGCCGCGCAAGCGCGGGTCGAGGCCCTCGCATCGGTCCTGCCGGCCGGGGCGACGGTGAGCGTGATCGAGCCGAGCAAGGGCATCGAGCTGACCTACGTCGTCGACGTCGTCGGCGACCGCCGTCAGACCACGGCGATGCTGACTTCGGTGGTGGAGATCGTCTCGGCCGGAGAGGAGCGCTGGTCCGTCACGTTCACGGTCTACGACATCGACGACCCGAGCTCGACCTACTCCGCGATCGAGCTGGCCGACGCCGCACTCCGCAAGCTGGAGGTCGTGCTGCGCGCCCACGACGACCTCTACGCGGTCATCCCGTCACAGTCGATCCTGCTGGACGTGATGGACGGCGGCTTCCACATCTCCGACGTGCCCCGCGGCCGGGCCGTGTCGACCGCCCGCGCGGCAGTCCGCTGGTGGGAGGACACGCTGCGGCACGACCAGAGCTGGCAGTGGAGCGACTCGATCCTCTCCGTCGACATCGGTGGCGACGACGAGGGCAACGCCGAGATCGTCTACCGCGCCACGATCGAGCGCGAGATCGATCCGATGGGCCACGGCAAGACCGCCCAAGGAACCAAGTACGTCTCCGACGCCGAGTGGGCGCAGCGCGTGTTCAGCGCGTGGAACGACAACCTGCCCCTGCTCGAAGCCTTGCTCCGCCTCTTTGTCCCTCCCGGGCACGAGGTCGAGTTCACCTTCGACAAGAACGACAACCTCAGGCCGCACCTGCGGGTCGCCGCCCATGAGACGTTCGACGAGGACAAGGACGCAGCCAAGGAGCTGGTCACCGCGATCCGCAGCCACGTCCCGGACACCACGCTGAAGGTCGGCTGACTCCGGGCCCATGGGTGTCCTCGACGTCCTCGGGGACCGGCGCTGGCTCGTCCTGACCGGTGCCGGGGTGTCCACCGACTCCGGCATCCCGGACTATCGAGGGCCGGGCTCGCCGGTGCGCACGCCGATGACGTACCAGGAGTTCGTGCGGACGCCCGCCGGGCGGCAACGCTACTGGGCCCGCGCGCACGTCGGCTGGAGTCGCATGTGGCAGGCCGAGCCCAATGCGACCCACCGTCTCCTGGCGTCGCTGCAGGACCGGGGCCACCTCTCGGGGCTCATCACTCAGAACGTCGACGGGCTGCACGAGCGCGCCGGACACCGCGATGTGATCGACCTGCACGGTCGCCTCGACCGGGTGATCTGCCTGGCCTGCCACGAGGTGACCTCCCGCAGCGAGCTGCACGACCGCCTGGCCGCGCTCAATCCCGGCTACGAGGCCCGGGTGGGCGAGCACGCGCCCGACGGCGACGTCGTCCTGGCCGAGACCGACGACTTCAGGGTCGCGCAGTGCCGCCGGTGCGGCGGCAACCTCAAGCCGGACGTCGTGTTCTTCGGCGAGAATGTGCCCAAGGAGCGGGTCGAGCGGAGCTACGCCCTCGTGGCCGAGGCGGAGGCGCTGGTCGTCCTCGGCTCGTCCTTGCAGGTCATGTCGGGCCTGCGTTTCGTGAAGGCGGCGCGGCGGCGCGAGCTCCCGATCGTCATCGTCAACCGGGGGACGACCCGAGGCGACGACCTCGCGACCCTCAAGCTCGACGCCGGATGCGCCGAGACACTCTCGGCACTCTGCACGTCCGGTCACTGAGAGAGGATGCGCCAGGCGACCGGTTGTCGCTACCGTGCCTATGACCACACTTCCCACGAAGGGCAACTCCATGAGCGACCACGCTCCGCCGCCGCCTCCCGGGCAGCCCCCCGCCCCCCCGCCCTACGGCTCAGCGCCACCGCCCCCGCACAGCGGGCCGCCGCCGACTCAGCCCCCGCCGTACGGCGCGCCGCCGGCGTACGCGGGCGGCCCGACCGGCTACCCCGTGTCGTTCCAGTTCTCCAGCCCGGGCAAGATCGCGCGCTGGCGCCCGCTGGTGCACTGGCTGCTGGCCATCCCGCACTTCATCGTGCTGTACGTGCTGAGCATCGTCTCGAGCGTGCTCGTCATCGCCGCGTGGTTCACGGGCGTCTTCGCCGGCAAGGTCCCCGAGGGGATCCAGAGCCTGATGATCGCGACGATTCGCTACGGCGTCCGCGTGCAGACGTACATATTCTTCCTGCGCGAGGAGTACCCGCCGTTCAGCTTCGACCTCGACTTCACCGACCCCGGCACCGATCCGCGCACGCGGTTCGACGTCGTCCCGGCGATCGAGGGCCGCAGCCGCCTGACGATCTTCTTTCGCGCGCTGCTGGTCATCCCGCACACGATCGTCTACTTCTTCTTGCTGATCGCGGTGTACTTCGTGTACATCGTCGGCTGGTTCGCAGTCATCATCCTCGGCCGCTGGCCGGCCGGCCTCGAGTCGTTCATGATCGGCTTCATCCGCTGGAGCGCGCGCTACAACGCGTACTACTACCTGCTGACCGACGACTTCCCGCCGTTCGGCTTCGAGTAGCCGGGCCCCCGGCTGCGCCGCGTCAGCTGAGCTGGCGCAGCCGGACGGTCTCGGGCAGGGCCGCGAGCTCCCTGAGCACGTCGGGCCCCAGCTCGGCGGCGACGTCGGTCAGGACGTAGCCGATCTCGCCGCGCGTCGACAGCGACTGCGCCTCGATGTTGACCTCGTGCTCGCCGAGCAGGCCGTTGATCGTCGCCAGCACGCCCGGGGCGTTGCGGTGCACCAGCGCCAGGCGGTGCTTGCTGGTCGCCGCCGGCAGATTGATCTCGGGCATGTTGACGCTCAGCGACGTGCCGCCGAAGGACGCGTACGACCGCAGCTTCGAGGCCACGAACCGGCCGATGTCCTGCTGCGCCTCCTCGGTCGACCCGCCGACGTGCGGCGTCAGGATGACGTTCTTGAGACCCCGCAGGTCGGACTCGAAAGGATCGCCCTGGCGCTTGGGCTCGATCGGGAACACGTCGACCGCGGCGCCGGCGATGTGCCCCGACTCCAGGTGGGAGCGCAGCGCGACGGTGTCGACCGCGATGCCGCGCGACAGGTTGAGGAACAGCGAGCGCGGCTTCATGAGCGCCATCTCCGCGGCACCGAACAGGCCCGCGTTGCCCGGACGTCCGTCGACGTGCAGCGTCACGACGTCGGAGATCGCGAGCAGCTCTTCGAGGGTCGAGCAGCGCTTCGCGTTGCCGAGGGCGAGCTTGTCGTCGATGTCGTAGAACACGACCGACAGTCCGAGCGCCTCGGCGATGACCGACAGCTGGCTGCCGATGTTGCCGTAGCCGACGATGCCGAGCGTCCGCCCGCGGATCTCGTGGCTCCCGGCAGCCGACTTGTTCCACACGCCGTTGTGCATGTCGGTCGACTTCTCGTGCAGGCGCCGGGCGAGGGAGATGATCTCCGCGATCGCGAGCTCGACGACGCTGCGCGTGTTGGAGTAGGGAGCGTTGAACACCGCGATGCCGCGGCGCGTCGTGGCCGACAGGTCAATCTGGTTGGTGCCGATGCAGAACGCGCCGATCGCGAGCAGGTCGGGAGCCGCGTCGAGGACCTTCTCGGTGATGTAGGTCGTGGAGCGGATGCCCAGCAGGTGCACGCCCTGGATCGCCTCGATCAGGTCGTCCTCGCTGAGCGCGCCGTCGCGGGTCTCGACCTGGAAGCCCTTGCCCCGCAGGAACTCGGCGCCGTCGGTGTGGATGTTCTCCAGCAGCAGGACGCGGACGTCGCCGTCCTCGAGCAGCTCCGTCGGGAACGGGTCAGTGGTCGTCATGGTCATCATCATCGCGGATGCCTCCAGTCAGCGGAACTCGGCTGACGTGGGGCCCAGGCGAACGGTCCCGATGTCGTGGGTGTCGCAGACGCTCCCCGGTGGTAACCACCTCAACGCCAGTCGCGCCTGCTTGGCCTCAGTCTACCGGCTGTCGGAGGCGCTCCTGTACGCGCCGATGAACCGCTCGACGGCCTCGACCGGGATGTCCTTGTCGAGGTTCGCGAGCCGCACCTGGCCCTGCGCGACGAGCCGGCCGTCCTGGTCGACGGAGGCAAGATGCCACAGCTGCTGGCTGCGTCCTCGATGGATCGGCGTCGCGGTGACCGTGATGGTGTCGCCGACCTTCGCCTGCCGGAGGAAGTCGGTCGAGTTGTTCGTCCCGACGATGACGCCGCGGTCCTGCAGCCAGATCTGGCCCGCAACGCTGGCGGTCGACTCGTGGACCGCGCAGTAGACGCCGCCGTGCGGGATGCCGAAGGGCTGCAGGTGCCGTTCGTCGATCGTGAAGCGGACGACGACCTTGTCGGGCCCTGTCTCGACGTGCTCGACACCGAGCAGGCCGTCCAGGCCGGGAATCTCACTCATGGGGTCAGCGTAGGGGGCGCTTGAACCCTGCCTCCGGGCGCGGTTTCCTACGGCCCCGATGGCTGCCAAACCCGGGGTTATCCTGGGAATCCATCACCCCATACCCCCTAGGGGTATACTGGTGCCATGGAACACGACGCCCCCGGCTACTCCGAGGACAAGGTCGCCGTCCTCAAGCGGCTCAAGCGCATCGAGGGACAGGTGCGGGGCCTCACGCGCATGGTCGA